>CAJCJI010000418.1 GCA_903970595.1 Verrucomicrobiota bacterium
AGTCCGGCACGCCGCTGAGCTTCGATGAAACCGACTACGCCCGCTTCTGCGAGGGCTTCCCGTTCCAGCCCACGCTGGACCAGCAGAAAGCCATCGACGCCGTGCTGGCCGACCTCGCCGGCAGCAAGCCGATGGACCGCGTGGTTTGCGGCGATGTCGGCTTCGGCAAGACCGAGGTGGCGCTGCGCGCCTGCTTCACCGCGGCCCGTGCCGGCAAGCAGGTCTGCGTGCTGGCGCCGACCACGCTGCTGGTGCAGCAGCACGAGAAGAATTTCCGCGACCGCTTCGCCGACTGGCCGCTGCGCATCGCCGGCCTGTCGCGCATGCGTACCACCAAGGAGCAGACGGCCCTGCTGCAGGAACTGCGCGAAGGCAGGATCGACATCGTCATCGGCACCCACCGTCTGCTGCAAGACGACGTGCGCTTCAAGGACCTGGGCCTGGTGGTGGTGGACGAGGAGCACCGCTTCGGCGTGCGCCACAAGGAGCGGCTGAAGAACCTGCGGGCCGAAGTCCATTTGCTCACGCTCACCGCCACCCCCATCCCGCGCACCCTCAACATGAGCCTGGCCGGGTTGCGCGATCTGTCGATCATCGCCACCCCGCCGGCCTCGCGCCTGGCGATCCGCACTTTCGTCGCCGAGTGGGACAACGCCCTGGTCTACGAAGCCTGCCTGCGCGAGCTGCGCCGCGGCGGCCAGGTGTACGTGCTGCACAATGAGGTGCGCAGCATCGAGCGCTTCGCCGCCGATCTGCAGCAGCTGGTGCCGGAAGGCCGCGTGCGCTTCGCCCACGGCCAGATGCGCGAGCGCGAGCTGGAGCAGGTGATGCTCGACTTCTACCACGGTCGCTTCAACATCCTGGTCTGCACCACCATCATCGAGTCCGGCATCGACGTGCCGACCGCCAACACCATCCTCATCGACCGCGCCGACCACCTCGGACTGGCGCAGCTGCACCAGCTGCGCGGCCGCGTCGGCCGCAGCCACCATCGCGCCTACGCGTATTTGCTGGTACCCAGCAAGCGTGCCCTGTCGATGGACGCATCCAGGCGCCTGGAAGCGATCGAGGAGCTGGGCGAGCTCGGCTCCGGCTTCGTGCTGGCCACGCACGACCTGGAAATCCGTGGCGCCGGCGAACTGCTCGGCGAAAACCAGTCCGGCCAGATCGAGGAAGTGGGCTTCACCCTGTACGCCGAGCTGCTGGCCGACGCGGTGCGTGCGCTGCGCTCCGGCCGCATCGACGACGCGCCGTTCGGCCACGCCGCCTGCGAGGTGGACCTGGGCGTGGCGGCGCTGATCCCGGACAGCTATGTCCCCGACGTGCACACCCGCCTGGTGCTGTACAAGCGCATCGCCGAAACCCGCGAGGAACATGCGCTGGATGAGCTCAAGGTCGAGATGATCGACCGCTTCGGCCTGCTGCCGCCGCAAGCCGAATACCTGTTCGAAACCGCGCGCCTGCGCCAACAGGGCGAACAACTGGGCCTGGCCAGGATCCGCATCGGCGCCAAGTCCGCCACGCTCGACTTCGGCCCGCAGCCCAAGCTGGAACCGGTCAAGCTGATCAAGCTGATCCAGGCCCAGCCCAAGGTCTACAAACTCGAAGGCCAGCAGCGCCTCAACATCATCGCCCGCGAATTTGAAGACCCCAAAGCCCGCCAGCCCGGCATCTCGGCGCTGCTGGCGCGGCTTTCCGCTTAAAGCTCTGGAACTTGCCGCGGCGCAAGACGCCGCGTCATCCAGGCCAGAAGTCCCTTCCCTCGAGACCGACCGGCACGCTTGTGAGCATAGCTGCGCGCCGCCAGCCTCAGATCCGCGAGGTCGATCGCAGCCATGGCCTGGGCCTCGGCTGCATCCAGGCCCCCCAGCCGCGCCACCTCCCGCGGGTTCGCAATGAAGCGGCGCCTGATTGCCGCGTCGGTATACAGCTGCGCCAACAGCTGTTCGACCGCCGGCGCGCTCACGCAGCTTCCCTCAAGGCGCGCGCCGCGCGGCCTCTTCCCAGCGCCGCGCGAGCCTGATCCATCTGCGCCAGCAGCCGCTCGAACAAGGGGAAATTGCCGTCTCGCTCGATAATCACGCTGAGCGGTTGCGGAACGCTCTGCGCGAGCAATTCCAGAAGCTCGAATACCGCCTCCGGTACATCGTGCAGATGATCGTCCAGCAAGCGCGCTGGCGCATGTTCCGGCTTGAGCCAGTGCCCGCCCGAAAGATGCACCACGGCGACGCGTTGCAGTGGCATCTCCGCCAACATCTGCGCCGGATCGCGCCCGAAATTCAGTGCGTTGGCATAGAGGTTGTGCAAATCCAGCAGCATCGGCGCTGCGCAGTTGCGCAGGATCGCGCTGGTCCATGCGGGCTCGTCCAGCGTGCTGGCCGGCGGCTCGATCAACGTGGCGATGTTCTCCAGGACCGGCGTGGCGCCGATGGCGCGCGCGGCGCGCGCGATATTGTCGCAGGCGCCTTCGATGGTGGCGGGCGTGCGCGGCGGCGCCGCGAGATGTCCGATCTCGATGCCGCCGGCACGGACGAATGCGAGGTGCTCCGACCATGCTTCGGGCCGCACGGTTTCGTACAAACGAGCCATGCACGCGAGACGGCGATCGTGCACCGGGATGCTGGACGCCAGCCCCAGCGACACGCCGTGCAACAGCAAGGGCCTCTCGCAAGCGACCGCCCTTAGCGCCGCCTGCTTGCGCCGGGCCAGGTGCAACCAGTCTTCGGCGATAACTTCGAGCACCTCGATGGCTTCGAGGTGCTCGAAGATCGAGGCGGCAAGTTCGCCGCGCCAGCCCAGCCCTACCCGGTCGCGCATGGTTCTCCTTCAGCCGCCGCAGCCGCCGCAACCGCCGCCGCCGCATCCCCCACCACAAGAGGAGGAACCGCAGGACGATCCGCAGGAACCGGAATTCCCACCCCGGCTCGCCGAACCCGGCAACAACTGTCCAAGGAACGGGAATGCCGCGGCAGGCAAAGCGGTGAGGCCGAACACCGCAGCCAGCAGCAGCGCCTCGTTAGAGGCGCCGCCGGCCCGAAGCTGCATTGAGCGCCGGCGCAGCCGTTGTACCAGGATGCGCAGACCGGACAAGCTGGCATCGCCTAGCCGCGTCCTCTGCTTGCCGCAGATGCGGTGCTCAAGAAAGCAGGTGAAAAAGGCAAACATGAGCAGCAATACGACATTGGTGTGGCCACGTGCCAGCGCCAGTATCAGTTTGGCGCCGGCGACGCCAAGCAGCAATGCCAGGGCGATGCCGAAAATCCGCATCCGGGCACGATGTTCCACAGCGTCCACGATCAAGCCGCGCTGCCGCATATCGGCGGCGTATTCGGCGCAGGCGCCTTGAACCGCCGCGTGCCGGCTCACCGCGCGCAAGCTGCCACCCGCCGCACAGGCTGAAATGATGGCGCGATCGAGCGGCCGCCGCAGCAATGCGGCGGCGTCGGCACGCGTTACGCCCAGCTTGCCCCGCTTGCAGTCGAGAAGGCCGCGATCGACAAGATTGAAGATCGCGACGCGAACCAGCTCCACCTCGCCACCGCGCAAGAATGCGATCCGATAGGGGTCGGCGGTGAGGTCGGAAAGCCTGGGGCTCTGCCCGCTTTCACGGCCGCGCACGCGCCACCAACTCCATCCGAGGACACAGACGCTGAGCACGGCGTAGAACGCCAGAAACCCAGGTCCGCGCAGATCCAAAGGGTTCATGGACGGATCAGGACAGGCTTGCGGTTCGCTGCAGCATAGCCTGCGCCAGTTCAATCAGTTGCAGCACCGCGGGCTCGCCCTCGCCATGGGGCAGCGTACCGTGCTCGCGCGCCTTTGGCAGGCTGTCGAGCGCGTTGCGCCAGGCAGCGGGGTCGAGTTCTCCGGCCAGCGCTTCAAGCGCGGCCCTGGGCGAGTCTGCGGCACGGCCTTCCAGTTCCAGAATCATTGCAGCCGCCGAGCGCAGCGGGGCCGCCGCGTCGGCGACCAGCAGCGCCAGTTGTTCTTCGCGCAAACCGCTCAATGCATAGCGTTCGCGCGTGCGCAGCACGAAATTGAGCAGGATCTGACGCAGACGCCGCAGCATGGAATCCCGCGTCGGCGCAAACGCGGAGAACAGGTCGGGCCCCAGGAGTACCTTATGGCGTTCGCGAATGTCGGCGAACTTGACCGCAAAGGCCTCGCTTGCCGTCGCCAGTTCGCTCTCCAGGATCAACATAGCCGACACGCCTATGGTCGCGTGCGCCAGGCGCAGAGGTTCGCGCAGTTCCCGGATGCGTGCTGGTTCGAATTGCGCGAGCACCAGCATCAGGTTTATGTCCGACGTGGCTCTCAAGCGGCCCTCCGCTGCCGAGCCGAACAAGGCCGCGGCGACCAAGTGGTCGGCCAATGCGGTCCTCGCGGACGCCAGAAAAGCTTCCAGACCTTGCGCCACGTCTCCGGGCAGGCCGAGATCGAGCATCGATTTCTCCTTTCCTCGCCGCAAGGATAACCCAGGATTTGGCTCAGGCTTGACTGGCAGCCTCCAAAGCAGCGCAATACCGCTATGCAAGGAACGACAGCGGTGATTCTTTGCGGCGGCAACGCCAGCCGACTCGGCGGAACGGAAAAGCCCTTGCGGGACTTTCTCGGCCGGCCGCTGCTGGAACGCCTGATCGAGCGGCTGCGGCCGCAGGTCGATGCACTGGTGCTGGTCGCCAACCGCCAGGCACAAGCCTACGCCGCCTACGGCGACCCGATGGTCGATGACGGCGCCTATCGCGGGCGCGGGCCGCTGGCCGGCGTGGCCGCCGGCCTGGCCGCCGCCGGCACCAAGTGGGTCTTGTGCGTCCCCGGCGATGCGCCGCTGCTGCCGCCCGACCTGCTGTCCCGCCTGCGCACGGCCTTGCACAGGAGCGGAGCCGACCTGGCCGTGGTCCACGACGGCCAGGGACGGCAGCCGCTATGCTGCCTGCTGCCGCGCCGGCTGCTGCCGGAGCTGCTGGATTTCCTGGACCAGGGCGGCGACGCGCCGCGGCTGTGGCAGGATCGCTACCGGGTCGCCGAGGCTGACTACTCGGACTGGCCGCGCTGGGCCTGGAGTCTCAATACGCCGGAGGAATGGACGATGGCCGAGTCGCTTTTATCGCAGTGGAAGGAGCCGATTTGATCTCGCTCGAAGACGCGCTGGCCGCCTACGCGCAGAACCTGCAGGCCTTGCCTTCGGAATCCGTGCCGGTGGCCCAGGCGCTGCACCGGGTGCCGGCACAAGAGGTGATGTCCGCGACCGACCTGCCCCGCTTCGACCAGAGCGCGATGGATGGCTACGCCTTCCGCGCCGCCGACGCGGCGGCCGCGAACGCCGCCGTTCCGGTGCGCTTGCCGGTCGGCATGCACCTGGGAGCAGGAGCCCATGAAGACCTGCCGGAGTTGCCCGCGCGGGGCGCTGCGCGCATTTTCACCGGCGCGCCCCTGCCGCCCGGAGCGGATACGGTACTGCCGCAGGAACGCGCCGTGCTGGAAGCCGGCGCGCTGCTGTTCACGGAAGCCTGGCCCCGGCACCGCAACGTCCGCTGGCGCGGCGAGGAACTGCGGCGCGGCGACGCCATCGCCTCCGCCGGCAAGCGCATCACACCGGGCCTGCTGGCCTCCCTGGTCAACGCCGGCCAGCACCAGCTGCGCGTGACGCGCCAGCCGCGCATCCATGTGCTGATCACCGGCAACGAGGTGCGCCCGGCCGGGACCGCCCTGAAGGCCGGGGAAATCCACGACAGCAACGGTCCGCTGATCGGGGCCGTGCTGCAGCGCTGGGGCTATCCCGCGCCGGTGATCGAACACGTCCGCGACGATCCCTTCGTGGTCAGGCATGTCCTGGAGCGGGCCTGCAGCGATGCCGACCTGGTGCTCAGCGCCGGCGGCGCCTCGGTCGGCGACCACGACTTCCTGCCGGCCACCGCCGAAGCCCTGGGGCTGCGCCGGGTGTTCTGGAAGGTGGCGCAGAAACCGGCCAAGCCGCTGTTCTTCGGCGTGCGCGACAACCGCGTCCACCTCGCCCTGCCCGGCAATCCGGGTGCCGTACTGATCAGTCTGGCGCTGCACGTGCGCCGCGCCCTGGACTGCCTGGAAGGCGCGGCCCAGCCCGGTCCCATCTGGCATACGGGGCGGCTGGCGCAGGCCGTCGAGCGCGACGAGCAACGGGTGCGCCTGCTGCGCATGCAGCTTGAATATTCCGGCGACGGCACCGCCCTGCTGCAGCCCTTACCCAGGCAGGATTCCCACATGCTCAGCAATCTGGCCTCGGCCCGGGTGCTGGCCTGGGTGCCGATCGGCGAAGGGCCATGCGAGGCCGGCTCGATGCTGCGCTGGACGGAGTTGCCGGAATAGTCGGTACGCCTTGCGGCCCGTCAGTCGACAGTAGCCGCTGCGCCCGATCGAAGTCTGCCCTACTCGACCGCCGCCATGGATTCCTCGATCAGGCGCCGCAGTTCCGGCAAGCAGGAACCGCAGTTGGTTCCCGCCTTGAGGCGCTGGCCCAGCTGCTTGGGCGTGGTGCAGCCGTGTTCGCGGATCGCCTTTTGCAGGGTACGGCGGCCGACGCCGAAGCAGGCGCACACGGTGGCGCCGGTATCTCCATCCAGGGACGGGCGTCCGGCGAGCAGGCTGCTGCGCTCGCCTGCCTCGAGCCGCTCGCGGGAAAACAGGCTGCCCAGCCATTCGCGTTCCGGCAGGTCCGGGCGCGGCGAAACGAAGATGCAGGCTTCGAGCCGGCCGTCCGCCACACGGGCGGCGCGATAGGCGCCGGCGGAAGCATCCGCGTAATCCAGCCAGTCGCCCCGGCCCGACAGGTGCGCGCGGGCCCAGGCCGGCCAATCCTGTTCGGCACCGCGGCTGGCGATTTCATAGCGCTGGAACTGCGCGCCGGAAGCACGCGCCCAATACGCCAACTCCGCCAGGTCTGTGGCGTTCAGCACATCGCGCACCAGCACAAAGCCGTACCAATCCACCGCGAACGCTTCGATCCGCGCCGGCGTGTGTTTGAACTCGGGTTCGCCGGACACCGGGTCGACCACCGGATTCACCAGCGCGCCGACGCGCGCATCGGCGGCGAATGCATCGCTCCAATGGATCGGCAGGAACAGGTTGCCGCGCCGCTGCTCGCCGCTGGCTTGCACCCGTGCCACCGCCGCGCCCCAGCGCGAGGAGATACGGGCCAGCTCGCCGTCACGCAGGCCGTAGGCCAGCAGGTCCTGCGGATGCACCTCGACGAAGGGCTCCGGCCGATGCGGCGACAACCGTGGCGAGCGGCCGCTGCGCGTCATGGTATGCCATTGATCGCGTACCCGGCCGGTGTTGAGCACCAGGGGAAACTCCTCGTCCGGCGCGTTGACCGGCGGGCGCGGCACGGTCGGCACGAAGCGGGCGCGTCCATCCGGGGTGGTGAAGCGAAACTGCGGAAACGCCGCGGACGGCTCACCGCGCCGCAGCGGCCAGCGCACCGGCTCCAGCTCGTCGTACTGGACTTCGCTCAAGGCGTCCAGCCCGGACAGGTTGAACACGCGCTCGTCGCCCTGGGCGGCATCGTTCTCGAATGCAGACAGGCGCGCGTGCTCGGAAAAGATCTCCTGAGCGGAGTTGAAGTTGAAGCCTTCCGGGTAGCCGAGCCGCTTGGCCACCTCGCAGATCGCCCACCAGTCGGGTTTGGCTTCGGGCGGCGACGGCAGGAAGGCGCGCTGCCGGGAAATACAGCGCTCGGAATTGGTGACCGTGCCGGACTTTTCACCCCAGGCCTGCGCCGGCAGCAGCACGTGCGCCAGCCTGGCCGTATCGGTGTCGGCGACGCAGTCGGAAACCACCACCAGTTCGCAGCGCCGCAGCGCCTCGCGCGCACGGTCGGCGTCCGGCAGGCTCACCAGGGGATTGGTGGCGATGATCCAGACCGCCTTGACCCGGCCCTGCCCGATCGCCTCGAACAGCTCGACCGCCTTCAGCCCGGTCTTGTCGGCGATGCGCGGACTGTCCCAGAACGCCTGGACCCGTTGCCGGTGTCTGGGGTTGTCCAGGTCCATGTGCGCCGCCAGCATGTTGGCGAGCCCCCCCACCTCGCGCCCGCCCATGGCGTTGGGCTGGCCGGTAATGGAAAACGGGCCGGCGCCGGGCTTGCCGATACGCCCGGTATACAGATGGCAGTTGATGATGCTGTTGACCTTGTCGGTGCCGCTGCTGGCCTGGTTGACGCCCTGCGAGAACATGGTCACCACGCGCGGCGTCGCGGCAAACAGTTCGTAGAAGGCCTGCAGGCGCGGGGCATCGATGCCGCAGGCCTGCGCCACGGCCTCCAGTTCGCCGCCCTCGAGTGCAACGCGCAGCGCGGCATCCAGGCCCTGCGTATGCCGCTCGATGAAGCCCTGGTCGGCGCAGCCCTGGGCATGCAAATGGGACAGCAGTCCATTGAACAACGCGACGTCGCTGCCGCTGCGCAAAGGCAGGTGCAGGTCGGCGATGTCGCAGGTCGGCGTGCGCCGCGGGTCGATCACCACCAGCTTGAGTTCCGGCCGGCGCTCGCGCGCCGCGACGATGCGCTGATAGACCACCGGATGGCACCAGGCGGTATTGGAGCCCACTAATACAATCAGATCGGCGGTTTCCAGGTCCTCGTAGCTGCAAGGCACCACGTCCTCGCCGAAGGCGCGCTTGTGCCCCGCCACCGCGGAGGACATGCACAGGCGCGAGTTGGTATCGATATTGGCAGTGCCCCACCAGCCTTTGACCAGCTTGTTGGCGACGTAGTAGTCCTCGGTCAGCAGCTGGCCCGAGACATACAGCGCCACGGCTTCCGCGCCATGCCGGGCGATGACGCGGCCGAATTTTTCCGCCACATAATCCAGCGCCTCGTCCCAGCCGACCTGTTCCTCCAGGCGTTCGGCGGCGATCCCATCGACATGGCTGCGGATATGCGGACGCAGCAGACGTCCCTCCAGCGAAACGGTTTCCCCAAGCGCGGAACCCTTCGAGCAGAGGCGGCCGAAGTTGGCCGGATGCACCGGATCGCCGGCGATGTCGACCGTGCCGCCCGCGCGCGGCGTCGCCAGCACGCCGCAGCCGACACCGCAATACGGGCAGGTCGTGCGCGTGGCCGGCAGCGCCTCGACCATGGTCATGGTCGCATCGACGGGTGCTTACGCCGCGGCTTGCACATCGGCATAAGCCCGCCCGAACAACAGGCGGTCACGCAGGGCGCTCACATCGCGCCTGGCGCTCATCAGCTCCAGGTACCAGGCGCCGTCGCGGGCATCGCCGTACAGCAGTACGCCGCAAATGCGGTTGTCCCTGAGCACGATGCGCTTGTAGATGCCGGCCTCGGGGTCGCGCAGGATCAGCACTTCGCAGCCTTCGCCACCGGCGAAATTGCCGCCGGAAAACAGTTCGATGCCGGTGACCTTCAGCGAGGTGGAAACCACCGAGCCGCCGTAGCGCAAATGACCGAAGCCGGCCAGGTGCGCGGCGCAGACCCGCGCCTGCTCCCACAGCGGCGCCACCAGTCCGTAGGTGGCGTTGCGGTGCTGCACGCACTCGCCCACGGCGTAGACGCGCGGATCGTAGGTCTGCAGGGTGTCGTCCACCAGTATGCCGCGTCCGCATTGCAGGCCCGCTTCCTGCGCGAGCGCCACATTGGGCGTGACGCCGGCGGTCATCACCACCAGATCGGCCGGAATGCTGCTGCCGTCGGCGAACTTGACCGCCGTGGCGCGCTCCACACCCTCCACGGCCACGGTCTTGGCGCCGAGCAGGAAAGCAATGCCGCGGCTCTCCAGCGAGCGCAACAGCAGGGTCGCGGCGTAGGCATCGAGCTGCCGCTCCATCAGGATCTCGGAGCGGTGCACCACGGTCACCTGCATGCCCTGCTGCAACAGGCCGTTGGCGGCTTCCAGGCCGAGCAAGCCGCCGCCGATCACCACCGCGTGGCGTTGCTCGCGCGAGGCATCCAGCATCAGGCCGACGTCGGCGACATCGCGGAAAGTGATCACGCCCGGCAGTTCGTTGCCGGGAATCGGCAGGCGATTGGGGGTCGAGCCGGTGGCCAGCAACAGGCGGTCATAGCCCGCTTCGACCCCGCCGCGCGTGCCCACCAGCCGCTTGACGCGGTCGATGGACACCACCGGATCGCCGCTATGCAAGGTGATGCCCTGGCCGGCGTACCAGGCCGGTTCGTGCAGCACGATGTCCTCGAAACGCTTCTCGCCGGCCAGCACCGGCGACAGCAGGATGCGGTTATAGTTGCCATGCGGCTCGGCGCCGAAAATGGTGATGTCGTAAGCGTCGGGCGCGATGCGCAGCAGGTCCTCGATCACGCGCATGCCGGCCATGCCGTTGCCGACCATCACCAGCCGCTGGCGGCGGCGGTGCGCGGAGGCTTCAGCCACCACGCCAAGCTGCACCGCGCCGTTGAACACCCGCGCCGGATAGACCGGCACCGACACCGCCGTGTCCTCGAGGCAGACGCCGTCGCGCAGTCGGAAATGCTGCTTGTACACCGGCGAAGCCACCACCGGCTCGCCGCCCAGGTCGCCGGTGATGCCGCGCGCCAGCACGTTGGCGCCGCTGAACGGATCGCGGTTGCCCAGCGCGTAAATCTCCTCGGTCTGGCCGACACGGAACACCGCGACCTGTTCCTTGCCGACCAGCGCGGCGACGCCCGAGTCCGGCCAAATCTCGTCCAGCGCACAGATCGTGCGCCACAGGATGCGGCCGCTCACGCCACTTCCTTGAGCAGGGCGTTGCGGGCGAGGCTGCGCTCGTCGTCGGTGGCCGGGCGGATCTGTCCACGCTCCTCGACGAACAGCACGTGGTCGTCACCGCTGTCGCTGTTGACGAAGGTGCGGAAGCGCCGCAGCGTCACCGGATCGTTGATCGCCTTCTTCCACTCGCACTCGTAGGTGTCGACCAGGTACTGCATCTCCGCTTCCAGCTCCGCGGCGATGCCCAGCTTGTCCTCGCACACCACCTGCTTGAGATAGTCGAGCCCGCCCTCCAGGTTCTCCATCCATACCGAGGTACGCTGCAGGCGGTCGGCGGTGCGCACGTAGAACATCAGGAAGCGGTCGATGTAGCGGATCAGCGTGTCCTTGTCGAGGTCGGCGGCCAGCAGCTCGGCGTGGCGCGGCTTCATGCCGCCGTTGCCGCAGACGTAGAGGTTCCAGCCCTTCTCGGTGGCGATCACGCCCACGTCCTTGCCCTGCGCCTCGGCGCACTCGCGGGTACAGCCGGATACCGCGAACTTGAGCTTGTGCGGCGAGCGCATGCCGCGGTAGCGGTTCTCGATCTCGATCGACAGGCCCACGCTGTCCTGCACGCCGTAGCGGCACCAGGTGCTGCCGACGCAGGACTTCACCGTGCGCACCGCCTTGCCGTAGGCATGGCCGGACTCGAAGCCGGCGTCAATCAGCTCCTTCCAGATCAGCGGCAGCTGGTGCACCTGCGCGCCGAACAGGTCGATGCGCTGGCCGCCGGTGATCTTGGTGTACAAGCCGTATCGGTTCGCCACCACGCCCAGGGCGATCAGCTTGTCCGGGGTGATCTCCCCGCCCGGCACCCGCGGCACCACTGAGTACGTGCCGTCCTTCTGGATATTGGCCAGGTAGTAGTCGTTGCTGTCCTGCAGCTTGGCGTGGCGCGGCTGCAGCACGTGCTCATTCCAGCATGAGGCCAGGATCGAGGCCACCGCCGGCTTGCAGATGTCGCAGCCGCGGCCCTTGCCGTGCCGGCCCAGCAGGTCGTCGAAGCTCTTGATCTTCTCCACCCGCACCAGGTGGTACAATTCCTGCCGCGAGTACGGGAAGTGCTCGCACAGATGGTTGCTGACGGCGAAACCGCGCGCGCTCAGTTCGTGCTTGAGGATTTGCGTCACCAACGGCCCGCAGCCGCCGCAGGACGTCGCCGCCTTGGTGCTCTTCTTCAAGGCCCCCAGCGTGGTGCAGCCCTCGTCGATGGCGGCGCAGAGCGCGCCCTTGCTGACGTTGTTGCAGGAACAGATCTGCGCCGTGGCCGGTAGCGCCGCCACGCCGAGCCCCGGCTTGGCAGCGCCGTCCAGTGCCGGCAGGATCAGCGCTTCCGGCCGCTCCGGCAAAGGCATGCGATTGAGCATCAGTTGGAGCAGCGTGCCATAGTCCTCCGCCTCGCCTACCAGCACGCCGCCGAGCAGGAACTTGCCGCAGTCGCTGACCACCAGCTTCTTGTAAATCTGCTGCCGCTCGTCGATGAAGCTGTAAGCCAGGGAACCCTTGGTAGCGCCGTGGGCATCGCCAAGGCTGGCCACGTCCACGCCCATCAGCTTGAGCTTGGTGCTCATGTCGGCGCCAGTAAAGGCGGCCGCGGATTTGCCGGAAAGCTGGTCCGCAACCACCTGCGCCATCTGGTAGCCCGGCGCCACCAGGCCATAAATACGTCCCTGGTACAGGGCGCACTCGCCGATGGCATAGATATCCGGATCGCTGGTGCGGCAGGCCTCGTCGACCACGATGCCGCCGCGTTCTCCCATCGCCAGTCCCGCCTGCCGACCCAGCTCGTCGCGCGGGCGGATGCCGGCGGAAAACAGAATCAGGTCGGTTTCCAGGAAGCCGCCGTCGGCGAACTTCATGCGGTGGCGGCAGCTTTCGCCGGCCACGATCTCCTGCGTGTTCTTGCCGGTGTGCACCGTCACACCGAGTTCCTCGATCTTGCGGCGCAGGATGCGGCCGCCGCCATCATCCACCTGCACCGCCATCAGCCGCGGGGCGAACTCCACCACGTGCGTGACCAGCCCCATATCCTTGAGCGCTTTCGCCGCTTCCAGGCCGAGCAGGCCGCCGCCGACCACCACGCCTACTTTGGATTCGCGGCCGGCGGCGGCGATCGCCTCCAGGTCCTCGATCGTGCGGTACACCAGGCAGGCCGGCCGGTCCTTACCCGGCAGCGGCGGAACAAACGGATAGGAGCCGGTGGCCAGCACCAGCTTGTCGTAGGCCAGGGCTTCGCCGGAACCCGTGGTCACCGTTTTGGCGGAACGGTCGATCTGTGCGGCCTTGGCGTTGAGCTTGAGCAGTAGATTGCCGTGCTGTTCGAAGAAATCCGGCGTGACCAGCGACAGTTCGGCCGCGCTCTTGCCGGCGAAAAAGTCCGACAGATGTACGCGGTCGTACGCGGGCCGCGGCTCCTCGCACAGCACGGTAATTTCAAAACCAGCGGCAGCATCGCTGGCCATGAGCTGCTCAAGCAGCTTGTGGCCAACCATGCCGTTGCCGACTACAACAACTCTTGTCCTATCCATGTTGAACTCGTGCTTAGACAAAAGGCGGCTTATTCCGCGTGCACCGCGCCTTCCAGCGCGCCGTCATCGCCACCGCCCACACCCGGCTCGACCACCGCCCAGCCCAGCCACTGGTGCCGCAGCACCACCACCAGCACCAACGCAGCGGCGGAGATCAGGCCGAAGGTGGCAAAGCCCATCTGGTAGCTGCCGGTACTTTCCTTGGCGATGCCCATGATCACCGGCAGGTAGAACCCGCCGATGCCGCCAGCGGCGCCGATGATGCCGGTCATCAAGCCGGTGCGCCCCTTCCAGCGATGCGGCACCAGCTGAAAGGTCGCGCCGTTGCCGAGACCGAAACTCAAGTACAAGCCGAGCAGCAGCACGATGCCGCCGGCCAGCGGCGGCATCACCGCGGCAAAGCTGAAGTCGAGCAGCGAGATGGCGCTGAGCAACACCAGCAGCGCGCGCACGCCGGTCACGCGGTCGGCGATCAAGCCGCCCACGGGGCGCACGATGGCGCCGGTGAAGGCCAGGCCCGACATCATCAATCCGGCGTCGACCTTGGACATGCCGTAAAGACTGGTCACCAGCGTGCTCACATAGGAAGACATACCGACGAAGCCGCCGAAGGTGATGCTGTACACCAGCATGATCACCCAGGTGTCGCGCTCAGCCAGCACCGCGCGATAGCGCTGCGGCAGCACCGCGATAGCCAGGGCCGCCCCCAGCGGCGGCAGCAGCAACAGTCCGGTCTTGCCCGGACCCAGCAGCCCGGCGTGCACCAGCAGCACCAGCCCGACCAGGCCCACCAGGGTGATGGCGAAGCCGCCGAAGGCGCCGGCGCTCTTGCCGCTTTTCACGCTCAGGTCGCTGGCCCAGAAGAACACCGCCACCGCGGTCAGCGCCAGCAGCGGCAGGGCCGCCGCCGTCGCATGCTGCCAGCCGAAATGTTGCGCCAGCCCCGGGAACATGAAGCCGTCCAGCACCGCGCCGATGTTACCGGCGGCCGCCAGGCCCAGCACCAGTCCCTGCACCTTGGGGGGATAGTTGCTTCCCGCCATCGGCAGAGCCACCGCGAAGCTGGCGCCGCCGATGCCGAGGAACACGCCCAGCACCAGCATCATGGTGTAGGTGGGCGCGAAGGGAAGCAGCAGCAGAAAGGCCGGAATCGCCGACAGGCCGATGCCCATCAAGGCGAGCCGCTTGCCGTCCTGCGACTGGAACAGATTGCCGAGGGTGACGCGCAGAATCGCCGCGGACAGCACCGGCACCGCGACCAGGAAACCCTGCGCGGCCGGCGTCATGGTCAGATCCTTGCCGATGAACGGGGCCAGCGGCCCCAGCATCACCCACACCGTGAAGCCGGTGTCGAAGTACAGGAAGCAGGCCAGCAAGGCCCGCCAGTTTCCGCTTTTGAGTGAGTCGATAAGCTGTTTCATATGTTTTGCCCGCTATTGAAAAAGAACCTGGGTGAGTTGCAGCGGCTGCCTCGCCTTGTTTCGTGGGTGTTGAGACATCCGGCCGCGCGGCCAAA
Source organism: Verrucomicrobiota bacterium (assembly GCA_903970595.1). Taxonomy (GTDB): domain Bacteria; phylum Pseudomonadota; class Gammaproteobacteria; order Nevskiales; family Nevskiaceae; genus Nevskia. The sequence goes on from CAJCJI010000418.1 coordinate 14,781, forward strand.
AAAAAAGCGTCTCGCCGCGCTTGCGCGCAGACGGACGCCTTTGTCCTCAACCCCAAAATTTCGAACTCCAAACCCGCCTTTGGGTTCCCGCGCCTGTGCACGGAAGCGGAGTACACAAGATGTTGAGCAAGCAGCATGCCATTCGTCGGCAGCAAGGCACATAACTTGCTGCACCATCCTGGCGCCTCCAGGTTTCAGCATGCCGGCCAGAGTCCTGATCATCGACGCGCAATCCGAGCGTACGCAGCCACTGGCGCAGGCGCTGGCGGAAGCCGGCTTTGAGGTGGCGGGGATCGTGGCCGAATCGGATGACGTCCATGGCGCGGTGCGGAGCCTGCAGCCCGACGCCATCCTCATCGATGCGGACTCGCCCTCGCGCGATACCCTGGAAGGTCTGGCGGTGCTGGGCAAGCGCTTCCCGCGCCCCATCTTGATGCTTAGCGAGTCGGCAGACACCGATTTGGTGCGTGATGCCGCGCGCCTGGGCATCAGCACCTACGCCGTGGACGGCATCTCGCCGGCCCTGGTGCGCTCCCTGGTCGAAGTCACCATGGCGCACTTCCAGAGCCAGCGCAGCCTGACTATGGAGCTGAGGGAAGCACAGCAGGCGCTACAGGACCGGCGCCTGATCGACAAGGCCAAGTACCGCCTGGTGGAGGAAATGCATATGTCCGAGGAGCAGGCCTATCACCAGTTGCGGCGCATGGCGATGGAGCGCGGCATGAAGATCGCGGAACTGGCGCGGCTGCTGATCGAACACGGCGCGGCCGGTTGAGATGGGCCTGACATGAAGGGATACCCGCAATGAACCCGCAGCCGCCGGAGGCACCGGAGAAAGCCCGCCTGAACATCGGCTTCATCGCGCTGACCGACTGCGCCAGCCTGGTGCTGGCGCGGGAGTTGGGCCTGTTCGAGAAATACGGCCTGGACGTCAGGCTCTCACGGCAGCCGAGCTGGGCGGCGGTCCGCGACCGGGTCCACCTGGGGCAGCTCGACGCGGCGCACATGCTGTATGGTTTGGTCTATGGCGCACATCTGGGCATCGGCGGGCCGCGCACGGACATGGCCATACTGATGGGCCTGAACCACAACGGGCAGGGCATCGTCCTGTCCAAGCAGCTGCGCGAACAGGGCGTGGTCGATGCCGCCTCCCTGAAACGGCTGATCGACCGCAAACAGCGCAGCTACACCTTCGCCCAGACCTTTCCCACCGGCACCCACGCGATGTGGCTGTATTACTGGCTGGCCGCCGCCGGCATCGATCCGCTGCGCGACGTCAGGATCATCAGCGTGCCGCCGCCGCAGATGGTGGCCAACATGCGCGCCGGCAACATGGATGGGTACTGTGTCGGCGAGCCCTGGGGCGGCGCCCGCGCCATTCAGGAAGGCATCGGCTTCGCCGTCACGACCACGCAGGCGATGTGGCGCAACCACCCGGAAAAAGTGCTGGGCACCACGCGCGAATTCGTCGAGAAATATCCGAACACGGCCCGCGCCATGATCCGCGCCGTGCTCGAAGCTTCACGCTATATCGACACGATGGCCAACCGCGAGCACGTGGCCCGGGTGATCGGCGCCGAGGACTACGTCGGCGCGCCGGCCGAAGTGATCGCCGGACGCCTGCGCGGCGAATACGAAGACGGCCTGGGCCGCAAATGGCAGGAAGCGGACTACATGAAGTTCTTCAACGAGGGCGAGGTGAACTACCCCTACCTCTCGCACGGCATGTGGTTCCTGACGCAGCTGCGGCGCTGGGGCCTGCTGACGCACGAGGTGGACTACCTTGCGGTGGCGCGGCAGGTCAACCAGGTGGAGCTTTACAGCGAGGTTGCGCGCAGCATGGACGTCGCCGTACCGCACAGCCCGCTCAAGGCCGAACGCCTGTTCGACGGCGTGCTGTGGGACCCCGCCCGGCCCGCGGAGTATCTGGATCAATTCGCCATCAAGGCATGAGGACAACACCACCTGAGGACAACACCATGGACCGCGCAGAAGTCACCCGGAAAATACTCGCCGCCAAGGTCGGCAAAGGCGTCAAATGGGCCGATGTGGCGGAGAAGCTGAAGCTGAGCAAGGAATGGACGACCGCCGCCTGCCTCGGCCAGATGACCCTTGATGCGCGGCAGGCCGCGATCGTCGGCGGAATCTTCGGGCTGGACGAGGATGAAATCGCCTGGCTGCAGGTGGTTCCATACAAGGGCTCGCTGCCTACGGCCGTGCCGACCGATCCGCTGGTCTACCGCTTTTACGAGCTGGTCAGCGTCTACGGGCTGACCTTCAAGGAACTGATCCACGAGGAATTCGGCGACGGCATCATGAGCGCGATCGATTTCCGCACGGATCTCAGGCGCGAGCCGGATCCCAAGGGCGACCGCGTGCACATCGTCATGAGCGGCAAGTTCCTGCCGTACAAGACCTACTGATCGCCGCATGCGTGCCATCTCAAATGCATGGCACACATGGCACGCATGGAGGTTTTTGTCGCGATAAGTTCCTTTCGGGCACTGCGGCGCTAAGATTCGCTTCCGACCATGGCCAGCGACTCCACCGACCCCAGGGCCAGCCATGCGCGCGGCACGCCGCGCTCATGGTCGAGTAGCCAGCGCTTGCGCGGCAGGCCGCCGCCGTATCCGGTCAGCGTGCCCTTGGCGCCGACCACCCGGTGACAGGGCACGACGATGGAAACCGGGTTGCGGCCGTTGGCCAGGCCCACTGCCCGCGAGGCGTTCGGCTGAGCGATGCGCCGCGCCAGTTCTCCGTAACTGATGGTCTGGCCGAACGGGATGTTCAGCAGTTCGTTCCAGACGCGGCGCTGGAACTCCGTGCCGATCAGCTTCAAAGGCAGCGCGAAGCACTGCAGCTCGTTGGCAAAGTACGCGAGCAACTGCGTTCTTGCCCGCCGCAGGCAGTGATCGTCGCGGCGCCAATGCGGCTGCATTCCCGAAAAATGCGACTGCTTCTGCATGTACACGCCGGTCAGGCTGTCGCCGTCCGAAACCAGCAGCAGTTCGCCGAGCGGGCTGGGCATGTAGCTGAAGTAAGTGCTTGCGGTCATCTTCGCATCAACCTCCGTGTTGCCTTGCGCGCTACCCGGGCTTTCGCTTCATTCCGGTTCACCCGCCCCCGTAACCGAGCCACAAGTGCAACGCCGCGTACGCCCGCCACGGCCGCCAGGACTCCGCCGCCGCCAGGGCGTCCCGCGGCTTCGACACGCCCAGGGAGCGGTAAATTCCCAGGTCCGAAGCCGGAAAGGCATCCGGATCGCGCAGCGCGCGCATGGCCACGTACTGCGCCGTCCAGTCGCCGATTCCCGGCAGTTCCTTCAGCGCGGCCACGGTCTGCTCCGGGTTGCTGCCCGGCTCCAGCCGCACCGTGCCGGAAGTCACCGCCCGGGCCAGGCCGCGCACCGTCGCCGCGCGGGTTCGCGGCATGCCCAGCGCCGCGATCTCTTCCAGGCTGGCCTCGGCGATCAGCCCCGCCCTCGGCCCGGTGTGCGTCAGCGCGGCAAAGGGCGTCTGCAGCGGTTCGCCATAAGCCCGCGCGAAGCGCCCGAACACCGTGGTCGCCGCCTTGACGCTGATCTGCTGTCCCAGCACCGCGCGCAGCGCCAGCTCGAATCCGTCGAACGCGCCCGGAACCCGCAAACCCGGCCGGCGCGACAGCGATGCGCTCAAGCGCGGATCGCAGCTTAGATGCTCGGCAATGGCCAGTGGGTTTGCATCGAGATCGAACAGCCGCCGCAGCCGCGCCAGCAGCGGCGTCAGCACCGGCAGCAGCGTGCTGGCCACCTCCACGCGCAAGGCCGCCTCGCCCGCGATCGGGGCTGCGGCGATCCAGCCCGTGCAGTTGCCGATGCGCACCGCGCGCAGGTAGCGCTCCCCGTCCATGGCTTCGACCCCCACCGCGCCGCGGCCGACCAGGAAGCCCGCCAGCGCGTTCCAGTCCAGCGGCGGCCGATACGCCAGCCGCAGCGTCACCGCATCGCCGGCGGCTGCCGTGCCCGAACTGCGGCGCAAGGCCGTGGGGCTGAGGCGGTAGCGGCTGAGAAACAAGTGGTTGAATCGCCGCAGGCTGGAAAAGCCGCTGGCAAACGCCACGTCGGCGATCTTGATCTGCGTCTCGGTGAGCAATTGCTTGGCCAGCAGCAGGCGGCGCGTCTGCGCCAACTCGACCGGGGCCACTCCGTATTCACGCTCGATGGAGCGCCGCAACTGCCGACCGCTCAACCCCATCTCCGCCGCCAGGACCTCGATGCCCGCATCATTCAACGCACCGGCCTCGATGCGCGCCACCGCCGCTGCGGCCACCCGCCCGACCGCGTCCATCGGCGCCCTGCCCGGGGCCAGCTCGGGGCGGCAACGCAGGCAGGGCCGGAATCCTTCGCGCTCCGCAGCCGCGGCATTACCGAAGAAACGGCAGTTGTCGCGCCGCGGCGGGCGCGTCGGGCAGATCGGCCGGCAGTAGATGCGGGTGCTGGTGACGGCGACAAAAAATACGCCGTCGAAGCGCGTATCGCGGGCGCGGAGGCTGCGGTAGCAGGAGTCCATATCGAGTGTCATGGCCGCAGTCTATGCCAGCCCATCCAGGACGTCTCGCCGTTTTCGGACAGCAGTGGCGGACGCTACAAACACCGCCGCAGCGCGGTCAATCAGCTGGCCAGCAGCCGCGCGCGCAGACGCCGCTGCAGTTCCGGGTCGAGCTCGTCGCCGAGCAGGACGCGCGTCCGCTTGCGGCCGCTGGCGAGGCGGAAGTTCAGCACCACGATCCAGGACTGCACTACGCTGCCGGGGAGCAGTTCGGCGTCCTGGCGTCCCTCGCGCAGGCTTTCCAGCGTCCAGCCGCCTTCCGCGTGCCAGATCAGATGAGTCAGCGCGCGCGGCCCATAGCCGAACGCCGGATGGCGGCGCAGGCTGAACCAGGACAGCAGGAACAGGAAGGCCATGCCGACCCCAGCATACTTGGAAGGGCCGGACAGCACGACCAGCATAATGGCCGCGATGTGCAGCGCCGACAGCCAGGCCACGGCCCGCACCGAGGGACGCAGGCTCAGGTCAAGGCTGGTGCTGAAGCCGGAGAATGACATCGGCAAGCTCGCGCGGCGGCTGCGCCTGGCCGACCAGCCAGGCCCAGATGTCGGGGTCTTCCTGTTCCAGTAGATACAGAAACGCCGCCTGCTCGGCTGCGTCGGCCATATCGAAACGGCGCGACAGGTAACCTTCGAGCAGCACATCCAGCTCGCGCATGCCGCGGCGGCAGCGCCAGCGCAGGCGGCCGCGGTTGAAAGCCGGCGGCGTAATAGGGGTGCTGCTCACGACGAGCGCGACTTCCATATCGGGAACAGCGATGCGTTTGCCTCTCCCTTTGGGAGTGGCCGCGCCGCTAGGCGCGGGTGAGGGACGCAGGTTTGTCCACAGGCACACTTGGCCGAACCTGCGCCCCTCACCCCTGCCCCTCTCCCGGAGGGAGAGGGGACTAAATACTGATGAGCTTGCCCAGGAGCCGCCAACTAACCGCGCCGCTCCACCAGCATCTTCTTCGTCTCGGCGATGGCCTTGGCCGGGTTCAGGCCCTTGGGGCAGGTGCGCGAGCAGTTGAGGATGGTGTGGCAGCGGTACAGCTTGAACGGGTCCTCGAGCTGATCGAGGCGTTCGCCGGTGGCCTCGTCGCGCGAATCGACCAGCCAGCGGTACGCGGCCATCAGAATGGCCGGGCCCAAGTAACGATCGCCGTTCCACCAGTAGCTGGGGCAGCTGGTCGAGCAGCAGGCGCAGAGAATGCACTCGTACAGGCCGTCAAGCTTGGCGCGGTCTTCTTCCGTCTGCAGGCGCTCGCGCGTCGGCGGCGGCGTTTCGGTCTTCAGCCAGGGCTCGATCGAGGCGTACTGCGCATAAAAATGCGTCAGGTCCGGCACCAGGTCCTTCACCACCGGCATGTGCGGCAGCGGGTAGATCTTGACGTCGCCCTTGACGTCGCCGCAGGCGTGCAGGCAGGCCAGGGTGTTGGTGCCGTCGATGTTCATGGCGCAGGAGCCGCAGATGCCTTCGCGGCAGGAGCGGCGGAAGGTCAGCGTACTGTCGATCTCGTTTTTGATCTTGATCAGCGCGTCCAGGACCATCGGGCCGCAGGCATCCATGTCCACTTCATAGGTGTCCACGCGCGGATTGGCCTGCGTATCCGGATCGTATCGGTAGATCTTGAACGCGCGCACGTTCTTGGCGCCAGCCGGCGCCTTGAAGGTCTTGCCGGCGGCCTTGTCGATCTTGGAATTCTTGGGCAGCGTGAGCTGTGCCATGAAACGCTCCTGTGCGAACTCGTATGCGAAAAATTAATGGACTGTATTGGACGCGCCGGATGCTGGTCCGTCCTGCGGTTTGAGCAGATCGACCAACTGCCAGCGCCAGCCGCGGCGCACCATCACCAGCGTGAAATGCTCGCCGGTATCGGCGCGAACCGCCACGGTAAAACGCCGCGGCGATTGAAAGCCGAAATGCTGGATATGCCCGTGCAACTCGCAGGGCTTGCCCGACTCCGGCGACGGACCATCGCCGTCCGTGGAGTGATCGCACACCAGGTGGATCATGCCTTCCGGGGTCGCGACACGATCCACTTTGCCGTCCGCGATCACCTCGATGATGGCATCCTTGACCGGCGCCAGCACGCTGCCCGAATCTTTTTCTTCGATCTTCCGGTGCGCCGCAAGCTTGACGTTCGCCTTGAGCGCGGCGAAGTCGACGCGGCGCGCCACGCCCTCGGCGTCGCGCGCCATCAGGGAATGCTTAAGCGCGGACACTTCGCCCAACGGCCAGGCAAAGCAGGCCGCGGCGGCCAGGACCAGCACCAGGGTCACTCCAGGCAGTCCGAAGCGCAGCATGGCCAAGTTCTCGCCGCCCCATCAGTAGGTCCGCTTCTTCGGCTCGACGTACTTCATTTCGTCGTCCAGCGTCCAGGTATGCACCGGGCGGTAGCCGATCTTCACGTCCGTCTCGCCGGTGCGCCAGGCGATGCTGTGCTTCATCCACTCGTGATCGTCGCGCTCGGGGAAGTCCTCGTGGGCGTGCGCCCCGCGCGATTCCTTGCGGTTCTGCGCGGAAGTGATGGTGACCAGGGCCTGGCCCAGCAGGTTGTCCAGCTCCAGCGTCTCCATCAGGTCCGAGTTCCACACCAGGGAGGAATCCCCCACCTTGACGTCGCGGAACGACTCCACATCCTTCTTCAGCTTGAGCACGCCCTCGTCCAGCGACTTGGCCGTGCGGAACACGGCGGCGTGGTTCTGCATGGTCTTCTGCATGTCCAGGCGCACCTTGGACGTCGGCAGGCTGCCGTTCCTGGCGTGGCGCAGCTTGTCGAAACGCGCCAGCGCCTGTTCTTCGGAGGCACCGGAGATGTTTTTGTGCCGCTCGCCCGGCTTGAGCAGTTCGGCGCAGCGATGCGCCGCGGCGCGGCCGAACACCACCAGGTCCAGCAGCGAGTTGGAGCCCAGGCGGTTGGCGCCGTGCACCGACACGCAGGCCGCCTCGCCCACCGCCATCAGGCCGGGGATGACCTGATCGGTCTTGCCGTCGGTGCAGTTCACCGCTTCGCCGTGGAAATTGCAGGGGATGCCGCCCATGTTGTAGTGCACGGTGGGCAGCACCGGGATCGGCTCCTTGGTCACGTCCACGCCGGCGAAGATCTTGGCGGTTTCGGAAATGCCCGGGAGACGCTTGTGCAGCACCTCGGGTCCCAGGTGCTCCAGGTGCAGGTGCACGTGGTCGGCCTGCGGGCCGACGCCGCGCCCTTCGCGGATCTCGATGGTGCTGGCGCGGCTCACCACGTCGCGCGAAGCCAGGTCCTTGGCGTTCGGCGCGTAGCGTTCCATGTAGCGCTCGCCCTTGGAATTGGTGAGGTAGCCGCCCTCGCCGCGCGCGCCCTCGGTGATCAGGCAGCCGGAGCCGTAAATTCCGGTCGGATGGAATTGCACGAACTCCATGTCCTGCAGCGCGATGCCGGCACGCAAGGCCATGCCGCCGCCGTCGCCGGTGCAGGTGTGGGCCGAGGTGGCGGAAAAGTAGGCGCGGCCGTAGCCGCCGGTGGCCAGGATCACCATTTTGGCGCGGAAGCGGTGCAGCTCGCCGGTGG
>CAJCJI010000419.1 GCA_903970595.1 Verrucomicrobiota bacterium
AGCGGCGCGGCGCGCGACCAGCCGCCGTAGACCGCAAGGTGCAACGCTGCTTCGCGCAACTCGGCCAGGCTTAGTTCCCGCAGCGTGAGTGCCCCGCGCACATAAGCCTCCAGCATCGCGGCCGGCGCGCCGGAGCAGGCGGCGCCGGCCAGCGCGATGAGAAAGCGCGAGCGGCGGTCCAATCCCGGGCGCACCCACACTTCGGCAAAAATATAGTCGCGCCATGAGGCCTCGAACGGGGTGAGCGGCTCGGGTGCGGGCGCGGCCAGCACTTCGGACTGCTGGCGGATTCCAATGCGCGTGCGCTCCGCCGGATCGAGCAGGCTCACTTGGCCACCTGCGCCGGTGCCGGCTTGGCCAGGTTCATCCACACGTTCTTGACCTGCAGGAACTCGAACAGGCCCTGTTCGCCGCCGAGCCGGCCGTGACCGCTGTGCTTCATGCCGCCGAACGGCGCGTAGGGCTGCATGCCTTCGCCGGAACCGTTTACCTGCACGATGCCGGCCTGCATTTGGCTCGCGACGGAGTGGGCGCGCCGCAGGTTTTCAGTGTGGATGTAGGCGCCGAGGCCGTAGCTGGTGCCGTTGGCCAGGGCGATGGCTTCCTCTTCAGTATCGAAAGGCGTCACCGCAAGCACCGGGCCGAATACCTCGTTCTGCGCCAGCGCGCTGTCGCCGGCGACGTCGGCGATCACGGTGATGGGCAGGTAATAACCCTGCGCATGATCGCCGCCCATGCGTTCGCCGCCCATCAGCAGGCGGGCGCCGTCCCGTTGCACAGCGTTCTCGACCACGCCGAGGATGCGCTGCACCGAAGCCTCGGAGATGATCGGTCCCATGATGGTCGCGGGATCGAACGGATCGCCGATCCTGATGTGCGGCGCGATGGTCTGCAGCGACTTCAGGTAGTTCTCGTAGATCGGCCGTTCGACCAGCAGGCGTGTGCCGTTGACGCAGCCTTGCCCGCTGGCGCTGATCGCGCCGGCAAGTCCGCGCCGGCCGGCCAGCTGCAAGTCCGCATCGGCGAATACGATCACGGCCGACTTGCCGCCAAGCTCGAGTCCGCAAGGCTTCAAGGAGTCTGCGGCGGTGCGCAGGATTTTTCTGGCCGTCGCGCCGCTGCCGACGAACTGGATCTTGTCGATGCCCGCGCTGGCGACGATCGCTTCGCCGATTTCCGGCCCGCCGACAAGCGTATTCACCACCCCGGGCGGGAAGCCCGCTTCGCGGAACAATTCGCCCAGACGCATGACGCTGAAGGGCGCAAGTTCCGGCGACTTCACCACGACGCAATTTCCCGCCGCCAGCGCGGGAGCCATCACCATCGTGGCGGCGTAAAGCGGCCCGTTCCAGGGAACGATGACGCCTATGACGCCATAAGGCTCATAAGACACATAGTTGTGCGCCGGCCCGGCCCAGCTGCCGAGCGTCTCACCCTGGATCTTGTCCGCCCAGCCGGCGAAGTAGCGAAACTTCTGAACGGCGTCCATCACCATATACGGGCCGGCGACGATGGGCGCGCCGTTCTCCAGCGACAGGAGCTCGGCGAACTCCTTGGAGCGCTGCTCGATCAACCCGGCCAGCTTGAGCATCAGGTCCCGCCGCTTGTCGCCGGATAAGGCGCGCCAAGCTGGAAAGGCGGCACGCGCGGCGCCTATCGCGGACTCGACGTCGCCCGGCCCGGCCGTGATGAGCTCGCAGGTCGTATGCCCGGTCGCCGGATAGACGTGCGGCAGCGGCTTGCCGGAACCGCGTTCCAGCATCACGTCGCCGAAAATGACCGGGAACCGCGGAATCACACTCCGCTCGGGAATCCGAAAGCCCATGCTGATCTGCTCCTCACGCACGTTGTGGTCTGCGCCTTTTTCCGGATGGATGACCGCAGCGGGGAAGGGGGCTCATAGGCCCGTACCCACCTCAAGCCACAATAATAGGCATAATTTTATCGTAATAGGCGCGATTTTTTCAAGATATATCCAAAATAAAGACAATTATGAGTATATAAATATACGCTTATCGATTGAGCTCAGCGCCGCAGCAATATCGGAAACGCCGCCGTGCGCTAGCCGCGCCAGCCGCGCAGGCGGCTTCCGGCATCGCAGTTCACGATCTCGCAGGTAATGAAGCGCGCGTCGTCCGAGGCCAGGAACAGGCCTAGCGCGGCGATGTCGTCGGCGGTCCCCTGCAACTTCAGCAGCTGTTGGCTCTGCACCCGCTCGAAGGTTCCCTGCGGCAACTGCGTGCGCGAAGCCGGCGTCTCCATAACGCCCGGCGCGATCGCGTTGACCCGGATGCCGTCGGCCGCAAACACATTCGCCATGCCGAAGGTCATCGCGTTCAGCGCCGCCTTGGTCACGCCGTAAGCCGTGGCCGGGACGTAGCTCGCCATCGAAGTGATATTGACGATGACGCCGCGGGCCCTGGCCAACGAGGGGCGCAAGGCTTGCGCCAGGATCAGGGGCGCCACAGTATTCACCGCCAGGAAACGCAGCCATTTTTCCTGGCTCAGCGACTCGAAGGAATGCGCGATTTCGCCGTAAGCCAGGCCGGCGTTGTTGACCAGCACATCCAGGCGCGAATGCCGCTCGCAAATCTGCGCCGCGAATTGCTGCGAGTCTTTCTCGGACGCAAGATCGACGCGGTGGGTGGAGCACGGCGCGCCCTGCGCGCGCAACTCGGCCGCCGCGGCTTCCAGGCCAGCCTGGTCGACGTCGGTCAGCACCAGGGCGGCGCCTTCTTCCGCAAACTTCCTGGCAAAGGCCAGGCCCATGCCGCCCGCCGCGCCCGTGATCAGGGCCAGCTTATCCGCAAAACGCTTTGCCATCGGGCTCCTCCGTAATGCCGCGATGCGGCGCACCTGCCGCCGCAAGGTTTCAGCCTTCGCGTTCGACTTCGTAACGCGACAGGTACCGCTCGAATCGCGGAGCGAGTTTCTCCGGGCTCAGGCCGAACTGCGCCAGCTTGTATTCATGCTTGCCGAACTTGTCCTGCGGGTTGTCGGCCAGCCAGCTGCTCATGCCCGCTTCCGCTTCTTGCGTGAAGTCGTCGCCAAGCGCCTGGTACAGCTGGCGCATGGTCTCGAGCGGCTTGCGCATCAAGTCGGCGTAGTGCACGTCGATGATGCGGTCTTCGCCCAGCTGGTCGCGCGCATCCATGATCCGGTTGGCATGCTCCACCGCCTGGAAGGAGCAATCCTGGCCCAGCCATTCCTTGTCCACCGCCGCGGTGAACGCCTGGTGCGACAGTGAAATCAGGCTGCAGAACGAACCGGTGGCGGTGTAGGGATCGCGATGCGTCCACACCAGCCTGGCGTCCGGATAGACCTTGAGCAGCGCCGGCAGCCACAGCGCGTGGGAAGGCATCTTGAGATTCCAGGTGCCAGGGGCCTCGGCGGCGAGCAACTGCAGATAGCGCTTGTGGTACTGGTAGGTCGAAGCCAGGTCTGCCTGGAACAGCCAATCGCGGTAATTCGGCAGCTTGCCGCGCGATTCCCAGATCAGTGCCTTGAAATCCTGCATGATGAAAAACATGCATTCGTTGGGATAAATCGCGGAGTTGCGATAGTACTTGCCCATCTCCGGGCGCGCGGCCAGCATCTTGCGCTCCATTTCCAGCCGGGCAAGCGCGCGCGGATCGGTATAAAGCATCGCCGCCGCCGCCGGCGGCACCGGGTCGTCGATCTCCCAGGTCAGGGGCGAACGGCGCGCGGGGTCGGCGGCCAGCAGGTTGCTGAGCAGGGTGGTGCCGGTGCGCGGCACGCCGAACACGAACACCGGGCGCTCGACCGGACGCTGCAACAACTCCGGCCGCTGCTCGAGATAGGCCGTGATTTTCAGCCGGTTGCTCAGCGCGCCGATCACCGAGCCGCGGATGCGTTCGACCGCGGCATCCGGCGGGGCGCTGCGCTTGAGATCGGAGAGGAACACACCCAGGCCTTCGCGGAAGCTGTCGCTGTCGAAGCGGGTCAGCCCGGTGCTGCGCTGCGCCTGTTCGATCAGCTCGTCCGCGACCAGTATCTGCGCCATATCGATCCTGCCTCCCTCCGCTGTCTGCCGGGACGCTTGCGTTTGATGGCGCCGGCCGGGGTTGAACACCGATCTTGGGATGCGCTGCCGCAGCCTGGCAACGCAATTCGGCTTCGAGCGCCGGCCACAATGTCGGCGTCGGGCCTTCGGATCAAAGTAGCGTTAACAGGCCCTAGGCCATTGCCACCTGCGGACTGCGCGATACCTGCTGCCGGAACTGCCGCGGGGTCTGGCCCATGGCGCGGCGAAACGCGAAGCAAAAGCCGGAGGGCGAGGCAAAGCCCAGGGAATAGGCGATCGCCTTGACGCTCTGTTCGGATTCCAGGAGGCGCTTGGCGTGGTCCAGCCTGCTGCTGGCCACGTAATCGCCGATGGAGCAACCGCGGCTGGCGCGGAAACCGCGCGTCAGCTGCCGTACCGAGAGATTGCAAAGCGCGGCCAGTTCGGAGAGGGTCGGTGCTTCCCGCACCTCCCGCAGCCGCTCGTCGATCAGCCGGATTCTCCAGGGCGCGAGCGCGCCGCTGGCCGGCTGCTCGGTGATGGCGGCGCAATAGCGGCTCAACTCGATGGCCAGCTGCGCCGTGATCAATTCGACCAGCGTCGCGCTGGCAAAGCCCGGACGGCGCAACTCCTCGGCCAGGCGCAGCAGCAGCCCCCGCACGTTGGCGTCCTGGATATCCAGGCTTGCTTCCAGGCGCCGATCGGTCCATTCCAGATCGCCGTCAAACCACTTGCGGATGGCTTCGGGATGCAGATGGCACAGGATCGAAGCCTGCGATGAGTTGCCGTCGCTCCTGGCCTGCATGGTTTCCCCCGGCGGCAGCAGGAACACCTTGCCGAGCCGCTCGAAGCGGTGCGGGTTCCACCGGTCGAGGTAGCAGGCGCGCGCGTTGAGCGGTCTCGGCGTGAGGCACAAATCCAGCCAATAGGCTTCTTCTTCGCGCAGCAGGTTGTCAGCCGGCCCGACCAGGTGAAAGCGCACCAGCTGGGCCTGCGCCACCGGCACGCGAATTTCCGCGTCGACCGTCATCCACTGTTTTACTGGCTGTTTTACAGGCTGCTTTACGGGCTGTTCCATCGCGCCCATCTTCTCCTCCTTCGACCATCGCCGGCTGGATGCCGATGTCGGGATTTTCCGGGTCAGAGCCGACTGGCCTTGCGTCCCGATTTCGCCATTTTGGTTCAGCTTCGATACTGTACACCATTGTTGAGTATTTGTGGTCGGCGCGGAACCGGCTTGAGGTCTACAAGTGTCTGCCCGGATCGGCCGCGGCGGATTTCCGGTTCCCGCCCCTGGGATTGCCGCCGCCTGCCCAGGGTCCGGGCCTCGCCATTGCGGCCCGTCATCGACATCGATTGGCGTTGTGGCGACGCTTGCCCGTGGATGAAACTACCCGGATAAGGAACGCAGCGCCGCTACACTTACGGAGGGAATGATGTCTAAAGGATTGTTTGATCTCGGCGGCAAGGTGACGGTGGTGACCGGCGGCAACAGCGGCCTGGGGCTGGGATTCGCGCGCGGCATCGCCAAGCAGGGTGGAAGCCTCGCCATCTGGGCCCGCAACGCCGAGAAGAACGCCGCGGCAAAGAAGGAGCTGGAATCCTACGGCGTGCGCGTGGAGACGCGGCAGGTGGACGTCTCCTCCGAGGAGCAGATCATCGCCGCTTACGCCGCCCTGATGAACGACTTCGGCCGGGTGGACTGCGTGATCGCCAATGCCGGCTTGCCGCCTTCGTCGAACTCCATGCTCGACCTGTCCACCAAGGACTATCACGCCTTCCTGGACGTCGGTCTGCATGGCGCTTTCCACACGCTGCGCGAAGGTGCGCGGCTCATGGTCAAGCGCGCCCAGACCGGCGAGCCCGGGGGCTCGCTGATCTTTTGCGGCAGCCTGTCCATGTTCAAGGGTCTTTCCGGCAAGCCGCACTACGCCGGCTCCAAGGGCGCCATGGGCGCCATCGTCCGCTCGATGGCGGTGGAGTTCGGCAAATACGGCATCCGCGCCAATTCCGTGGCGCCCGGTTACATCAAGACCGGCATGACCGGCGAGGGCGAACTCAGCCCGCTCGACAAGTACATGGCCGCGAAGAACCCCATTCCGCGGCCTGGTTATCCCTCGGACTTCGAGGGTATTGCGGCCTTCCTGGCCAGCGACGCCTCTTCTTTTCTAAGCGGTGACACAATCGTCATCGACGGCGCCTGCATGGTCAACATCTGAGTCGTCATTGTTCGAACACAAGGAGGCAGCGCCATGCGCGTTCTCAATATTCACGGCGTCAACGACGTGCGGCTGGATCCGGTCGCGCCGCCGGTTCCGGGCAGCAAGGATGTCGTGGTCAAGATCAAGGCCTGCGGCATCTGCGGCAGCGACCTGAGCTACATCAAGGTCGGCGGCATTCATCGCAAGCCCGACGGCGTGACCCCTATCGGCCACGAGGCCGCCGGCGAAGTGATCATGGTGGGCAAGGCTGTCAGCGGCGTCGCGGTGGGCCAGCGGGTCATCATCAACCCGATGATGACGCCCAGCTATATCGGCAGCGGCGGACCCGAGGGCGCGTTCACCGAGGAACTCCTGGTACGCGATGCCCGCCTCGGCGACAGCCTCTTGCCCATTCCGGAAGGGCTGCCATACGAAATCGCGGCCCTCACCGAGCCGCTCGCCGTCGCCATGCACGGCGTCAACCGCTCCCAGGCCAGGCCTGGCGACAAGGTGGTGGTGTTTGGCTGCGGTCCGATCGGCCTGGGCATGGTGCTGTGGCTGGTGGACCGCGGCATCACCGATGTGGTTGCGCTCGACCTCTCGCCGGAACGGCTGGAGCGGGCCAGGGCGCTCGGCGCACGGGCGGTGATCAACCCGGCGCAGGAAGACGTCCGTACCCGGCTGCTGGAGCTGCACGGCTCCGCGCGCATCTTCAGCCGCGAAGCGGTAGGCACGGATGCCTATATCGACGCGGCCGGCGCGCCCAACCTCCTGTCCGACGTGGTCAGGATGGCGAAGTTCCAGTCGCGCATGGTGGTGACGGCGGCATACATGAAGCCGGTTCCGCTGGACCTTGGCGCCATGCTCACGACCGAGATGACCATCACCACCGCGGTCGGCTATCCGACCGAAATGCCTGATGTCATCGCCGCCCTGCCGCGCCTGCGCGACAAAGCCGCTCCCCTGATCAGCCATCGCTTCCCCTTCGGCCAGGTGATCGAGGCCCTGGGCGTTGCCGGCACGCCGGCTTCCGCCAAGGTGATGATCGATTTTGAAGAAGGGGTCGCGGTGTGAATGCCAGGGTGGGCGACGGCAAGCCTTTGCCTGCCTCCGGGAAGTCCGCTCTGGAGAGCCTGCTGAAAGTATCGTCAGGTACGAATCTGAGCGAGGTCATGTGGCTTAAATCGGAAATCGCCGCCGTGGAGACGGCGCTGGCAACGGCCGGCGCGCCCCCCTGACCGACGTATTGTCCAAATTATTCCTGCAATGACAGGCGATACTTCGCGGCCGTCTGTTTCTGCGGGAGCTAGAGTTGTGCGGCCATGGCAGCGCTGCATGCAGAGCGTGCGCCGCCGCACTGTGCGTTATCGCATATCGCCCCGGCCGCGTGGATCTCAAACTAAAATTTGTCATTAATCAACAGTGCTGTTCTGTTTTGAAAAAGTATCGTATTATGTATTCTGGCCAATCCGCTCTCGTTTGAATGGCCGGTACGTATACAAAAACGGATTCACATTGGAGGAGCCGTCAATGAGCAGTTTCGGCATGAACGCCCTTGGTATCGACGTCAACGGTGTCGATTTAATGCCGGGCGCTGCCGAGCATGCCAGGACGTTTTCCGCCTGACGATGGCTTCAGCTTCTTCCCCGGGCGTCGTCGATGATTCTGACAAAGCAATATCGCTAATCTGGCCGCGCATCCATTCGATTCCGATGCGAACTACTGCGTTAGGATTCCGCCGGTGCCGCGCGTGAACAGCGCCGTCCGCAATACACCTGCACAAGAGGGCATTTGATGAAGATAGATTCCTCACTCGCGGCCGTGGTGACGGGCGGTGCTTCAGGTCTCGGATTGGCGACGGTGAAGGCGCTTCGCGCCGGCGGCGTCCAGGTTGCGATCTTCGACCTTAACGAGGAAACCGGCGAGAAGGCGGCGGCGGAAACCGGCGCGGTGTTTTGCCGCTGCGACGTGCTTTCCGATGACAGCGTCGACGAGGCCTTTGCCAAAGCGCGCGCGGCGCATGGACAGGAGCGGGCGCTGGTGTGCTGCGCCGGCGGCGGCAACGCCATCCCCACCGCCCGGCGCGACAAGGCCACCGGCAAGATCAATATCTTTCCCTCGGACAAATTCGAGTGGGTCTTGCGGCTCAACACCGTGGGCACGTTCCGTTGCATCACCCGCGCCGCCGCGGGCATGATGACGCTCGAACCCATCGATGGCGAGCGCGGCGTGCTGGTCAACACCGCCTCGGCGGCCGCCAGCGAAGGCCAGATGGGGCAGGCGGCCTATTCGGCCGCCAAGGCCGGCATCGTCGGCATGACCCTGACGATCGCCCGCGATCTTTCCCGTGAGGGCATCCGCGTCAACACCATACAGCCCGGTATTTTCGCCACCCCGGCGATGAAGGGAGCGCCGCAGCAGATGCTGGACGCCCTGGGCGCCATGGTTCCGTTTCCGCAGCGGCTCGGCCACGCGGACGAGTACGCCAGCCTTGCCTTGGAGATCATCCGCAACGGCTACATGAATGGCGAGACCGTGCGGCTGGATGGCGCAATTCGAATGCAACCGCGGTAAGACGGTTCTGGCGTCGGGTGGGACCGGCGGCAGGTGGATGTGCCAAATCAAAAGCTATACCAACATTCAACGAGGAGGGAGTTCATGAAAACCAGATTCCGTAAATCCGCCATTTGCACCGCGATTGCGATGGCTTACGGCGTAGCCATTCCTGCCGGGGCACAAACGGCGCCGCCTCCGCCTGCACCCGCCGCGTCCGCCGACGCTGCGGAAACTTCGGAAGAAGTCATCGTCACCGCTCGGCGCATCGAGGAGCGCGCCCAGGACGTGCCGATTTCCATGACCATCTTCAATCAGAAGCAGTTGACCGATCACAACGTTGCGACGGCGGTGGACCTGGCCGCCTATACGCCTTCCTTGGCGACAAACTCGGAGTTCGGTTCGGACAACTCCTCTTTCGCCATCCGCGGCTTCCGCCAGGAAATTGACACCACCGCCTCGGTCGCGGTGTATTTTGCCGATGTCGTGGCCCCGCGCGGCGGTACCGCGGGAATCGATGCGGGCGACGGCGCTGGTCCCGGCAGCTTCTTCGACCTGCAGAACGTGCAGGTACTCAAAGGCCCACAGGGCACCTTGTTCGGCCGCAACACCGACGGCGGCGCCATCCTGCTGGTGCCGCAAAAGCCCACGGCCCAGATGGAAAGCTCCATCGATGCCAGCTATGGCAATCGCGACATGTGGCGGATTCAGGGCATCTTCAACCTTCCGGTGAGCGCCAACTTCCGCATGCGCTTCGGCATCGACCACGAAGACCGCGACGGCTACCTGACCAACCTGTCCGACGTCGGACCGTCCAAGTTCAGCGACGTCGGCTACACGGCCGCGCGCGCCAGCGCCGTCTGGAATATCACGCCCAACCTGGAGAACTACACGATCGTCTCCTACGCCAACTCCAGCCATAACGGCAACGGCTCCAAGCTGCTGGCCTGCAACAACAATCCAAATCCCCAGGAGTCGGCGCTGGGCAGTTTCGCCTGCGCCCAGATGGCCCGCGACGCGGGTCGTGGATTCTGGACGGTCGAAAACGACCTCTCGTTTGCCAAGTCCCAGATGCAGCAGGCGCAGGTGATCAACAGCACCACCTGGGCGCAGAGCGACAGCCTGACGATCAAGAATATCGCCAGCTACGCCCAACTGACCAACACCCTCAACAATGACCTGTTCGGCACCAACTTTGCCACGCCTGCCTACTATCCGGCGCCGTTCGGCAATGTTCCGTTCTTTTTTACGAACGTCGTGACGGCACCCGGACACAAGGCCAACAACGAATCCTCCGTCACCGAGGAAATTCGCTTGCAGGGCAATCTGCTGGACAACCGCCTGGTCTGGCAGGGCGGCGTCTATGGCGAGGACAACGAACCGCTGTCCGGATCGGGTTCGGGCGAAACCTCGGGCACCACCATCAGCTGCACCAACATCCTGGCCCTGCAGTGCACCGACATCCTGGGCACGCTGGCGGGCTTCCCCGGCTCAGCGGGCAGCGTCAACTACCAGGTCGGCACCGTGCGCTATCACGACCTGGGACTCTACGAGCAATCCAGCTTCAGCATCACGGACGCGCTCAAGGTCACCGAAGGCCTGCGCTACACCATGGATAGCTCCAGCGCCAACTTCATCGAAGGCGCCTACCGCTTCCCGCAGCCCAATACGCCTGAGTTCTACTGCACCGCCACCACCAGTCCGTACAACTACGAAACCACCCACGCCACGGCTCCGACCATGGACGCCTGCGCGATACGCCTGAAGCAGGACAGCTATGCGCCGACCTGGACCCTGGGACTGGACTACAAGGTGACGGCAGACATCCTGGCGTATGCCAAGTACAGCCGGGGCTACCGCCAGGGCAGCGTCAGCCCCACCGCGCCGGAAGATTTCCAGACCTTCAATCCGGAAAAGGTGGATTCCTTCGAGCTGGGCACCAAGACCAGCTTCGATACCTCGCTGCTGCGCGGCACCTTCAACGTCGACGTGTTCTACAACAACTTCAGGGACCAGCAGATCTCGGAAGGATTCGAGTGCGCCGCTTCAAACCCCGAATGCGGCGCTACGCCGAACATCGGCATCGTCAACGCCGGCCGCTCGCGCATCTACGGCATGGAAGTCGAATCTGTCATCTCGCCGTTCAAGGGCCTGACCATCAACACCAGCTATGCTTACGTCAACGCTACCCTGGTCAGCCTGACCCCGCCGGCCTTGCCCGCGGGCAGTCCCTACCAGAACTTTCCCACCACCGATGTGGGCGGCAACCTGCCTCTGACGCCCAAGAACAAGATCACCTCCAGCGTGACCTACGTGCTACCCCTGTCTTCGCCGACTCTGGGGCGCTTGTCGGGATCGGCCGGCTACTCGTACCAGTCCGGCATGATCCAGTCTTCCTATACCGCCACGCCGTACTACAAGTCCCAAGGCTACGGATTGTTCAGCCTGAACGCGGATTGGACCGCCATCAAAGGCTCGCGCTTCGATGCCGGCTTTTTTGCCACCAACCTGTTCGACCAGCGCTACGTCAACTACATCACCGGCATTTACAACGGCACTGGCTTTGAAGCCGGCCAGGTCGGAGAACCGCGCATGGTCGGCGGCCGCGTCCGCATGAACTTCGGCGGCTAAAGCGCTGAGGTTAAAGTCGATGGGGCGGCTGGGTTGAACAGCCGCCTCATTTCGGTCCTAATGCAGTCTGGAACGGCAATCCGGGCTTGCCCGGTGTAACAGACCCTGGAGAAACCCCATGGCAATCGCACTGTACGACGTTGTCGTCCCCAACTTCCTGCAGGTACTGGGAAGCCTGCGCGGCGTCCTGGACAAGGGGCGCGAGCATGCAATCGCCAAGGGATTTGACGTAAATTCCCTGGTGCAGGCACGCCTCATCGACGACATGTTCCCCCTGGGCTTGCAGCTCCGCAGGGTTGCGGACCATTCCCGCGGCGCGCTGGAGGATGTTGCCAAAGGTGCCTTCACCATGCCGCAGCACGATCTGCCGGATTACGCCGGCTTGCAGCAGCTGATTACCGAAGCCGAGACGGCCGTTCGCGGCTGGACCCGCGAGGCGGTCAATCTGTTGGAGGGCGGGGAAGTGATCTTCGATACCGGCAGCCGCCGCACCTCGTTCACCGCGGAGGCCTTTCTGTTCTCCTTTTCGCTGCCCAATTTTTATTTTCACGCCGTAACCGCGTACGACATCCTCCGGTCCAAGGGTGTGCCGATCGGCAAGCGCGACTACCTGGGGCAATTGCGCACCCAGCTTGCATAGCGCAGCCGCTTCCGCCACTACCCGGTCAGGCGATTTCCTCGATCCGCACCCAGCGCCGTTCCTCCGCTGAGCGCCTTGCCGCTTCAAGGATGCGCTCGACCTGCCAGGCCTGGTTGAAGTCCGGGGCGGCGACTCCGTCACCGCGGATGGCTTGCACCATGCGGTGCATCGACAGGGCCATGGGATGAGAAGCGTTGGGTTCGCCTTCGGAGTCGATGCCCACTTCCGGCGTCTTCAGCAGCCGCTGCGGAATTTCGATTTTCTCCATGCCCGTGCCGCCCAGCGCGCCGGCATGAAGCGTCGTGTCGCGGCTGGTCGGGAACGTCGGCGATTTCAAGGCGAAGCGTCCCTTGCTGCCGAAGGCTTCCAGCCCCCAGCCTGGGGTCAGCGTCGCGCTCCAGCTGACCTGCAGCTGGATGACCAGGCCGTTCTTGAAGCGCAGCAGCAGGTCGGCGAAGTCCTTGGTTTCCGGTTTCAGCACGCTGCCGTCCGGGAAGCGCCACTCCTTGAGCAACTGGCCCTCATGCGCGACCAGCTCGTCGATCTCTCCGAACAGAAAGCTGAGCATGTGCAGCGCGTGGCTGCCCAGGTTGCGCAACGCTGAAACGCCCAGGCCGGACTGCCAGAACCAGTTGTACGGAAAGTGCGGGCTGGGCTGGTTGAACAAGCCCAGGTTGAACTGGCAGGTGCCGGCGAACGGCTGGCCAAGAAAGTCGTCTTCGATCATTTCCCTGGCCAGGCGATGCGCCGGCAGCCACTGCGAAAACGCGTCGACCACGCCGACCTTGCCGCTGGCCGCCCAGGCATCGCGCAACTCGCGCGCCTGGTCGATGCCGGCAGCGAAGGGGATGGCGTTGTAGACATGCTTGCCGTGGCGCAAGGCCGACAGCACCATTGCGTGCCGGATGCTGGGCCGCGTTCCGCAATCGACGATGTCGATGTCCGGATCGGCGGTCATCGCCGCCGCGTCCCAATAGGGACGGGCGATGCCGAATTTACCGGCAGCCGCCCGCGCCGTTTCTTCGCGCGAAGTGCAGATGCCGACGACCTCCACGCCGGGCACGGCGCGCCATCCCGGAAGGTGGGCGAAAGCGCCCCAATTTGCGCTGACGATTCCGACCCGCAAAGTCTTCATGCCTGCCATCCTCCGGCGTCCGCAAGAACCGTTTCATCGATCTTTATATTTTAGTCGCAAGGCGCCCGCGCCTTGGCTTTTAGCTTCGCATTCTCGCACTAATGAGAAGTGCCAGACGCTTGACATCGTGCCGCGAAAATACTAACGTAGCTTAGCTTATCATACTAGGGTGAACCCTGAATTTCATCCTGCCGATTCTTTACTCCCGGGAGACAAAATGAGGAAGTCGTTGCTGGTCGTGTTGATGCTTGCCGCCGTAAGCTTGCCGGCTGTGGCGCAGAGCGATGCGGCATCGCCTGCGGCGGGCGCCGTGGTCGCCGCCAAAGGGGTGATGCTGCTGGCGTCCGATGGCGCCAGGCTTGGTCCGGTTTATCGCGTGACGGCGGATGGTTCCGCGCAGCTGATCTTCGATGGAAGGATGGTGACCATTCCGTCGAGCACCCTCTCGATGGCCAATGGGAAGCTGACCACCAGCCTGTCCCGGCAAGCCGTCGTCGCATTGCGCTGAGTCCAAACCTCCGCGGCACCCGGGTGCATTCAATTGCTCCGGGTGTCGCGGCCAGGATCGTCCTAGGGTCTTGTTGCGCTATCTTGATCCCGGCGATTGATTCAGCGTCGCTGGACCCTTTCGCTACTCTTCCGATTTTTTCGCCTCATACCGGCTCCGCGAGACGGCAAGGTTCTGGGCGATCACGTCCAGCAGCGCATCCAGCTTGATCAGATCATCCTCGTCGAAGCCTACAAAGGCCTCTTCTTCGTGGAGCCTGGCCATCTGCCCCATCTTGTGCAGCAGGGGTTGCGCGGCCGGAGTCAGGTAGATGCAATAGCCGCGACGGTCATTGGGATTTTCGCGCCGCTCAAGATACCCGTCGGCGCACAGCCGGTCGATCAGGCGCCCCGCCGTCACTTCCGTCACTTCCAGTGCCGTGGCAATGATGCGTTGCGTCGCGCCGGGAATGCGCGCAGCAGCGGCGATGACGCGCCACTTGGCTCGTGTCACGCCGCTATGCTGACCGCTCTGGTCGAACCGATGCCAGAGCTGGCGGGCAATGACCGTCAGCTTCAGCGCAATGGCCCTTTTGCGGCTAGACGGCTGCGCGATGATCTGTATCCTTCTTTATCAAGACCTGTTTGGTCCCATCCGAATTTTTTCGGCCAAGGCAGGGGGTGGCAGCTCCCCCGGACCCGGCGCGGAAAATTATAAGCGTTTGTCCAGGAATCGGGGGCAGCCCGGCGAATCCTGGCTCACTACACCGGCTCAGGGCGGATAGAAACCCATCGGCTCGTTGCCGGGGTCGGGCGTATCCGAACTCCAGCGCACGGAGCCGAAAGGCCGCTCCAGCCTGCGGCGCACACGCGACTCGGAACCGCCGGTTTGAAACGCATTGGCCGCACGCTGCAGCTCATGGTCCCCGGTGGTGAAGCGGCTGCGCAGGCGCAGGTAATCCGCCCAGGTGGGGCAGTGATAACGCTCGGTCCACAGCGCCGGATCGCCGATGTCGCGCGACAAGGACCAGTCGAACGCGCCGTTTCTCTGGCGTGCGCGCTGCAGCTTCAGCATCACCTCGTAAAACTGCCGGGCCAGTTTCGGGTCCACGCGGTAGTCGATTTCGATGATGATCGGGCCGCTGCGCGGCGTAATGGCCAGCGCCACCTGCGGCTGGCTGGAGATCTCGATGGTCTCCATTTTATCCAGCGACACGCGCGGCATCGGCAGCAGCAGACCGATCAAGGGGGTCAACATCACCACGCCGCCGGAGGCCAGCAGCGCGCCGTCGACGCCCCAGGTCCCGGCGGTATGCCCCCAGAACCAGGCGCCCAGCGCGGAGCCGCCGGTGAGCGCGGACTGAAACCAGGCCAGCGCCCGCGCCGTCACCCAGCGCGGAACGGACAACTGCACGCCGACATTGAGCAAGGAGATCATCAGCATCGAGGCCGCGCCGATCATCGCCTGCGCGAAAGCACTCAGCACCAGGTTGCGGCTCACGCCCAGCAGCGCGATCATCGCGCCCGCCAGCAGCAGGCACAGGCGAATCGCCTGTTCGGCTTCCAGCCGCTCGCGTGCCTGGTTGACCAGCAGCGCACCCACCACTGCGCCGACGCCGCTGGCCCCGAGCAGAAAGCCATAGGTGCCGGCATTGCCGTGGAGCAGTTGCCGCGCGACCAGCGGTGCCAGCGCCGCGGTCGAGGTGCCGGCGAAGCCGAAGACGAAAGAGCGGATCATCACGGTGCGGATCGGCGGCGAGTGCATCGCATAGCGCGCGCCGGAGATGATGGCGCGGTCGAGCCGCTCCGGCGGCAGCCGCGGCGGAACGTGCTGGCGGCGCCAGAAAAAGAAGGCGGCCAGCAGCGGAATATAGAACAGCGCGTTGACCCCGAACGTCGCCGTGGCGCCGGCGGCAACCACGATGATGCCCCCGACAGCCGGGCCGAAGCTGCGCGCGATGTTGTAGCTGACCGAGCCCAGGGCCACGGCGCCCGGCAGATGCTCCGGTTTCACCTGCTCGCTCACCGAAGCCTGCCAGGCGGGGCCGTAGAGCGCCACGCCGCCGCCGATCAGCGAGCTGAATGCCAGCAGCACCCAAGGTGTGGTCAGGCCCATCGCGGACAGCGTGGTGAGGGTCGCGGCGGCCAGGGTGGCGAAGCTCAGCCCGACCAGCGCTACCTTGCGCCGATCGAACATGTCGGCGATGGCGCCGGCGGGCACCGCCACCAGCATCAGCGGCAGCATCAGCGCGGTCTGCACCAGGGCCACCATTCCGGGCGAAGACGTCAGCCGGGTCATTTCCCAGGCGGCGCCGACCCCCTGGATGAGTTGACCGAAGTTCGACAGCAGGCTGGCCGACCAGATCCTGCGAAACGTGGATTCGCGCAGCGGCTCCAGGGCGCCCCAGTTTCTCGTGGAAGGCGTGTTCACTGGGTCGGTCATTGCCTGCCTCCTTTATAAGATGAATTTTGGGTCAGCCCATGCAAGCGTGCTCAACCAGCGGCCAGCGAACTCTCTCCGGTATCGTACTGCCTGTCGATAAAGTGGAACACCGCGTCGTTGAACGCATCGTTGGCGTCGCCGGCGACCATGTGATGCGCCTCCGCGATGTCGACATGCTCGGCGTGCGGGACCATCTGCAGGAATTCCCGCGCGCTGTCGTCGCTCACGATCCGGCTGCGGCCGCCGCGGATCAGCAGCACCGGAATCTTCAGCGCGCGCGCCGCGATCTCCAGAGGTGTTGGTTCGCCGGTCTGGGGCCTGGAGACCGCGTTCTTGCCCATGCGCATGAAGGCCGGGTCGAAGTGCCAGTAATAGCGGCCGCCGCGCAGGCGCAGGTTGCGCTCCAGCCCCTTGGTGCTGCTCGGGCGCGGCCGATGCGGCAGGTATGCCGCCACCGCGTCGGCCGCCTCCTGCAGCGAGGCAAAGCCCTCCGGCGCGCTTTCCATGAAGGAAGAGACCTCGCGCGCGCCATCCATCTCGATGCGCGGGGTGACGTCCACCAGCACCAGGGCGCGCAAGGCCGGCGGCGGCGCGGCGCCGATCAACATGCCGATCATGCCGCCCAGTGAAGCGCCGACCAGGATGGGTGCGCCGCCGATCTGGCCGACAACCTCTCGCAGATCGTCGGCAAACCGGGGGAGCGTATAGTCGCCATCGGGCGACCAGCCGCTGTCGCCGTGTCCGCGCAAGTCCGGCGCGATGGCGCGATAGCCGCGCCGCGCCGCCTGCTGCAAGGCGCTGCCCCAGCTTTGCCGGGTTTGCCCGCTGCCGTGCAGGAACAGGACGGTACGGGCGCCGGCCGGGCCGGCGGCGTCCGCCGCCAGATCCAGGCCGGCTCCACGGATGGTCATTTGCTCGACAGCTTCCATCATTCACTCCTCGGCCGGGATCGCCGGCATTCGGGCCTCTGCTTCAAGCTCGCCGCTGGCGTCTATCTTCCGGCCCAGCCCTCGGCCTCGATCGCGCCTTCCCGCATGGCGCGAAATCCGAGCGCCAGGCATAGGGCGCCGAGCGGGCAAAATACCGCCATCACCGTGGCGATGCCCAGGCCGATGGAGGACTCGCCGCCGTAGACATGCTCCGACACCGCGGCGATCAGCACCGCGCCCGAGGCGCTCCCGATGAGCCCGCCGGTCGCCGCAAAAAAAGCGTAGCCGGTGCCGCGCAGTTCGTTCGGCGTGACCATGTTGAGCGAAGACGCGCAGCACGCGGTCAAGGAGGAAATCAGCACCAGGAACACGGCGATCGTGCCAAGGAACACCCAGGGGCTGGCGCTGGTGGTGGCGATGACTCCGAAAGGCGTCGCCGCGAGCAGGCAGCCGGCATACCAGCGGATCGGCGCATCGCGGTAGCCGCGCCGGTACATCGCTTCCACGACGCGGCCGCAGATCAGCTGGCAGAGGAGGCCGGACGCGGCGATGGTCACGCCCAATCCCAGCCCGATCTGCGATGGGCTCCAGCCGTATTTCCGGCCCATCAGCGCCGGGTACCATGCCCCGGTGCCGGTCAGTACGGCGGAGGCCAGGCCGAATCCCGCGTAATGGCATAAAAAGAAGCGCGGCCGTGACATAAAGAACCTGAGGAAATCACGATAAGCTTTTTGCCAGAACATCCAGCCCCGATGGACCGAGCGCAGGCCGCGCCGTGCGGGCTCGGGCACGGTAAAGATGGAGAGCGAAAGCACGGTGCCGGGGATGCCGACGATGAAAAATACCGCCTGCCAGGAGCGCACTTCGCCGACCAGCGGCAGAACGATGGTCAGGTGCTTGGACACCAGATCGATGATCAGGCCGCCGAACAGGTAGGCGCAGCCGGAGCCGAAGGTCGCGCCCATCGCGAATATCGCCATCGCCATCGTCAGCCGCTGCTTCGGAAACAGGTCGGTCAGCATCGAGGTTGCCGACGGCGTCAGCGCCGCTTCGCCCACGCCTACGCCGACCCGCGCCAGCAACAGTTGCCAGAAATGCAGGGCCAGGCCGCAAGCCGAGGTGGCCGCCGACCAGATCGACACGCCGGCGAAGATGATCCAGCGCCGGCTGAAGCGGTCGGCGAGGGCGCCCGCGCCCAATCCAAAGATGCAGAAGGTGAGCGAAAACGCAAAGCCCTGCAGCAGTCCGAACTGCACGTCGCTGATCCCCATGTCGCGTTTGATCGGCCCGACCATCAGGGAGATGATGAAACGATCCAGCACCGACAGCCAGTAAATGACGGCCAGTACCAGGGTCGCGTACCAGGCCGTCATCGCCTTCGGGTAGGGTGCCTCGTTGGCCGGGTGCGCCGTCGCAGCGTCGGATTCTGTCACGGGGAGTTCCATCGGCGGATCCTTGGTTCGGCAAAGGGCCGCAGCAAGACTAGCCGCGCTGCGCTGCACCAATCAACAACATTGTTGCATAATAAGTTTCGGGGCTGGCGCGGACCCCGTGCCGCCCGGCCGGCCTATGCGGGGATCTCTTTGCCTTGAAACAGCTTGCGCACCTCGCGCCGCAGCAGCTTGCCCATTTCGTTGTAAGGCAGTGCATCGAGGATCGCAATGCGCTCGGGCACTCGCGATGAACGCAGGCGGTTCTTGATCAGGGCGCGCAATTCATCCTCGCTGGGCAACGAATGATTGGGCCGGGCGACTACGGCGATGCCGATGGTCTCGCCCCATTGCGTTGACGGAACCCCGACCGCAGCCGCGTCGGCGATGGCCGGATGGGACAGCAGCACGTCCTCGATTTCCCCCGGAGAGATGTTTTCGCCGCCGCGGACGATCACATCGTCGGCGCGTCCGGCGAGGAACAGGTAGCCCTCCGCATCCAGCCAGCCGGCATCACGCGTCGGGAACCAGCCGTTCGCGTCCAGCGCGCTGCGTTCGCGATACTCGCCGGAAACCTGCTCGCCGCGCACATAGATTTCGCCGCGCTCGCCGGCCGGCAGCAGCCGGCCCTCGTCGTCGCGAATCTCGATTTCCACCGTCGGCAGGGGCCGGCCGACCGAACCCAGGCGCGCACGCACCTGCGGATCGCTTGCCCGGTGCGCGGCACGATGTTCCTCCGGTCCCAGCAGCGCGATGGTCGAACTGGTCTCGGTCAGGCCGTAGGCATTGGTGAAATCGGTGGCGGGAAACAGCTGCAAGGCGCGGTCGATCAGTTCCAGCGGCATGCGTCCGCCGCCGTACGCAATGGCCCGCATCGCCGACAGGCCGGCCGGCACTCCGGCATCCATCCGGTCGATGATGCGCGCCAGCATCGTCGGCACGACAAAGGCGTTGGTCGCGCGCTCTCCGGCGGCTAGCGCCAGCCAGGCGTCGGCTTCGAACGCCGGCAGCAGCAGGATCCGGCGCATGGCATAGACCGAACTGAGCAGCGCCGCGATTCCAGCCACGTGATAGGGCGGCACGCTCACCAGCACCGCCTCGTCCGGCGCGGCCGAGCCGAATTCGACCGTGCCGAGGATGTAGGAGAGCAGGTTGGCATGACGCAGCAGCGCGGCCTTGGGCGCGGCGGTGGTGCCGCTGGTGAAGATCTGCACCGCGATCGCCTTGTCGTCCTCCGCCGCAGGGGCATCGGCGCCGTCCGCCTGTTCCGCCTGCGCGATGAAGGCCGCATGGGTCCGGGCCTGGTGACCGCCGTCCGGGTTCAGCCGCTGGATGCGCTCCACGTCGCCGATGATGTAGGCCGGCGCGATCCGCTTCAGCAGCGCGGCCAGGTCGGCATCGGCCAGACGATAATTGAGCGGCACGTAAGGAATGCCGGCGATCGCCGCGCCGAACAAGGCGACGGCGGCCGCCGCGCTGCTCTCGTCAAGCAGCGCGACATGCGAGCAGCCGCTGGCCGCAAAGCCGGCCGCGGCGCCTTGCGCGGCGCGCAGCAGCGCCTGGTAGGGCCAGCGCCGTCCTTCGCACACCAGCCCGATGCGCTCGGGTTCGGCATCGGCGGCCATCTGCAGCACCAGGGATATGTTCATCGAAGTCTTCAGTCGGACGAGGGCAGCGGCTTGGCTTCCTTGGGCATCAGCGCAACGCCGCCGATGGCAAGCGAGCCCTGGCCCGCCTTGACGCACAGCAGTTCGATGGTGCCGGCGGCATCGACGTAGCGCTTGCCGATTTTGGTCCCGTCGGCGAAAGCGGGGTTGATGGTTCCGCGCTGGGCCGGCCGTTCGGCGGACATCGGCGCGCCGCCGCATTCCACCACCGTGTCGCTGCCGCGAATCACCATCACTTCCGTATCGCAGACCGCGCTCTTCAGCTTCATTCCCGCTTTCATGGCTTCCCCGGTTTGATGCTCAGGCGATCGCGCCCGCGGCTTTCAGACGCTCGATACGTTCCCACTCCAGCCCCAGTTCCATCAGGAAGGTCTCGGTATGTTCCGAAGCCTGCGGCGCGCGGGTGGTCTTGACCGGCTGGTGGTTGAACTGCACCGGGCCGCGCACCAGCTTCAGCGGCGCCCCGCCATCGACCGCCTCGACTTCGAACAACATGTCGTTGGCCAGGGCCTGTTCGTCGCTGGCCAGGTCCAGCAAGCTCTGCACCGGCGCCCATTGGCCCGACAGGGTCTTGAGATGCCGGCGCCAATAGGCGAAGGGCTGCTTGGCGAAGGCGGCGGCGATCAGTTCGCCGGCCGGCTGCCAGTTCTGCATCAAGGCCCTTGCCTCGGAGAAGCGGGGATCGTCGGCCGCTTCCGGGATGCCCAGATGGGCAAAGGTGTCGCGGATGTGCGGGCCTGGGGTGAGGATGCATAGGTTGATGGTGCCGCCGTCGGACGTGGTGTAGTTGCCGCTGAAGGGATTGCCAGGATTGCCGCCCTTAGTCGGCATGCGGTTGCGCATCACCTTTCCGGCCTCGATGAACAGGTCGATGGCGCTGCCCGCGGCCCACCACGCGGTGCTGAGCAGGGACACGTCCAGTTCCAGGGCCTCGCCGGTTTGCGCGCGGTGAAAGAGCGCCGCCGAGATGCCGCCGGCGATGTTCATGCCGCCGATCGAGTCGCCGAACGCCGCAATGCCCTGCGTCAGCGGCGCGCCCAGTTCCTCGGGCGACATGGAATAGCCCACGCCGCTGCGCGACCAGAAGGCGGTGCCGTCGAAGCCGCCGATGTCCCGTTCCGGACCCTTGTCGCCGTAAGCGCTGCCGCGCGCGTAGATGATTTTCGGATTGACCTTGCGGATGTGTTCGAGGTCGAACTTGAACTTCTGCCGCTGCGCCGGCAGGTAGTTGGTGAGGAATACGTCGGCGGTCTTCGCAATCTCGTAGATCAGCTCCATGCCTTCGGCCGTGGAGATGTCGACGCCGACGCTGCGCTTGCCGCGGTTCGGGTGCTCCATCATGGTGTGGCGCAGCGGGTCGATCTTCATCCCGCCCATGTTGATGAATCCGCGCTGTGTGTCCCCGCGCACCGGATGCTCGATCTTGATGACGTCGGCGCCCCAGTCGGCGAGGATCCCGCCGGCGGCCGGCACGAAGGTGAACTGCGCCACCTCCAGCACTCTGACGCCTTTCATCACCTGTACCTGTGTCATACACGCTCCATCGGAATACTTGATATTTGTGGATTATTTGCGGCGGGGCACGCCATTGATTTTGGAATATACCTCGTGAAGAGGTAGGCAACAATGGTGATTATATCCGCTCGCCGCCGGCCGAGTTCTAGTCCGGTCCGGCACATGCAGATTGCCGCAGAGGCAGAAATTCAAGCGTGTTGAACAGGTCTCGACGGTCGCGGGCCGGCGAACTTTACAGCGGCTCCACGCTTCACCGATAATGAACACCTATGTTGAATAATAACGATCTGGAAATTCTGTCGCGAGGATGCGGCGCGGCGGCCGCGGAACCGATGTCCAGTCAATCGCTGCGCTAGTACAAGTGAGCCCATGAACCCCCACCTCCCCTTTGACGCGGCGACCCTGCTGGCGGTGTACCGCAAAGCCCTGCTGATCCAGATGGTGGACGAGCGCCTGCGCACTTTGCTGCGCTCGGGCCGTCTGGCGGCGGTGTACTACTCCC
>CAJCJI010000420.1 GCA_903970595.1 Verrucomicrobiota bacterium
CCCGCCGCAGCAGATTGGCCCGTTTGACGAAGGAAGGCTTGATGAACCACACCAGCATGGGCAGCACCAGCAAGGCCAGCACCATGTTGATGAACATGATGACGATCAGCAGCATCCCCATGTCCGCCACGAATTTCAGGCCGGACAGCACGCACCAGGGCGCGATGCCGAGCATCATGATCGAGGCGGTGAACAGAATGGCCTTGCCGGTGGTGCGCAAGGCATTGGCGATGGCGAAATTCCAGTCGCCCGCGGAGTCCTGGTACTCCTCGCAGATGCGCGAGAGCAGATAAATGCCGTAATCGATGCCCACGCCGACGCCGATCGCGGCGACGATCAGCGAATTGACGTCCAGTCCGATCCCGACCAGGTGCATGGCAGCATACAGGATCTGGTTGGCCAGGTTGACCGGGATCAGCAGCAACAGCCCGGCGCTGAGCGAGCGGTAGGCGATGCTGCAGGACACCAGCACGAATAGGTTCAGCATGCCCAGCAGCAGCCAGTGGAAGCGGGCGACCACCCGGTTGACCGCCTCCTGCAGGGCGATGGTGCCGGTGGCCAGGCGGATGCGGAAGGCGGCATGGTCCGGGTTGACCGCCGCCACCGCGGCCCGCGCGTCGGCCAGGGCCGCATCGACCGTCTCCTGCTTGTTGTCCTTGTACCACAGCGACACCGTAGTGTTCTGCATCCTGAAATCGACGACGTTGCTGAAGTTCTTGGCACTGGACCCCATCATGACGCCGACCGCCGCCGCATTCACCGCCGCGTCGTTGGGGTCCAGGGCCAGCCACTTAGGATTGCCGCCGTTGAACAGGCGGTTGCCCTCCGAGATATAGTCGGCGAACGACAGCGTGGCGCGCGGCGGATGGCTGCCCGCCTCCAGCAAGCCTTGCAGGCGCTGCATGGTGATTGCGGTGTCGGCCTGGTTGGCCACCCAGTTGGGGTTTTTCTGGTCTTTGGCTTCCAGCACGATCTCCAGCGTGTTCACGCCCGGAAAATTCGCATTGAGCGCGCGCACCGCCGAATTGAACTCCGAATCCTGCCGCAGCAGGTTGGTCCCCTCGACCGGATTGCCGATCTTGATGCGCTGGGCGATGCACACCGCGGCAACAGCGACTAGGAGCGTCGCCAGGGCGGTCACCCGCGCGGGGCGGCCCTGTGTCAGCCAGGCCATCAGCCTGAGTACGCGCAGGATGAGGTGGTGCAGCCCCGGGCTGCGGGTCTTGCCGACCAGCTGGGAGATGTTGCGCGGCGTCGGCAGCGTGGCCAGCAGCAGCGAGATCAACCCCACCCCGGTCGGGATCAGCCATACCGCCCACATGCCGCAAAAGATGGCGTGCCGGACCATCGCCGGAATCGGCGCCCCGACGACGATGAAGATGCCGAGGATGTCGGTCACGATGCCCAGTACGCTCGGGGCCATCATCAGGCTCATGGTGACTTCCGCCGCGCGGTTGCGGTCGCCGATGGCGGCGTATTCCTCGTAGTATCGCTCGGTGAACTGCACGGAATGCGAAAAAGACCGCGCCGTGAGCAGCAGCGGCACCACCATCAGCAGCGGTTCGATGGAAATGTTCAGCCATCCGACCAGGCCGAAGGCCCACACCGCCGCGGTGAGGCTGGTGATGATGGGAATGACGACCCCTGCGATATTGCGCATATACAGCACCAGCGCAGCGATCAGCGCGGCCAGGGTCACGGCGAAGATGGCGATCATCTGCCGCTCGTACTGGTAGACCCAGCCGATCAGCATGGGCTGGCCCGCCACCACCACCTCCAGGTCGGAATCGCGCGCCTGTTCCACCAGGTGCTGCACGTATTTGAACGCCACGCCGTAGTCGACTTTTTGTTCGATGAAGGTGGCGGTGATCAGGGTGGCGCTCTCGTCCCGGGAAATCAGGAATACCCGCACGTTCGGCGACTGGTCGACCCGCTTGCGGAATACTTCCACTTCCTCGTCGGTACGCGGCGGCGCATCGCCCATTAGAGGACGCATGTCGATACCGAAGGGCGTCGCCTCCGAATAGCGTGCCTTCTCCGTGGTGATCGACAGGATTTGATCGTGATCCACTCCCGGCGCCAGGTCGATGTCGCGGGTGAGCTTCCAGACTTTATCCAGCGTCCGCGCATCGTAGATGGTGCCGTGGCGGCGCTTGACCATGATCAGCACCGTCAGCGGATTACCGAAAGTCGGATGGTCCTTGAACACCTGGACGAAGGGATCGTCCTTCGGCAGCAGGTCGGAAAAGATGGTGCGCAGATGCACCCGCGGCAGCCCGGCGGCGAAGAACAGGGTCACCACGATAAAGAAGGCCGCGACGCCCCCTTTGTGGGACAAGACCCAGTGGGCAAATCGGTAACGCAGGGAGTATGGGCTGGGCACTTCGCGTTCCGATCGGTTGGTGCAGACTAAAGGCGGCGGCGAATTGTTTCAATGCGTGGAAACCCCCGGAGCCGGTTTGCAGCCCACTACAAGATGGTTCTGCCGGCGGCAGCCGCGGCCGCCTACTGCGCCGGCGTCAGCCGCCTGAGTTCCACCGCGGCAAGCGTGGCTTCGATGAAGTTCGCCGGGCACTGCGCATGCGCCTGCTGCAGCTGCTGCAGCGCGCCGTCCCGCTCGCCGGAAAGCAGCTGCGCTTCGCCGATATAGGCCCAGGCCTCGCAGCTGCGGTCGTGGCCGCGGCCGGCATCGGCCGCCGCGGCCTTGGCGCGCAGCTGGTCGGCGTTGATCGCCCCCAGCAGGTAGTTCAGTACCGGCGCCGGCCAGGCACCGTCTTGCGCGCCGGCCATGGCCTGGCGCAGTTCGGCGGTGCCGTCCTGTCCGGCACGCCGCCGGGCCAGGTAGCGCCAGATCAGGCGGTAGCGGGCCTGGGCATCGCCGTCGGCCGCGCCGCTGTCGGCGCCCAGCATGCTGTCGCTGGCCGCGCCGAGCGACTGGCTCATGGCCTCGGCGGCCGGGCCGTAGCGGCCGGAAAGGTACTGGGCCGCGCCCAGGCCGAACAGGGCGTCAGCATTCTGGCTGCTGTGGCTCAGGGTGTTCTGGTAGTCGGCGATGGCGTTTTCGAACTGGCCCTGCTGCAGGTACAGCTGGGCGCGGTTGAAGTAGGCCCAGGCGTCCCGCGGCGACAGCCGCAGGGCCTGGCTGTAGTCGGCGATGGCCCGCTCCGCCGCGCCCTGGTCGCGGTAGACGTTGGCGCGGTTGTAGTAGGCGGTAGCGTTGTTGGGGGTCAGCCGCAGGACCAGGCCGTAGTCGGCGACGGCCTGGTCCAGGGCGCCGACGGCGCGCTGCGACTGGGCACGGAAGAAGTAGGCGTTGACGTATTTGGGGTCCAGGCGCAGGGCCTCGGTGTAGTCGGCGATGGCCCGGGGGTAGTCGCCGGTGTCCTTGTAGGCCATGCCGCGGCTGTAGTAGATCCAGGGGTCGAAGGGGCTGTACTGGAGGGCGGCGTTGTAGTCCTGCAGGGCGCGGGTGTAGTCCGATTTGGCGCGGTAGACGTTGCCGCGCGCGCAGTAGGCCCAGGCGGCATGGGGTTCCAGGCGCAGGGCCTCGGTGTAGTCGGCGATGGCCTTGTCGCGGTCGCCCTTGGCCCAATAGGCCTCGCCGCGGTTGTAGTAGGCGATGGTGTCGCCCGGATTGAGACGCAGTATCTGGTTGAAGTCGCCGATCGCGTCATCGTATTGGCCATCGACGCGATAGGCGTCCGCGCGGTTGTAGTAGGCCACCCGCCGGTCGGCGTCGGACAGGGCCGGATCGCGGATGGCGGAGCTGTAGAGCAGGATGCCGATCTGGTCGTGCCCCTTGTCCTGCTCACGGAGGGCGGAGCGGATATCCGAAAGGCCGTCGCCCAAGGCTGTCCGGGACAGGCCCAGCAGCACGCACATCGCCAGCCACCCTCGCCTCATGGCGCTGCCTCCTGTAATGACGCCATCCATAACCGGCATTCATCGTAAACCCGGCCGTCTGGCAACGCCACTGTACGCAGGGAAATCCCTACATCGAAGGGGGCAGCCTACTAATTGAGGGCGCCAGTCGGCGCGCCTATCGTTCTGCAATCGATTCAGATGACCGGTCACCGGTCCGTCGCCACATCGGCTCCAGAGGTGCCTCCATGGTCGCGTTGATGTCCTCCGGGGAATACCGCGACTCCTTGCGTCAATACCATCCGGTGGTCTATCTGGACGGGCGCCTGGTGGAATCGGTGGCCGACGAAGCTGCGTTCAAGCCCGGTTTGAACGCGGTGGGAGTGACTTACGATTTTGCCCTGCGTCCGGAACTCTCCCCCCTGATGACCGCAGTGCAGCACAGCAGCGGCAAGACCGTGAATCGTTTCCTGCACATCAATGCAAGCGCCGGTGACCTGCTGAACAAGCTTGAGGCCGTGCGCCGGGTCTGCCAGGAAACCGGCTGCGCCATGCGCTACCTGACGCAGGATGCGCTCAATGCCATTTACCAGGTCGCGGCGCGCATCGACGACGCCCGCGGCTCGACCGAACACAGGGCGAAATTCCTGTCGTATCTGCATGACGTACAGAACCGCGACCTCACGCTCGGCGTGGCCATGACCGACGCCAAGGGCGACCGCAGCAAACGCCCGCACGAGCAGGGCAACCGCGACAGCTACGTGCATGTGGCCGAGCGCAAGGCCGCCGGCATCGTGATCTCCGGCACCAAGGCGATCGTGACCGGCGCGCCTTATGTGCACGAACTCCTGGTCATGCCCTGCCGCAACATGGGGCGCGAGGACGCCGACTTCGCCCTGTGTTGCGCGGTGCCGATCGACGCACCGGGCCTGACCATCGTCGCGCGGCCTGCCGGTCGCCCCGGAGAGAAATCGGCCTTATTTTCGAATAAATTCGGACAATCAACCGGTGTGGCGATCTTCGACAAGGTGTTCGTGCCCTGGGATCGGGTGTTTTTCGCCGGCGACTGGGAACATTCCGGATTCCTGACCTATCACTACGCGACGCACCACCGCCACAGCTGCATCGGCGCGCGTGCCGGCTTCGGCGATCTGCTGATCGGCGCCGGCGCCCTGATGTGCGAAGCCAACGGCTTCAATCCGGAAACCGAAACCCACCTGCGCGAGCAGATGGTCGAACTGATCAAAATCACCGAAGGCTTTTTTGCCTGCGGTGTCGCGGCTTCGGTCTATGGCGCGGCAGACCCGCATTCCGGCAGCTTCATGCCCGACCCGGTGTTCTCCAATATCGGCAAGCTGCTGCTGGCGACGCAGATTTACGACATGCACCGGATCGCCCATTACGTATCCGGCGGGCTGGTGGTGGCGCTGCCGGGCCCGGACGAAGACCACAATCCCGCCACCGCCGCGCGCCTGTCCGAGGTGCTGCGGGCGAATCCCGATATTCCATACGACAAGCGGATACAGACCTCCCGCTTTCTCGAAGATCTCACGGCGTCCTACCAGGGCGGCTGGTACTCGGTGATCAGCCTGCATGGCGGCGGCTCGCCCGCGGCGATGAAGCAGGAGATTTACCGGAACTACCCCATCGGCAGCAAGGTGCAGCTGGTGGAAAAGCTGCTGGACCAGGGCATCGTGCATGACCCGCGCCGGGCCATCACGCGAAACCAGCAGCCCGGAAAATGTTGCGCGCGCGGCTGCTCCGCCGAAGGAACGGCAGTGATGGTTCCGATGGAACGGCATTCTCCGGCAGAGGAGGTTTGATCGGCGCGCTGCCGCGGCGTGGAGGGAAGGCGGAGAGGAGGCGGCAGATGGCTCAGTTGAGCCGCCGCCGGGCACAGGGCCCGGCGGCGGCTTGAACGCTGTACACGATAGCTCTTGAAGAAAAGAGCATAGGCTCGGGAAGACAAAAATGAACCGCTTACTGCTGGTTTTTGTGGTCATGGGCGTATTCGTATTGCTGCCGCCGCAGAGCGCGTCCGCGGCGCAGGCGATGAGCGAGCGCATCGATGCATTCGGCGAACTGAAATTCCAGGTGCTGGCAGCCGAGGCGCGCATCGAGGCGGCCCTCCATCCGGCCGGCGATCATCCAGGCGCCGGCGCCAGGCTGTACGTGAGCGACGCCGCGGCCGACTTTGAGCTTGATCAAATCGGCATTGCCATCGATGGGGGGCCGTTGACCAGCCTGTCCATCGCTGCCGAGGATGCCCGTTCCCTGTCCGGCAGCGGCGATCTGCTCTGGTTGAAGGACGTGCCGCTCGCCCAGGGCGCGCACCAACTTCATGTGGAAATCCTGGCCCGGAGCCGGTCCAAGCCCGATCAGGCGGCGCTGCAGCTGGCGAGCAATGCCCCGGTCGAAACGGCTTCAGGCGATTCTGCAGTCGAAATTGCACTGGCCCCGCCGACGCTGCTCTCGCCGCCCCAGATCAAAGTACTCCTGCGCGAGCGCAAAGATGTGCGGCGCGGCTGGTTGACGCACATGATCAAGGCGATCGGCATACTCGGCGGCGAGGACCTGCGCTACTCCCAAGGCCGCGCGAATGACCCTGCCATGCGCTTCGTCAATCACCTGGTCAAAATGGGGCAAGCCGATGCCGCGGTGGTGGAGCTGCTGAGGATTTCGCAGGACCCCGGCAATCGGGATGCGCTGCCTGCCGAATTCTGGCTGGCGCTCTCGTCCGCGCTGCGGACGGCGGATATGCCGGACCAGGCCCAGGCCAT
Organism: Verrucomicrobiota bacterium; assembly: GCA_903970595.1. GTDB lineage: Bacteria > Pseudomonadota > Gammaproteobacteria > Nevskiales > Nevskiaceae > Nevskia. The sequence continues at coordinate 6,642 of CAJCJI010000420.1, forward strand.
TTGCGATCGGCTCGATGCGGAGCACGCCGAGCGCCAGGCCGTGGGACTGGAACGCCTGCGCATCGGCATGCAGCAGTACCGCGAAGGCTCGCACGCAAAGGCCGAAGCGCAATTGCTGTCGGCGCAGGGGCGGGTGCCCGAACACAGGGTTCAGGACTGGCAGGTCGCCTACGCCCAGATCCTGTTCGACAAAGCCGAGTTCGCCGCCGCCGGCAAGGTGCTGCAAAGCGGCAACGTCGACAGCGACGACGCCTATCGATTCATGCAGGATTCCATCGAGGCGGTACGGACCTCCGCCTACCGCCGCTTCAATCTCGCCGTCGCCATGGTGCAGAGCGGCCAGCTTGAAAAAGGCCTCAGCCTGCTGGACCTGGTCGGCCGCCTGAAGAGCACCGACGATGAGTTGCTGGCCATCAGGGACAAGGCCAACCTGATGCTGGGTTGGCATTTTCTCCGCGCCAGGCAGGGCATCACGGCGATGGGCATGCTGGGCCGCGTGCGCAGCGACGGGCAGTATTCATCCGCGGCGGTGCTCGGCATGGGGTGGGCTGAACTTGCGCCGCCGGGCAAGAAGCTGGCCCGGGTACACCTGGGCGACGACACCGATGCCGATGCCAATATCCTCGCCTTGCCGGCCGCCTTGAAAAATTCGCTGTCACGCCTGGGGGTGCTGGAGCCGGAGTTGCGCGGAGCGGTCGAGCCCGGACGCTTCGCCAGCGATCGGCCCGCCAGGGATCCGCAGGAGGCAATGCGCCGCGCGCTCAAGATCTGGAACCTGCTGCCCGAACGCGACACGCAGGACGCCGCCGTGCAGGAGGGACTCCTGGCAATTGCCTACGCGTTCGACCAGCTTGACGGCTACGAGAATTCATTCAATGCCTATACGCAGGCAATCTCGGCCCTGGAAACGGAAAAGAGGGCCGTCGAAACGAATTCGGAATTCATCCGCAAGGGCGGTCTGACCGCCGCCATCGCCGAAGCCGATAACGACGCGGACCTCACGATGGCCATGCATCGCCTGAATCTGGCGCCGAACGATGCCCTGCAGCCCCTGTATGCCAGCATCGACCGCTACCGGGACCTCATGCGGATCCAGCACCGCCTGGCGGACTATGACAGCGAACTCCACAGTACGGGTTCGACCGATTCATCCACCCCGCCGGCAGCAGCAGACATCCCCGCGCTGCTCGCCGCTTTGAATGCTGCCCGGCAATCCGAGAGCGATGAAATCCGCGACCTGGCACAAGCGGATTTGATCCGGCAACACCGGGGCGTCGACGGCTACCTGAAGGTCGCCTACCTGGCCGCGGCGCGCGCCGCGGACAATTCGCTTGCGCTGGCCAATTGATCCGGAGATTGAATTCGCCTGGCCGGAAGCTGGCATGTGGCCGCGAGTCCGGAGTGAGTGCTCCGATCGGGACAGCTACTCGGCGGTAGCTGGCCTGTCCAATAGCTGATCAAGCGCATCGGCCGCCGCCTGCATTCCCTCCAGATTCGGATGGAGCGGTACGATCAATCGGCCGGGATGCCTGCCGACCACCCAAGGGTCCGGCGCGCACACATTGTGCGCGGCGCTGAGGCTGGCCAGGTCGAGCAGTTCGGCGTGACTGCCCAATGCCGCATCGCGGGTGAGGTCGGCCAGGCGCCTGGCGACCGCGCGCATCCGGTCGGCCGCTTCCACGCCGAGCCCCAGGCGCTCGCAGGTCCCCGACCCGGGAAGCACGGTGAAGTAATCGACGAAGACCAGGCGTGCCTTGGGCGCACGCGCGTGAACTTCGGCAGCGATCTGCGCCAGATGGCCCGGCAACTCGGCGAAGCTCTCCTCGACCTGCGCATCGGGCCTCACGCGGCATACGCCGAGCGGGCGCAACAGCAATGGGGTCCCCGTATCGCAGCCCAGCGCGAAAAGGTTGCCGACGTAGAAGACGTCGTTGCCGCCGATGGTGATGGTGACCAGTTCAGTCTCCGCATTCACCGCGCTGAGCTGGGCCGGCTGCAACAACTGGCCGCCCTGCAGCACCTGCTTCGTCGCCGCACCGCTGCAGCTCATGTCCACCAGGGCGAGACGGCGTTTGCGTGCCAGCAGATGCGGATAATTGTCCTTGGAGCGCGCACAGACGATGGGGCTGCCGGGCGCGCGCGCGGTAACGCCGGGGCCGGCCGTGAACGAGCTGCCCAGCGCCACGTATTGCGCCCTGTCCTGGGCGCGGGCGGCGAAATACGCGTTCACCGCCAGGCTTATCACCAGGGCCGCAACGGCCAGGACCAGGATTCCAAGGATTGCGGCAATTGCTCTGAGCAAGTGAACTCTCCGCCGCATCAATCCTTGGCCGGCCCGATTACCGGGAGGTCCACGTAAGAGCCATCCTCCCCGCCCGCAAGCACCGACACGGTGCCGGGGCTGGCATCCGGTGCCGCATCGGGCTCGTCGCCGCTGGAGAGTGAGATGCGAATGGAGCTGCCCTTGGTGAAGCGCCAATGCGTGGGCAGGACGTGGACCTGCATCTCGTATTGCGTGTCCGGCGCTATGGCTTCCAGGTGATCGTTGCCCTTGTAGTGGCTGGCCTTGAGCCAGCCGGTGGATACCTGCTCGACCTTGCCGTCGCCGCGCACCTGCATGAGCCGCGCCACCAGGTTTCCGCCGGCGGCGCTGAAAGCCGCTTTGACCGTGACCTCGGCCGATCCGGCGATCACCCAGTCGGTAATCAGCGGCAGCGTGGTGAACGTCAGCCGGTAGGGTTTGGCATCCAGCGGGGCCTGGTCGACTCCCGAATGGCCCTTGCCGCTGGCCGGGTCCGAGCCGGTATCGTGGACTTCGACCACCCAGCTCAGGGTGGTAGCCCGCGCATGGCGCGTATCGCCGAGCACCCCGGCCGGCGTGAAGTAGAGGCGCTGCGCTTTCACCGCGGGCGGCGGCCAGTCCGGGTACTGGTGCCAGCCGGAGCTGCTGCCGTCATCCGGCATTTCGTAAGAGGTGATCTTGTCCCTGGGGAGGACCGCGCCGGGAAGCCGCTTGAGCCAGTAGTCGTACCAGGCCAGCTGGTGCGAAGCGGCCACCAGCGTTCCGCCGGCCGTGGCGCCCTCGTACTTGGCATGCCCCCAGGGTCCCAGCAGCAGCCAGACGTTGCTCTTGCGGGCCTGGTAGTTCTCGATGGTGCCGTCCTTGTAACGGTCGTTCCAGCCGTCCGTGATCAGGGCGGGAACGGTGAATTGGTCCCAGTTCGGCTTAACGCTGTGGCCGCGCCAGTAATCGTCGTAAAGCGGATGTTCGGCGTAGGTGTGAAGCGTGTCGCGCCGGATACCCTTGGTTGCTCCAAGCAGGTTGCTGCCGCCGGCGGCCGCGATCGGCATGCCCCAGACCTGGTAGAAAATCGACTGGTTGCGGATTCCGCCGTGGTAAATCGTCTGCTCGTACCAGTCGGCAAACGAGGAGTTCGGCACGATGGCTTTCAGGTGGGGCGGATGGAGGGACGCCACCTTGTTGGTGGCGTGTCCGCCGTAGCTTGCCCCCTGCTGGCCGATGTTGCCGTCCGAGTAAGGCTGGGCGGCGAACCACTCGATCAGGTCGTAGTTGGCCAGCGTCTCCGCCGGACCGAACTGGTCCAGCACGCCGGGGGAGCTGCCGGAGCCGGGCACATCGCAATTGATGACGTTGTAGCCATGCTCGGGAAAGAAGTCGAATCGACCAGTCCACCGCGAGATCAGGTCGACCAGGTGATACGCAGTGTAGTCGATGACGAGGCCGGGGAACCTGCCCGGAGCGGCGACGCCATTCCTCGCCGGCTGGTACAAAGTGCAGGCGATGGTGCTTTCGCCCCCGCCCGGAGTGCGCACCGGGACGTGGATTCCGGTGGTCCTGGCGACGGAGTCGTACTCAGCCGGCCGGGTGTAGGAAAAAAACGGGTCGGCCAGCGGCGCCGGGTCGGCCCGGCATATCGATACGCTCAGAACGAGCCCCATCGCAAAGCTCGCAGTGCGTCGCTTGCATATTCCTGTCATCGCCCCGGGCTGGCCGGAGAAGTGCGCCGAAGCCTTTTTCACGATCACGCCTCCCGGACGATCAATTGGGGACGAACGCCGCCGCCGCCATCGGCGGTTCATGCTCGGCGGTCCCGCGGGTGAGCGAATAAACGGCCCTGGTCGCGGCGTCGAAAGCCGGCCAAGCGGGAGCTTCGCCCTTGACGAACCGCACCCAGACCCCGTGATACCGGTCGGCCAGAGCCTGCGGGGGATTGAGCCCCAGCAATTTGTTTGGCCCCGTCGCCGCAGGCAGGGTATCGAAGATGAAAGGCACGACGATGCCGTGCGCGGCACCCAGCTTTCCGCCCAGTGCCGGGGATCGCCAGTCGAACTCCATGAGGTGCGCGGTACCGCGATGTTGTTCCGCCAGCAGGCGCGAAGGCCAGCGGAATGACAGGTCGCCGACGGTGTCGCTGAAGACCTGCCCGCTATTGGTCCCCGGTTTGCCCAGGCCATATGCTTGCAATGCCTCGGCCGCCCGCGGGTGGAACCAGCCGAGAATCAGGCGGGCGAGTGCCGGAAACATCCAGCGATGGACACGCAGCGGCGCCATGAAGGCATTGAACTCCTCGCGGCAGGTGCAAATGAGCAGATCGACTTCGGCACCCGCTCCCTTGACGATGGCATCCCGGGGCCATTCCGGCACAACATCGTCGCCATAGACAGGAATGAACTTGCTGAGCCCGAATGCGGGCTCGACTCCATTCGGGTTGCGCAAATCCATGATCGCCAAGGCCATGCGGTTCTGCGCCTTGATGGCCGCATGATGGGATACGCTGCTGAACCCTCCGGCATCGGCCGGGATCTTCAACATCCTCGCCATGCGCTGCGCGATCCTGCGGCCGGTGCCGATCTCGCGGCCGGTGCCCACTCCGCTCTGCAGGATCGCCCGGCGGAACAGGCCCTTGGCCAAGGGGGAGCTCAGCAGGCAGCCGATACTGACTGCACCTGCGGATTCGCCGGAGACGGTGACCTTGCTGGGGTCACCGCCGAAATGCTCGACGTTGCGCTGCACCCAGGCCAAGGCCGCGATCTGGTCGCGGAATCCCAGGTTGGTCGGCACGCCGGGAATCGGCAGGAAACCTTCAAGCCCGAGGCGGTAGTTGATCGCGATCGAAATCACGCCGTCGCGGGCGAACGCGCTGCCATCAAGGGTCGGAACGTCCTTGCTGCACTGGATAAAGCCGCCCCCGTGGATATAGACCATGACCGGAAGATCTGTACGATCATCGTCGGGCCGCCAGACGTTGAGCGTGAGATAGTCGTCCCCTTCCACCCAGCCCGGCGCGAAGCTCGACGAGACATCGAGTCCGGGCAAGGCCATCATCGACTGCGGCGGTGTTGCGCCGGCCTGCGTGGCGTCGCGCACGCCGTCCCAGGGAACGACCGGCCGCGGCGGCTGGAAGCGGTTCGCGCCGACCGGCGGCGCGGCATAAGGAACGCTCAGGAAGCGGCGGATGCCGCCGCGCGCGAAGCCGCGCAGCCGGCCCTCGGCGACGGTGGCAAAACATTCACTGGTCTGGATGGTCATGGGTGTCAACAATGTCCGCTGGTGCGGAGGGTGAGGGAGCGCGGCTGTGGGTGAATCACGCCGGCGGATTCAGGCACGGCAGCGTGGGATCCGCGCATGCCGGATGGCGTGAGCTGTTCTTCCTGCGGGATCAATTCCTGAGCATCCATTCGTGGGCGGGATCGTTCTTGAAGTGCCATTCCCGCTTCGGTCCCGCCATCACGTTGAGGTAGTAGCCCTCGTATCCATGCGGCATCACCACCGGGTGGTACCCGCGCGGCACCATCACCACATCGTGATCCTCGACCGCCAGGGCCTCGTCGATGGAGCGGTCATCGGTGTACACCCGTTGGAAGGCGAAGCCCTGCGCCGGGTTCAGGCGGTGGTAGTAGGTCTCTTCCAGCGCGCTCTCATCCGGAATCCGGTCCTGGTCGTGCTTGTGCGGCGGATAGCTGGACGAATGACCGGCGGGCGTGCGGACTTCCACCACCAGCAGGCTGTCCGCCGGCTCGGTCTGCGGCAGGATGTCGCAGATGTAGCGCGTGTTGCTGCCCTTGCCGCGCACCGAGCGCTTCATGTCTTCCGGACGGATCAGCCGGGGGGGCCGGCTCGCGCTTCCCGCCGGCGCGCTGGCAACGGCAAGCTCGGCGTCGCGGTGGGCCGTCACGGTGACCGCCTGGCCCGGCGGCAGGTACACGGCATAAGGCGAGGCCTCGTCGAAGACGCTGCTCCGCGTTCCGATCCCGCGCCAGGAAATCGGGCCGGCGTCGATGGTGAGAGTCCCCTGCAGCACGACGAAGCATTGCTCGCGCCCGCTTTCCTCGAAACTGAAGCTCTCGCCGGCCTTCAAGCGGAAGGCCGAGAAGCCGACATGCCGCCAGCGCGCGGACTCGGGCGTGACTTCGACGATGGTCCGCCCCGATTGCCGTCCTTTGACCAATAGCATCATGGTTGCCCTCCCCTGTTCAGGCGTAGAAACCCGGCTGCGCCGGCAGCTTGATCGGCACCACGGCGCCTGTGCCCTGCGCCGCCACGCAGGCGTCGGCGGCGACCGCCGCCGCGTACCCGGACCACGAGGACGGCCCGCGGAGCCTGCCCTCGCATACGCCGCCGATGAAATCCTGCAGCTCCACGTCGTAGGCAGCGATGAAGCGCTCCTTCCAGTCGGTCAGGATGGCCTCGGAGCGGGCCGCCTGGCTGCGCAGCAGCACGGCGGACGGCTCGGGCAACTTGGCGATGCCCAGTTCCCCCACGACCTCGCATTGAATGTCGTACCCGTATTGGCAGTTCACAAAGATCTCGACGTCGATGCGGGTGCCCTTTGCGGTTTCGAGCAGCACGATTTGCGGATCGCGAAGATGCGGCAGGGCCTTGGGCGAATGCCGCGGAAACACCACCTGCGCCGATACGTAGTCGTCGTTCAGAAGCCAGCGCAGAACATCCAGCTCGTGGATCAGCGTGTCGGTGATCGCCATGTCGGTGCTGTAGTTCTTGCCCACGCGCGGATTGCGGTGCGCACAGTGCAACATCAAGGGATCGCCGATCCTACCGCTGTCCAGAACCGCCTTGAGCGCCCGGTATCCGGTGTCGTAGGGGCGCATGAAGCCCACCTGCACCAGGCGCTTGCCATGCTTCATTTCCGCCTCGACGATGCGGCGGCATCCCTCGGCGGTCGTCGCCAGGGGCTTTTCGCAGAAGACGTACTTTCCGACGCGGATTGCGCCCAGCACGAATTCTTCATGCGAAGGCCCCCAGGACGTGACCAGGACCGCATCGACCTCATCCGAGGCAATAAGCTGGTGAGGGTCCACGACAATCCTCGCGGCGGGGGCGTATTTCTCTACCGCGCCTGCCGCGCTGTCCGGATTGATGTCGTTGACGGCGCTCACCCGGGCGCCGGAGAGCGTCTGCATGCAGCGCCGGATGTGGTCCTGACCGATCGCACCGGTGCCGATCACGCCGAGTTTCAAGCTCATTGCGGTTTCTCTGGGGGAATGATGTCGAGGGACGCGAGGTGCCGGTTCAATACTGCCGGGCACGCTTCAGCTGTGCCTGCATGCGCGCATGCGCGGCGGCGGTGGCTTCGCTATCCGAAGTTTCGGCGACGCCGACCCGCCACCAGCTGCCGTAGCCATGGATCATGGTCTTGGGCAGGACCTTGATGTCGATGAGCGTCGATACCTGCTGCCTCGCCGCATCGTCGATCGCGGCGCGCAGCTCTTCTATGTTCTTCGGACGATACGTCTTGCAGCCGTAAGCCGCGGCGCTCATGGCGTAGTCGATCGGCATGAGGCCGCCGTCGAGTTTTCCGCTCTTGCCGCCGCGGAAGCGGAACTCGGTGCCGAAGCTGTCCATGCCGTTGCCCAGCTGCAGGTTGTTGATGCAGCCGAAGCCCATATTGTCGAACAGGATCACGTTGATCTTCCGGCGCTCCTGGATCGAGGTGATCAACTCGGAGTGAAGCATCAGATAAGAGCCGTCTCCGACCAGGGCGTAAACCTCGCGCGCGGGCTCGGCCAGCTTCACGCCGAACGCGGCGTTGACCTCGTAGCCCATGCACGAATAGCCATATTCGAGGTGGTAGGTGTCAGCGCCCTTGCAGCGCCACACCCGCTGCAGATCTCCGGGCAGGCTGCCGGCCGCGGCGACGATGATGGCATCGTCCGCCAGGCGCTCGTTGAGGACGCCCAGGACCCGGCTCTGCGTGAGCTTCGATCCGGTCACTCGGATGAATTCGTCGAAGACCGCACGGTCGAGACCATCGGCGACTTCCGGCACGAAACCCTGGTCCCTGTACTCGACCCGGTACACGCGATCGATCTCCTCGGACAAGCGGCTGCGAGCGGTCGCGGGCGCGTCACCCCAGCGGCTCTTGAAGCCGGTCCGGTCAAGCGCTTCGTTCAGCGCCAGCAATGCAAGCCTGGCGTCGGCGACGACCTGCACGCCGTCCAGTTTTCCCGCGTCGAACGCGCCGACGTTGAGATTGATGAAGCGAACCTCTGGCTTCTGGAACAACCACTTCGAGCCGGTGGTGAAGTCGCTGTAACGTGTTCCCACGCCGATGACGACATCGGCCTCCTTCGCGATCTCGTTGGCGGCCAGACTGCCGGTTTCACCGATGCCGCCGAGGTTCAGCGGATGCGCGGAGACGATGGCGCTCTTGCCGGCCTGGGTTTCGGCGAAGGGAATATCGAAGCGCTCGGCGAACGCCTGCAGGGCTTCGGCAGCGCCGGAATAGCGCACGCCGCCGCCGCAGATCAGCAGCGGCTTGGTCTTCGCGGCAAGGACCGATACCGCCTCGTCGATGGCAGCGGACGCGGGGATACGGCGATCGATCCGATGCATGCGTTTGGCGAAGAAGTACTCGGGGTAGTCCCAGCTCTCGGCTTGCACGTCCTGCGGCAGGCACAGGGTCACCGCGCCGGTGTCGGCCGGATCGGTCAGCACGCGCATCGCGTTGATCGCGGCGCTCATGATCTGCTCGGGCCTGGTGATCCGGTCCCAGTATTTGCTGACCGCACGGAAGGCGTCGTTGGTGCTGATCGACAGGTCCTGCGCCTGCTCGATCTGCTGCAGCACCGGATCGGGCTGCCGCGATGCATAGACATCGCCCGGCAGGAACAGGACCGGGATGCGATTGGCGGTGGCCGTCGCCGCCGCCGTGATCATGTTGGCCGCGCCCGGCCCGACCGAGGAGCTGCAGGCATAAATCCGGCGCCGCTTCGACTGCTTGGCGAAGCCGATGGCGGCATGCGCCATGCCCTGCTCGCTGCGCCCTTGATGTACCAGCAGATCGCCGGGCGCCTCCAGCAGCGCCTGTCCGAGGCCCAGCACGTTGCCGTGGCCGAAGATGGTGAAAACGCCCCTGACGAACTTGTATTCCACACCGTCCACGGCGACGAACTGTGCGTCCAGGAACCGCACCAGCGCTTGCGCCATGGTCAGGCGCGTCCTTGCCGTTGTCATGGGAACGCCCTCAACAGGTGCTGAACCGCGTCGAATCCCATCTTGGCATAGGCGTAGCTGGGCGCTACGGCGGGGTCCTGCTCGGCTTCCACCACCAGCCAGCCGCGGTATCTGTGGCCGATCAGCACCTCGATCATGGCCTGGAAGTCCAGATCGCCGTCGCCGGGAACGGTGAACGTGCCGTTGACGATGCAGTCCGGAAAACTCCACTGACAATTTCTCGCCAGCTCCACCACGCTGCGGCGCACGTCCTTGAAATGCACGTGACATACGCGTCCGACATGTTTCTTCAGCACCGTGAGCGGATCGCCTCCGCCCATGTAGCAATGGCCCGAGTCGAACAGCAGCCCCACGTCGCTCGTGGTCAGCGCCATCAGGCGGTCGATATCCGCCGGCGATTCGACGTAGGCGCCCATGTGGTGGTGGTAGCCGAGCTTGACGCCCTGCGCGGCCGTGTAGCGCGCCAGGCGGTTCAGCTTTTCCGCGTAAGCTTCCCACGCCGCATCGGAGTGGAAGCACGGCCGCTCCTTGAGCGGTATGCGCTGTCCCTGGATGGAGCCGGCCACCTCGCCGTAGACCAGCACCGTGGCTCCGTTCTTGGTCATCATCCGCACATGCGATTCAATCGCCGCGATCTCTTCTTCCGCCGAGCGCGCCGCCAGCTGCCCGGAGTACCAGCCGGAGACGAGCTCCAGGCCGTGCTCGGCGAGCACCCGGCCGACCTCGGCGGAATCCTTGGGGAACTTGCCGTTGAGCTCGAAGCCGCGGTAGCCGATGCGGGCACCCTCGCTCAAGGCGGTGCTCAGCCGAGTCTCCCCTCCGAGCGCCGGCAGATCGTCATTGCTCCAGGAGATCGGGTTGATGCCGATCTTGATCGGGTCAGGATGGGTGGACGGGGACATGTCCCTATTCCGGAACAGCCAGGGGCCGGCGCGCATGCCGCCAGGCTTCGATGAGGGCTTCGAAGCTCTGCCGAACGCGGGCGATGAGCATGGCGTCGTCGATCGCCCCCGACAGCCAGTCCCGGCTCGGCGCCTGGAAGATGGTGCGGCCCACCGCAAAGCCCTTGCAGGCATGGCTTCCGGCCGCCTCCGCGAAGCCCTTGGCCAGATCGTCGGGTGAAGCATTGAGCCCGAGCAGCACCACGCCGCGGCAGTACGGATCCCGCTCCTGGATCAGGGCATCGATCCGCTTCCAGACCTCGCGGGGCTGCGACGCGATCTTCCACCAGTCCGGATAGATCCCCAGGTTGTAGAGCCGCTTGATCGATCGCAGCAGCACGTCGGGGTGGGTGGAGGCATGGGCCTTGGGCGGAATGACTTCCAGCAGCAGCTCATGCCCGCTCGCCTGCGATGCCTCGTACAGAGCCTTGATCTGCGCTTCCTGCTCCAGCCGCAACAGTACCTCGTCGTCCGGATGGTACTGAACCAGGCACTTGATGACGTGCTCCTGCGGCCATTTGACCAGCGTACTGCCGACGGAGCGGCCGCCTTCGAACACCAGCGGACGCGAGTTCTGCATCTCCACCGGCCGCCCGATCCACCAGCCGCGGCCGCTTGCCTCGTTCAGGGCATCCAGGCCAAAGCGCTCATCGGCCAGTATGCCGACGTCGCCCTCCACGCCGCGATCCCGCATCGCCGCCTGCACCTGCCGCACCGCTTCGACGAACAGCCGCTTGAGCTGCGGGATGCGCCCGGCCTCGCAAGCCAGCTGCTGCGCGAGCTCGAAGAACTGATGCCGGTGATCGAAGGCGAAAATGAACAGCGGACCCCATTGCCTGCGCCTGACGCTGACCTTGTGCAGGCGATTGAGCGTGCCGTCCCGGTCCGGACGCGTGATCGGCTTGTCGCTGTTGAGGACGTAGTCGAGCTCCGCCGGCGTGGGCATCGCCGGCGCGCAGGCATGCCGCGACACCACCAGGGCGCCGCAGGCATTGCCCAGCGCGCAGCATCGGGCATCGTCTTCGCCGCGCAGCCAGCCGCTGAGGAAGCCGGACATGAAGGCGTCGCCGGCGCCCAGCACATTGAGCACTTCGACGCGGATGCCGCTGTGCTTGCGCACCTCCGACAGGCTCGCCGGGATTTCGCCGCGCAGCACCATGCAGCCTTCGGCCCCGAGCTTGAGCACCAGCGCGGCGGAGGTCCGCTGCCGGACCTGCGCCAGCGCCCGCACCAGGTCTTCGGAGCCTCCCGCGATATGGAACTCCTCCTCCGTGCCGACGATCAGGTCGAAATGCGGAAGAATGCCCTGCAGGTGCCGCGTCACGCTGTCGTCGGCGATGAAGCGCGTCTGCCCATCGGCCTTCGCGGTGAGCCCCCACAAGACCGGCCGGTAATCGATGTCCAGCACCCGCTTTACGCCGTGCCTGGCCGCATACTCCAGCGCGCGCATGCTGGCGCCGTAGACCCCCTCGGTGGAAAAGTGCGTGCCGGTGATCAACAGCGCCCGGCTCGATGCGATATAGCTTTCGTCGATGTCCTCGGCGCACAGCGCCATGTCCGCGCAGTTGTCGCGGTAGAACACCAGGGGAAAGGTTTTGGAGTCCTTGATCCCCAGCAGCACCAGCGCCGTCAGGCGCTCGGGGTCCAGCTTGATTCCTCCGATGTCGCAGCCTTCCTGGCGCAGCGTCTCGGTCAGGAACCGCCCCATGTGATCGTCGCCGACGCGGCTGAGCATGCCGGACTTGAGGCCCAGGCGAGCGGCGCCGAACGCGATGTTGGCGGAAGAGCCGCCCAGGTACTTGGCGAAGCTGCTCACATCCTCGAGCCGCGCGCCGACCTGCTGCGCGTAGAGATCGACCGCCAGCCGTCCCAGGCAGATCAGGTCCAGGCGAGGTGAAGCGGACCGGTCTGAATCCGTATCTGCCATTTCGGCCCGGCCCCCGCTACTTTCCAACCAGCGTGACTTCGAACGAGTACAGGTCCGGCCTGTACGCGTGCCGGCCGAATTCGATCGCGTGGCCGTTGCTGTCGAAGGCGGTCCGCTCCATGGTCAACACCGCCGAGTGGCGGCCGATATCGAGATTCTTCGACTCCTCCAGAGAGGCGGTCCGCGCGCCGATACGCTGCTTGGCGACGCGGATATCGATGCCGCGCGCGCTGAGCAGCTGGTACAGCCCGAACCGCTCGAGATCGGCGCGGCGGATGTCGATGAACTCCTGCGGCAGGAAATTCTCCAGCAGCGCCAGCGGGACCTCGTCGGCCAGGCGCAGGCGCCGGATATGCAGGACCGGCGAACCCACGGGGACACAGAGGCGGTCCGCGACGATCCCGTCGGCCGAGCCCCGGCTGTGCTCGAGGACGCGGGTCGCGGGCGTCCGGTTGGCGGAGTTGAGATCCTCGTAGAGCGAGGTGAGCTCGAGCTTGCGGTTCACTTCGCCGCGCACCACCTGGGTGCCGATGCCGCGGCGCCGGACCAGCAACCCCTTGTCGACGAGGTCCTGGATGGCCCGCCGGATGGTGGGGCGCGACAGTCCCAGGCGCTCGCCCAGGGCGATCTCGTTGTCGATCCGTGTCCCGGCCGGAACCCTGCCGTCGACGATCGCCGCCTCGATGCGGCTGGCAACCTGGTGATAGAGCGGGATCGGCCCGGATCGTTCGATGTCCACGAACAGTGATGTCGGCAGCGCGTGTTCGGCGTCCAACTTGCCCGTCTCCGGATGATGAGCCTGGGCAGCCATTATCGATCAAGCCCAAGACCTGCGGCAGCACGCGCATTGGCCGCCAGCAGGTCCGCGATTTCGCCCCAGAGCGGCTGGGGCAGCTCATGTCCCACGCCCGGAAAGATCCGCAGCGTCGACCCGGCGATGAGCTGGTGCAGCTCGACCGATGCGGCCGAGTCGATCAGCCGGTCTCCATCGCCCGCGATGACGACCGTCGGCACCCGGATGCTGCGCGCCACATCGATGCGGTCGGGCGCGCCAAGCAAGGCTTCCGCCTGCCGGTTCACTCCGGCCGGGTCCCAGCCGCGATCCCAGATTTCGCCGCCGAGCTGGCTCAGCCAGGCGACGTCCTGGGAATAGGCGGCGGATGCGCACAGCGACTCCCCCTCCACATAGTAGGCCGCATACTCCTCACGCGTCTGCGGGATCGGCCGGCTCATCCGCGCCAGGGCAGCCTCGCGGCCGAGGTAATGGCGCTCCGACGCAGCGGTATAAATGAGGCCGAGTGATCGCACCCGCGTTGGATGCCGCTGCCAGAGAAGCTGGGCGATCATTCCGCCCATGGACTGACCCACGATATGCACCGCATCGAGGCCGAGGACATCGAGCAGGGCAGCCGTATCGTCGGCAAAGTCGGCGAGCGTGTAACCGCCCTGCGGGTAATGCTGGGACTGCCCTACATCGCGGTTGTCGAAGCGGATGACATGAAAGCCCTGGTCGGCGAGCCGCCGGCAGAAGCCGGGACGCCATCCGATCATCTGCGCGCTGAAGCCCTGGATCAGGATGATCGGCGGCAGCGCCTCGCTGCCGAACGCATCCCAGGCGATGCGCGCTCCCGATGAGGTGATAGCAATTGCCATGATCAGCGGACCTTATTGATGCAGAAACCGCTACCGCGATTGCGCACCACACACCAGCCGTCGAAGCAGGCAGCAAGGGCGGCGGCGGGTGGCAGCAGGAGGCCGCGCGCTGGCGGAAGGTCCACCGGGCGGGTCGTATAGGCAGGCTGGTCCGTCGCGACAATTCGAGTCATGGCTCCTCCATTAAAGCCTAATACAAGGCGAAGCCCGCCGGGCCGGGTATTCAATGACCCGAATGACTGAGCTAGACTTTGTTAGGACATATGGTTTATGTTAGGACATATTGACAAGTTATCTCGCTGAACGCAACTGTTTGCGAGAGACGGCGGCCTGCCGAAGAGGACGCTCCGAAACACCCACCAGATCCGCAGCAGCGGACGTAAGCGAGGAGAGCAATATGCAGCGTCAAGCGGAAGGTTTGCGGCGGATCGTGAGCGCTGTATTGGTGCTGGCTGCGGAATTGGCGGTGCCTTCGCTCGCGCAGGCGCAGAGCGAGCAGGTGCCGTCGGGTGCGCCGTCCACTCCGGCTCCCATTCAAATAACAACTCCGGCGGCCGCCCCTGGTGATGGCGCCGCAAACGGACCTGCCGCGACCCAGATCGAAGAGGTGGTGGTCACCGCCACCAAGCGCCAGGAATCGGTGCGCGACATCCCGGCGTCGATCGCCGTGTTTACCGGCACGCAACTGGAAAACAGCGGCAAAACGAATTTGACCGACTTCATCGAGGAAACACCTGGCGTCACCGCCTCGGAGGGCGGTCCGGGGTTCACCCGCGTCACCATGCGCGGCATCGATACCGACACCAGTCCATATTCGAACATCACCTCGACCGTGGGCTACTTCATCGGCGACACCGCCTTCACCGATTCCTACAACAACAGCATCATCCCCGATCTGAGCGCCTTCGACCTGCAGAGCGTCGAAGTACTGAAGGGTCCGCAGGCCACGCTGTTCGGCGGCGCCGCGCTGGCCGGCGCGGTGCGCTACACCCTGAACAAACCGGTGCTCGGCCAATGGGAGGCGCGCGGCTTCACGCAATTCGTCGAAGCCAACGGCGGCGGCGATGCACAGACCAGCGGCGCGGCGGTGAACATTCCCTTGTACAGGGACCAACTGGCGGCGCGCGTGGACTACGTGCGGCGCAATTACCCCGGCACCATGACCGACACCTACACCGGCGCGCGCGACCAGGGCTATGGCGGCGGCAATCAGGTGCGGGCGATTGTACTGTGGCAGCCGTACAAAGACCTGAGGTTCAAGCTCACCCACCTCACGCAGGACTACTACGCGCCCAACCAGATCATCGCCTCCGACTTCCCGGATGGACCACGCGAGAACATCAGCAGCATCATCCCCTCGCCATCGACCAACAGCTTCCGGCTGGACAACCTGGAGATCAACTACAACTTCAGCGACATGCGGCTGACGGCGCTGGGCTCGTCCTTGCAGAAGAACGTGCTTCTCGGCGGCGACGACACTGCACTACTGATCGGCACGCCGCCGCCGGGTTATCCGGCCTCTGCGGCGATTCAGTCGGTCACCGCCGACAACATGAAGGCGCTATCGGAAGAGCTGCGCCTGCAGTCCAATGGTGACGGACCATTCAAGTGGCTGGCGGGTCTGTACTTCTACAATTCATCCGGCTATTTCAACATCGTGGACGATACGCCGCTGGGCCAGAGCCTGCTCGGCCCCGGCAGCTTTCTCGGAACCAACCCGGAGCTGCTGGCGCTGTTCGAGCTGGCCGGCCTGCCGCGCTCCTCGATTTCGCAGACCACCTCGCTGGAGGACGGCACCTCCAACGCCAAGTCATATGAACACGCCGCGTTCCTCAATGTGGACTACACGCTGTGGCAACACCTGGACCTGTCCGCCGGGGTGCGCCTGTACGAAGCCTCCGTCGGCGGCGGCTTCACCGGCAGCGGCCTGATCATCTTGCTGGAGAACAACCTCCAGGACAGCGACACCGAAAGTACCATCAAGCAGAAGGGCGTTGCCCCGAAGTTGTCGGCCACCTATCACTTCACGCCTCAAATTTCGCTCTACGCCACGGCCGCGAAGGGCTACCGCTTCGGCGGCATCAACGACTTTCCCTCGACCCCGACCAACGGCGTGCCGGCGATTTACAAGTCCGATTCGCTCTGGAACTACGAGCTTGGTCTGCGCACCGCCTGGCTGCACAATACCCTGCACGCCGACATTACTCCTTACTACATCGACTATAAGAATCCCATCATCTCCCAGAACACGCAGGCGGTCGTCCCGATCACCTACAGCGCCAACGTCGGGGCCTCGAAGGCCTATGGCGTGGAAAGCAGCCTGCTGTGGAAGACGCCGCTGCGCGGCCTAAGCCTTCTCCTGAACGGAGCCGTCAGCGAATCCCACACCACTCAGCCGTTCAAGGATTCCAACGGTGTGGAACTCGAGCCCGGCCAGGAAATGCCCGGGTCCAACCACTTGCAGTACACCGCCGGCGCCAACTATCAGCGGCTGTTGGGATGGGACGTCAGGGGCGGCCCGAGCCTGAGCTACACTTTTGTCGGCAAGGGTTGGAACGACCTCAACCACGACGTGCAGATCAACGACTTCGGCAACCTGAGCGCCGGCTTCTTCCTGGATCGCGAAGTGTACGAGGTGAACGCGAGGCTGGCCGTCAATGCCAGCAACCTGCTCAACGTGACGCGGCCGACCGCCGGGCAGACCGGCAATGCCATCGTCACCCAACAGCCGGAGAACATTTATACGCTGACGCCGCCGCGCGAGATCTCGGTGCGCCTGAGCCTGGACTTCTGAGCCGCCGCCGGAACATCTGAATGATCAAATGGCTCCGAAGGTTTGCGAAAGTGTTGCTGGGCCTTGCCTGCGGACTCGCCCTGATCGTCGGAGGGCTGGCGCTTTGGCTGCGGGTGCCCCCTCAACCTGCCGTCGCTTCGGCGCAAGCGCTGCCGGCCGGCTTCATCTGGGGCGTCTCCTCATCCGCCTTCCAGAGCGAAGGGGGCGATGTCGACAGCAATATCCTGCGGCTGAACAAGAAGTCCGTCGGCGATAAGGACAAGCCCCAGGACCCTTACGGCAGCTCGGTGGATTTCCGCCATCGCTATCGCGAGGACATCGCGCTGGCCCGCGACCTGGGCGTCAATACCTACCGCATCGGCATCAACTGGGCGCGCGTCGAGCCCAGGCAGGGGCAGATCGACGAGGCCGAGCTGGCCTACTATGACGATCTGATCAAGGCGCTCAAGGAAGCCGGGATCCAGCCTCTGATCACCCTGGACCATTTCGTTCATCCCGGCTGGGTGGCCGACCAGGGCGGCTGGTCGAATCCGCAGACGGTGGACGAGTTCGTCTCCTTCGTCAGGCTGATCGCCGGCCGCTATCATGCCGATGTGCACTGGTGGCTGACCTTCAATGAAGCCGCGTTCTTCATGATCGGCGACATCGCCCTGCGCTCCCCCGGCCTGCGCGGCGCCCTGGCCATACGCCGCAACCTCATCGCCGCGCACCGGCGCAGCTACGAGGCGATCCACGCGCTGGCCCCCAAGGCGATGGTGTCGTCCAACATCGTGTGGACCGGCGACACCTTCCTCAGCCGCCTGGCGCAGTGCCTGACCGACTGGGCATTCCTGGACTCCATCACGGACCGCCTCGATTACGTGGCGGTGGACTATTACATGTCGGACATTCGCGGCAGCAGCCGCGGTCACGCGAACTGGTACCCGGACCCGCCGGGGCTGTACCGCGCGCTGCGCACATTGGCGCTCAGGTTCCCGGGCAAGCCGCTGCTGGTTGCGGAAAACGGCATGGCCACCGAAAACGGCAAGCCCCGCCCCGACGGCGTGCGGCGCGAGGATGCCCTTTGCGACAGCGTGTACTGGCTGCAGCGCGCCCGCGCCGACGGCATCGACGTCATCGGGTACATGGTATGGTCGCTGACCGACAATTTCGAATGGGGCAGCTATACGCCGCGCTTCGGGCTGTACACCGTCAACGTGATGAGCGATCCCGCGCTGACCCGCATCCCCACCGCGGCGGTCCCTGCCTACCACAGCATCATCGCCGACCGCGGCGTGCCACCCGATTACCGGCCGGTACTTCATTTGCGAACGACGGCGGCCGCGAAGCAACCGGGGAAATTCCCTTGACGGCCTTCCAACCGGCGCCGCATTTCAACAGCGTCGAGAAGACCACCTGGGCCCCGATTGCCATCCTTTCCCTGATCCTGCTCGGCGCCGGCATCATGCGGGCGGTATTCAGCCCGCTGCAGGAAGCGGCGATGCTGGATCTGAAGCTGTCGGACTTCCAGATGAGCCTAGTGCAGGGCTTTGCCGCCGGACTCCCGGGCGCGATCATCGCCCTGCCCGTCGCCTGGGTCGTCGACCACGGCAATCGCGTGCGGCTGTTGCTGGCGCTGATCGCGGGCTGTGTCGCAGGAACCGTCTGGACCAGCTACAGCGTGGATTTCACCACCTTGTTCCTGTCCCGCATGCTGGCCGCGGTGTGCGCCAACTGCGTCCTGGCCGTGGCCATCTCCCTGAGCGCCGACCTGTGCATCGCCGATCATCGCGGCAGGGCCATCCTGGTCATGGCCCTGGGCGCCTTCGGCGGTCTTGCCGGAGGCTTTGCCCTGGGCGGCACGCTGGTCGATGTCCTGGCCAGGCACCCGCTCGATTTCCTGGGAACGCTGGCCCCCTGGCGTGCAACGCATGTGCTGGTCGGCCTGGGGGGATCGCTCGGGCTGTTACCTCTGTTCTGGTTGCGGGAACCACAGCGCCACGAGGTGGAGCATGCGGGCAGCGCGCTGCGTCCGGCCCTGGATGCGTTGTGGCGCAAGCGCGGCTTCCTGGCCCCGTTCTTCATGGGCCAGATCGGGGTCAGCCTGGCGGATACCTCCGCCACGATCTGGGCGGCGCCGGTCCTGATCCGCAATTACCATCTGCAGCCGGGGGACTTCTCCATCTGGATGGGCGGCCTGCTGTTTGCCGCCAGCCTGGGCGGGGCCATTCTCGGGGCCTGGGGCGCGGAGCGGGGTCTGAAGGCGCGCCGGCGCGGGAACCTGCTGGCCGGCGCGGTGGTGGCGGCCGCGATCGGCATTCCCGGGGCCTTGTTTCCGATCATGCCGGGCGTGGCCGGCTTCGCGGCGCTGCTGGGCCTGCTGCTGGTGAGCGGCGGCGCCATCAACCTGATTGCCTCGACCGCCGTGGCGGTGCTGATCCCCAACGACGAGCGGGGCATCTGCATCGCCGCCTTCGGCATCGTCAATTCCTTGTTCGGCCTGGGGATCGCCCCGACCCTGGTCACCTTCGGCAGCTGGGCCCTGGGCGGCGCGCAGCATCTGGCGATGTCCTTGGCCATGATCGATGTACTGACCTGTATTCTTTCGCTGGTCGGCTATACGCTGGCGATGAGGAATGCGCCGGCGCCGTTGGCGGTGAAGGGAGTGCGGCAATAGGGGCGGCGTGGCCGGCGCCGGGCATTTGGCATCGGCGTCCTCGCCCTCGGCAAGTGGTTGCGCAGGTGCTTGCAACCAACGGCGACGGAACGACAACTGCACTGAATAGAGCCCGGACAGTTTTGCATGAAATTTAGGCAACCAATTGATTTGATTGGTGCCGATTGAGGGATTCGAACCCCCGACCCCCTGATTACAAATCAGGTGCTCTGCCAACTGAGCTAAACCGGCTTTATCCCTGGCGGGCCCGCGCAAGGCGGGGCACCGTTGCGGCGCCGGGCTATTTTACAGCTTGGCCGGGCCATAGTCCCGGCCCTCTATATCCCCGCCAGCGGGATACGCCCGGCTCAGCAGCAGCCGTGATCCCCATGCTGCCCCTGCCCTGCAGCCGCGGCCACGCCGCTGGTGAGGCCTTCCAGGCTGGCGCGGTAGTGATCCGCCAGCACCTGCGCCACGCAGGCGCAGACGCGCTTGCCCATGGGAATGTGCAGGAACTCGTTGGGGCCGTGCGCGTTCGAGCCGGGGCCGAGGACGCCGGTGATGAGGAACTGGGCGCCGGGGAATTTCTCGCCGAGCATGCCCATGAAGGGTATGGTGCCGCCTTCGCCCATGTAGGCCGGCGGCTGGCCGAAGAATTCCCGGGAGGCGCGATCGACCGAGGTTTCGAGCCAGGGCGATAGCGGCGGCGCGTCCCAGCCGGCGGAGGCCTTCTCTCCATCGTAGGAAACCTTGGCGCCGTAGGGTGGGTCCTTCTCCAGCAATTCCTTCAACACCTTGCCGGCGATGGCGGCATCCAGCGTGGGCGGCAGGCGCAGCGACAGCTTCGCGGCGGTGAACGGCCGCAGCACGTTGCCGGCGCTGCCCAGCGGCGGAATGCCGTCGATGCCGGTGACGGACAGCGCCGGCCGCCAAGTGCGGTTCAAGACCAGTTCGGCGAGGTCCTCGCTCATCGGCCGCATGCCTCCGACGAAAGGAAACTTGGCGTACACCGCCTCGCCGAGGACTTGCACCGCCTGCCGGGCCTGCTCCAGGCGCTGCGGCGGAATCTCCACGTACAACTCCGGCGGCAGGATGCGGCCGCTCACCGGATCTTCCAGCCGCGACAGCAGGCTGCGCAGGATGCGGAAGCTGGAGGCGACCACGCCGGATGCGTCTCCGGAGTGCACGCCCTCCTCCAGCACCTTCACCGTGAGGTTGCCGCCCGCCAGGCCGCGCAGGCTGGTGGTGAGCCAGAGTTGTTCGTAGTTGGCGCAGCCCGAATCCAGGCACACCACCAGCGAGGGCTTGCCGATGCGCCCGGCCAGATGGTCGACGTAGTACGGCAGGTCGTAGCTGCCGGACTCCTCGCAGGCCTCGATCAGCACCACGCAGCGGGCGCGCGGCGCGCCGGATTGGTCCAGAGCGAGGATGGCGGCGAGCGAGGCGAAGATGGCATAGCCGTCGTCCGCGCCGCCGCGGCCATAGAGCTTGTCACCCTCCAGCACCGGCTGCCACGGTCCCAGGTGCGCGGCCCAGCCGCTCATCTCGGGCTGCTTGTCCAGATGGCCGTAGAGCAGCACGCAGTCCTCCCCAGACGCGCCGCCGGTGGGGGGAATGTCGATGAAGATCAGCGGCGTACGGCCCGGCAGCCGCACCACTTCCAGCTGCATGCCGGCGATCGGCTGCGCCTGGGCCCAGCCCGCCAGCAGCGCCACCGCCTGGTCCATGTAGCCGTGCGCGGCCCATTGCGCGTCGAACATCGGCGACTTGTTGGGGATCCTGATGTATTCGATCAGCCGCGGAACGATCTGGCTGTCCCACTGGGCGTCGACGGTCTTGAAGATTTCGGGGGCGTTCATGGGGGATTCTGGAATCGGGATGCGGAAAGCTTAAACCCTTCCGGGCGAGGATTCTCCCTCGTCGCCCGGGCTGCGCAGTCAGTGCCCGCCGGCCTTGTCGCCGTAAAGCTGCTTCAGGCGCTGATCCCGCCCGCAGCCGTGGCGGTAGATCTGGTAGCGCAGTTCGTTCTTGAGGTAGTAGTCCTGGTGATAGTCCTCCGCCGGATAGAAGGCGGTGGCGGCGACGATCTGCGTCACGATCGGGCCTTTCAGCACGCCGCTGGCCGCCAGCGCGTCACGCGAGGCGATAGCCAGCCTTTTCTGTTCCTCGCCGTGGTAGAAGATGGCGGTGCGGTACTGGTCGCCCACGTCGCAGAACTGCTGCTGCGGTGTGGCGGGATCGATGTTGTGCCAGAACACGTCGAGCAGTCGGTCGTAACCCACCTTCGCGGGATCGAAGACCACCTGCACCGATTCGGCATGGCCGGTCTCGCCGGACGAAACCTGCTCATAACTCGGGTTGGCCAGGTGGCCGCCGGTATATCCGGCCGTAACCGAAAGTACGCCCGGCAGGTTCTTGAACGGCGGCACCATGCACCAGAAGCAGCCACCGGCGAAGATGGCGGTTTCGGTCCTGGCGGGTGCGGCGTCAGCGCGCGCCACCTGCAGAGGCAGCAGGAGGGCGATAAGTGCAAGAAAGATGGGGCGCATGGGGTTGTGGTCACCGTTGGTGGGTAGGGCGGGCTGTGCCCGCCGAGTCCCTGGATGATGTAGAAGCAAGGGCGGGCACGGCCCGTCCTACGTTTTTAGCGCAAAAGCGAGCAGGCCTTCCAGCACCAGGTTGGGGCGCACCGACCAGCTGCCGTCGAGATGCGGCGCCAGGTGCGCGGCGTCGCCGCCGGTGATGAGGCGCAAGGCGCCGGCCGCATGGCGCGCGGCAAGGCGTTCGAGCAGGCCGGCGCCGGCATGCAGCGCACCCTGGCGCATGCAGGCGTCGGTATCCATGCCGAGACCGTCTGTGTATTGCTGCGTGGGGCCGTGGGCGTGGAAACGTGTCGTTTCGAGCACTGCCTCCTGCATGGCCAGAAGACCGGGGGCGATCACACCGCCCAGGTGCTGGCCTCGCTCATCCACGGCATCGAAGGTCAGCGCAGTGCCGGCACTGACCACGCAGGCCGCGCCGCGCGCTTGGGTCCAGGCTGCCAGCAGGGCCAGCCAGCGGTCGATGCCCAGGCGCCGTGGCTCGGCATAGGCCACGCGCAGGCCCGCATATTTTGCCTGCACCGCTGCGAACTGCGGCTCCACGTCGTAGCGCATCGCGAGCCCGGCTTCGAGTTGATATCCCAAACGGTCGCCGGTGACATTGGCTACCCAGATCGCTTCCGCCGATTCGACTCCGATCGCCTCGACGGCGGTGGCGGGAACGCCGCGGTGCTCAATGGCACCGCCCTCGCCTGGGATCAGACTCCGACGCGCGCCATCGGCTACGGCCCATTTCAAGCGGCTGTTACCGACATCGAGCAGCAGCAGGCTCATGCGGCACCGCCGAAGCGCAGGCTGACTTCGCCGGCGTGGATGTGATGCCGCCGGCCCAGCGCCTCGACGATCAGCGCGCCCTGCGCATCGACGCCGCGGGCGATGCCTTGCAGCGGCGCGGCGCCGCCTTCGATGCGCACCGGCTGGTCGGCCGTGGCGTCGAGCATCGACCAATCCGCCTGGAAGGGCGCGAAGCCGGCGGCCCCGAACTGCTGGAGCGTGGCGGCCAATTCGCCCAGCAGGCTGGCGGCGAGCGCATTGCGCTCCGGCGGCTTACGCCCGGCCGCGGCCAGCGCCGCGCGCAGCGAGGTCCATGGCTGGCCCAGCGCCCCCGCCTGTTCCGCGCTCATCGCAATGTTGATGCCAATGCCGACGACCACACGGCAGGCGCCGCCGGCTTCGCCGCGCTGCTCGATCAGGATGCCGCCGAGCTTGTCCTCGCCCACGCGCAGGTCATTGGGCCACTTGAGCATTACCGCGTCCAGTCCGGCGCGGCGCAAGGTACGCGCGGCGGCGATGCCCACCGCCAGGGACAGGGCACTGAGCTGCGGCGGCCAGGCCGGGAAACTCCAGGCCAGCGACAGGTACAAATTGGCGCCGAACGGCGAACGCCATTGCCGCCCGCGCCGGCCGCGCCCGGCGGTCTGCATCTCGGCGAACAGGGCCTGCGGATCGCGCGCCGGATCGGCTTCGAGCAGGCGCTGATTGGTGGAGTCGGTACGCGGCAGTACGTCCACCGCGCGCAGCGCATCCCGCGCGCCGGCCGGCAGCGCCGCGAGAATCCGCGCGGCATCCA
>CAJCJI010000421.1 GCA_903970595.1 Verrucomicrobiota bacterium
TTAGCAGTCGCTCACTTTCCTGTGATGAAGATCGTTGCCCCGGCCCATGCGCGGCAGGTCAAATTTCAAATGATGAACAAAACGCTCCGGGGCGACCGGGTCGCGAAAACCGTCAGAAACCTGCACAAATCATCGAGTTGTTGGTAAGCGCCGACGGAACCCGGCATTGACAGCAACGGTTATTTTGGAGCGCAACAGCGCTTAAATTTTCGGGCTGATCCGCATGGGCAGGGATCGTTTCGCCTGACCTTAGTGGCCGCGATGGATCTGAGGGCGACGATATTCCCTTCCTGCATCAGGGCAAGCTTCCTCATGCTGACGATGGCGCGAGGAAGGAGGGCGGCGTGTTCGTCGCGGATTTGGTCGGCGTCGTCGCATTCTTCGATTGGCTCGACGATTTCGAGAAAACCGGAGATGAGTGACAGGAATGTTGCAGGGCGCTCGCTGTCGGCGAGATCGGACCAGTACTGAGGGTCAAGCTTCATGGCTTTCCAGAAGCCTCTAATCCACTCTCGGACCTTGTCGTGATCGGCCTTCTTGCCCGGCTCGCAGAAACCGGGCTGGTAGCCTGGCCAGCCCTTTTGAAGATTGGCTTCGATGGTTTTGCGGCGCGCAAGCGCAGCGTTGAGGGCATTCTTCAGCCTATCGTCATCGGCAAGGTTGGGCAACTTGGGCCACAGGTATGCGACCCATTTCATATCCAGGTTCGGCGTCAGCAACGTGCCTGTGAGGAAGCCATCCATCTGGAGGGGCGGCAGAAGGTCGGGATCCCAGCTTTGAGGGGTGAGGACGGCGGTGAGAGGCAGCGAGTTCGTCATGCAGCCTGAATCGTATCGCGCGCTGCCCGCCAAGACCACGGCAGAAGTTCGTCGATCCGGTTGATCGGGTGATTGCCGATGCGCTCGATGACGTCGGTGAACCAGGCTTCGGGTTCGACGCCATTGAGTTTGCATGTCTCGACGAGCGAATAGAATAGCGCTGACGCATCTCCGCCCTTGATCGAGCCGATGAACATCCAGTTTCGGCGCCCAAGGGCCACACCGCGCAGGGCATTTTCGACCAAATTGTTGCTGACCTCGAGCAAGCCATCATCGCAATAGCGGATCATCGCGGCCCACCGGTTGAGCGGATAGCGGCACGCCTGGGCAAGGGTGCTGTCCGACGACAGGCCCCGTTCCTGTTTCTCGAGCCATGTTTGCAAAGCCAGTAACTTTGGAACCGCCTGCGTCTGTCGGACTTGTCTTCGTACATCAGGGGGCGATCCCTTGATCTCACGCTCGATGGCGAAGAGCTCGCCAATCCGGACGATCGCCTCGGCCGCGATGGGCGACGGGTTCTTGTCGAGGATATCGGTGAACTTGCGACGCGAATGGGCCCAGCATCCAACCTCGATCACATCGCGCGGCGCCTTGGTGTCGGGATCACGGTAGAGCACGTTGTAACCGGCGTATCCGTCCGCCTGAAGATAGCCGCGGTAACCGGCAAGATGCGCCGCTGGATGTTCACCACCGCGGCTGGTCGTGAAGCGGAAGGCGACTGCTGGCGGGCTCATATCACCGCTGGATCGACCATCGTGCAGATAGACCCAGAAGTACGCGGTATGGCTACCGTCTTTCCCGTCCAGCAAGGTAACCGGGGTTTCATCGCCATGGATTTTGGGCGCCTCAAGGATGTAGGAGAGCAGCCGCTCACCGAGAGGTGCCAGCAGCCACGCCAGCTTGCGGGCCCATCGGCTCATGACGTCCCGATCGATGTGCACGCCCTGCCGGCGCAGGATCGCCGACTGGCGATACCAGGGCTGATGATCGACGAAGCGGCTGACAACCAGATGTGCCAGCAAGGCGCTGCTCGCCATCACCTTGGGCAGTGGTAGATTGACGGCCGGGGCCTGCCGGATCTGCTCGCAGGTCCGGCAGGCGACACGAGGGCGAACGTGACGCAACACGCGAAAGCGCGCCGGGATATAGTCCAGCACTTCGGTCACGTCCTCGCCGATCTTCGTTTCGGCACCGCCGCAACCCTGTGGGCAGGGCCCGGGCTGATGCTCCACGGGCTGGCGTGGCACGTCAGCCGGGATCGGCGTACGCGCACCGGGCTTGCGCGCGGATGGCGCCTTTGCCTCGGGTGCGGACGCATCGTCGTTCGCGGGCTCGGGTAATTCGACCTCGTCAAACATCAGCCGCAACTGCGCGATGTCCATCTTCTCGGAACTGCGGCCGAACTGGACGCGCAGCAGTCGCGCCAGACGATGTTCGAGCTTCTCGATTTGCAGGAACTGGGCCTGAACGGTGGCCTTTGCCGTCTTCAATTCGGCGCGTTCCTGCTCCATGACCTCGACCATCTCCCGCAGTATTTTCTGCAGGAGAGCCGGGTCTGTGGGAAGGCGATCAAGGTCGAACCGCATGCCAAAAAACATAGCGCAAGCGGATCAAAGATCAACAAAAATGGCTGTTTTCCTGGGTTTTTCCGCTCACGCGAGGGTCGGCGCCGCCACCTCATCGTGCACGATCGCGTGCCTCCAATCCAGGCCCTCGATCAGCATTGCCAACTGCGCGCCCGAGAGCCGAACTGCGCCATCGCCGGCACGTGGCCAGACAAATTTCTGGTGCCGCTCGAGACGTTTTGCATAAAGGCATAACCCCGAGCCATCCCAGACCAGCGCCTTCATTCTATTGCCGCGTTTTCCCCGGAACAAGAAAACCGCCCCGCTGAACGGGTCGAGCTGCAGAATATTGCGAACCTGTGCAGCCAACCCGTCAAAGCCCCTGCGCATATCGCACGGCTCCAGCGACAGGTAGATCTTCGCCGATGGTGGCAGCGTCAGGCTCAATGGCCCAACTCCCCGACGACTTCCAGAACCAGTTTCAGCGTCGCCCGGTCGACCAGTTGGTCAACCGACACTGTGAGCCGACCTCGTGCGCGGATCTCGATCCGGCCATGCGACGCTGTCTGAGCCGGTGGCATCGTCGGCGTGATTTCAACGGGGACGAAACCTGCCAACGCGCCCTGCAGCAATTGGCGCCGCCATGTATAAAGCTGGCCCGTCCCGATCTCATGTCGTCGCGCCACCATGGCCATGATAGCCCCCGGCTCGGTCGTCTCCTTCAGGATCGCCAGCTTTTCTTCGTCGCTCCAACGACGACGGCGCTCCACTCGCACAAGCGCACCGCCATCCCGGCGACCGCTCATACAACGCTCGTTTGACTGCTCCATATCCATTCGCAAGGGCCTCCGTCTGCCCCGCGTTCTTCACACCTCAACAAATCAGCACAAGGCCGGGTTCCGTCGGCGCTTACGGTCCTGCGCCCGAAAGACGCAGGTGCGCCATATAGCTGCGCGACATCTTCAAATAAGAGGCCGCTTCGCGATCGGTCATAAGTGCTGTC
>CAJCJI010000422.1 GCA_903970595.1 Verrucomicrobiota bacterium
ACCAGGCAGGTGGGGGTGTGGGCCAGCCACTCGGCCAGGTTCAGCGCGCCCAGGTGCAGGTGTTTGGTCGCGTTCACAGAAAAGGTCTAGCCGCCGCTGACCGGAGGAATCAGCGCCACGCGCTCTCCATCCACCAACGCACGGCTCGCCGGCACGATTTCATCGCCCACCGCCACGGCAAGGGAGTCGCGCCGCATGGCCAATTCGGGAAAGCGCTCGCCCAGCCGGCTCAGGACGTCGGCGACGGTAGCCGCTTCGCCCAGATCCAGGTTGACCAGATCGGCACCGCACCAGCGCTGCGAGGCGCCGCAACATTCGACCGTGATGCGCATCAGCCGCCTAAGCTATTCATGGCAATCGGCCGCTCCGCATACCCCGGATGCGCGGCATAGCCGGCATCCTTGTGCCACACCGTGTCGCGGATCAGGGCGGCCAGGTCGGCGTCGCCGGCGCCGGCGCGCAGGGGATCGCGCAGCGAGGTGCCCTTGGGCGAGAACAGGCAGGGATAGAGCTTGCCGTCCGAGGTCAGGCGCAGGCGATCGCAACTGGCGCAGAACGGGTTGGAGACGGTGGCGATGATGCCGATCTCCGGTGCGGCGGCGGCAAGCCCGCCATGCAGCGTGTAATAGGAGGCCGGATCGCTGCCGCGCGGCAGCGCCGCCACCTCGAATTCCGCGCGCAGGCGTTGCAGGATTTCGGCCTCGCTCACCACCCGCTGGCGCGACCATTCGCCGCGGCCGTCCAGCGGCATGAATTCGATGAAGCGCAGCGGCAGCTGCTGCCGCAGCGCCCAGCGGGTCAGCGGCAGGATCTCGTCCTCGTTGATGCCGCGCACGATCACCGCGTTGAGCTTCAGCGGCAGGCCGGCGTCGCGGGCGGCGGTGATGCCGTCCAGCACCGGCTGCACCGCGCGGTTGCCGGAGAGCCGGGCAAAGGTCGCCGGGGTCAGCGCGTCGAGGCTGATGTTGAGGTCGTCGAGCCCGGCGGCTTTGAGCCCGGCGGCGCGGCGCGCCAGCAAGGCGGCATTGGTGGACAGCGAAATGCGCTCCAGGCCCAGCGGGCGCAGCGCGGCGCTTTCGGCGATCACCGCCTCCAGGTCGCGGCGCAGCAGCGGCTCGCCGCCGGTCAGGCGCAGGCGGCTTACGCCAAGCTCGGCCACGAACAGGCGCAGCAGCCGCTGCAGTTCCGGCCGGCTCAGGCGCTCCGCCCGCTCGAGGAACTGCGGGCTGTCCGGCATGCAGTAGGGGCAGCGGAAATTGCAGCGGTCGGTCAGCGACACCCGCAGCTTGCGCTTGACCCGGGCAAAGCGGTCCCGCAGCGGGCCCTGCGCCAGGGCGGCCAGCGGCATGGCTGTGGCCGGCGGGCGCGCCAGAAGGGTTGGGGGAGCGTCGTCCATGGGAGCATTGTACGGCGGAAGCAGGCCGCAGTCCGTCCACTGTCCGGCAGCTTGAATCGTCCGCTCCAGGTCCCCATTGCTTGTAGCTATGGCCATACCCCTCTCGGTACTCGACCTGGCGCCGGTGCCCAGCGGTACCAGCGCGGCCGAAGCGGCGCGGCGCACAGTGGACCTGGCGCGGCTGGCCGACCGCCTGGGCTACGCCCGCTACTGGTTCGCCGAGCACCACGGCATGGGCAGCGTCGCCAGCGCGGCGCCGGAAATCCTGATCGGCTACGCCGCCGGCGCCACGCAGCGGATCCGCGTCGGCTCCGGCGGCATCATGCTGCCCAACCATGCGCCGCTGCGCATCGCCGAGGCCTTCCACACCCTGGAGGCGCTGTACCCGGGGCGCATCGACCTCGGAATCGGGCGGGCGCCCGGCTCCGAGCCGGCCGCCACCCGCGCCTTGCGCGCCTTCGACGGCGAGCAGTTTCCGGCACAGCTGTCGGAGCTGCTGAGCCTGTCGCGGGGCGACTTGCCGGAAGGGCACCCCTTCCGCCGCGTACGCGTGATGCCGGACGGCGTCGATTTACCGCCGATCTGGCTGCTGGGCTCCAGCGGCGCCAGCGCGCGCATGGCCGGCAGCGCCGGCATGGGCTACAGCTTCGCCAGCCATTTCAGCCCCGCCCCGGCGGCGCCGGCCTTCGCGGCCTACCGGCAGGGCTTTGTGCCTTCGGCGCAGTTTCCTCGGCCGCACGCCATCCTGGGAATTGCCGTGGTCTGCGCCGAGAGCGGGGAGCGGGCCAGTTACCTGGCCGCGAGCATGGACCTGACCCGGCTGCGCATCAACCGCGGCGAATTCCTGCCCCTGCCCAGCCCCGAGGAAGCGCTGGCCTATCCCTACAGCGCGGCGGAGCGCGAGGCGGTGCGGCATTTCCGGGAATTGACCATCGTCGGCGCACCGGATGCGGTGCGGGCGCAGATCGCGGCCAAGGTGCGCGAGTGCGGCGCGGACGAGGTGATGGTGGTCAGCACCGTGCACGACCATGCCGAGCGCCTGCGCTCCTACGAATTGCTCGCGGCGGCTGGCCCTGGACCCGAAGTTTCTGAAACAATGTCCTTCGCATAAGCACCCCGGCGCCAGGGCGCCGTTCAATGTATGAGTCCACGCATAGAGCCGACGCTGGGGCCGCCTGTCCCCGGCAGTTCCGAGTTGCGTCCGGAACCGGTACGCCGGGTCTTGCCGCCGGCGCCGCAGGCGCCCGAGCGGCACTCGATCCTGGGCATGCTGTTCA
Organism: Verrucomicrobiota bacterium; assembly: GCA_903970595.1. Classification (GTDB taxonomy): domain Bacteria; phylum Pseudomonadota; class Gammaproteobacteria; order Nevskiales; family Nevskiaceae; genus Nevskia. The sequence goes on from CAJCJI010000422.1 coordinate 2,674, forward strand.
TGTCCTTGCTGCTGGCCGCCGCCGCCCTGGTCCTGGCGATCGTGGCCTTGCGCTGGCTGCCGCCGCCCACCAGTTCCTACATGCTGCAGAGCCCGGTCAAGCCGGTGCAGTACCGCTGGGTGCCGGCCGGGGACATCGCCGATACGGCGCGCCGCGCGGTGGTGGCGGCGGATGACCAGAAGTTCTGGACCCACCACGGTTTCGACATGGAGGCGATCGAGCAGGCGCAGCAGTACAACAGCAATCCACGCCACCACCGGCGCGGCGCCTCCACCATCAGCCAGCAGACCGCGAAGAACCTGTTCCTCTGGCCCGGCGGCTATGTGCGCAAGGGCATCGAAGCCGGCCTGACCGTGCTGATCGAAAAGCTCTGGGGCAAGAACCGCATCCTGGATGTGTACCTCAACATCGCCGAGTTCGGCCCCGGCATCTATGGGGTCGAAGCGGCCTCGCAGAGTTTTTTCGGCAAGCCCGCGTCCCGGCTTAGCGCCGAAGAGGCGGCGCGCCTCGCCGCGGTGCTGCCCAACCCGCGCCACTGGAGCGTGCGCAACCCCGGCCCCTACGTGCAGGCGCGCACCGCCTGGATCCTCGGGCAGATGGGCTATGCCTCCCCCGGCACGCCGCAGGAGGAGCCCGAGCCGCCCGCCGCGGGAACGCCGGAGGCATTGCCGGACGCCGGAGACCGCGACGAATCGCTGCCTGCGCCTGCACCCCGCGCAGAACCAAGACAGGGCGGGAGCGGACCTCCGGCAAGCCAGGGCGGGGCCGAAGCGCCCGCCGCCGAAGCGCCGCCGCCCGCGGCGGACAAACCGCCAGACTAAGGACCGAGCGGCACGATGCGCAGCTGCCGCCTGCACTGGCGGACTGCGCCGCACTCGGGTAGCTTGCCCGCTATTGCGGATCAGGCAGGGGACGGGCAATGAAACAGGTCTACATCACCGGTTACGGCGGCCCGGAAAAGCTGCACTTGCGCGAGGCCCCGGACCCGCTGCCCCAGCCCGGCGAGCTGCGCATCCGCGTGCGCGCCAGCGGCATCAATTTCGCCGACATCCTGGCGCGCAAGGGCTTGTATCCGGATGCGCCCAAGCTGCCCTGCGTGGTCGGCTATGAAGTGTCCGGCGTGGTGGACGCGCTGGGGGCGGGCGTCGCGGCCGAGTGGGAGGGGCGGGAGGTGTTCGCGCTGACGCGCTTCGGCGGCTATGCCGACACCGTGGTGGTGCCGCTCGAGCAGGTGTTCGACAAGCCGGCCGCGCTCAGCCACGAGCAGGCCGCGGCCATACCGGTCAATTATCTGACCGCCTGGCAGCTGATGGTGGTGGTCGGCTCGCTGTCGCGCGACGAGGCGGTGCTGATCCACAACGCCGGCAGCGGCGTGGGCCTGGCCGCCATCGACATCGGGCAGCACCTCGGCGCGACCCTCTACGGCACCGCGAGCGCCGGCAAGCACGCCTTCCTCAAGGCGCGCGGCCTGCATCATGCCATCGACTACCGCGGCCAGGACTGGGTGCCCGAACTGATGCGGCTCAGCGGCGGCCGCGGCGTGGAGCTGATTCTGGACCCGCTCGGCGGCAGCCATTGGAAGAAGAGCTACCGGGCGCTGCGCCACACCGGACGGCTCGGCATGTTCGGCATCTCCACGGCTTCCGAATCCGGCCTGATCCGCCCCCTGGCCTTCCTCAAGCTGGCGTTGAGCCTGCCGCTGTTCAACCCGGTCAGCCTGATGAACGACAACCGCGCCGTGTTCGGCGTCAACCTCGGCCACCTGTGGCACGAGAACGGCAAGATCCGGCCCTGGATGGAGGCCCTGGTGGGCGGCATCGCCGCCGGCTGGGTGCGGCCGCATGTGGATCGCGCCTTCCCGCTGGCGCAGGTGGGAGAAGCGCAGGCTTATATCGAGGCGCGCAAGAACACCGGCAAGGTGGTGCTGCTGTCCTGACGGGGTGCGGAAAACGCGGGCGTTTGTAAAGAACCCTTAAGAATCAACTGTATCCGGACCTTCATGCCACTTTCATTTTAGTGCCACATTCGGCTTGTAGCATGCGCAAGTCGCGTCAGCTGAATTAAGGCGCATATCTGGTTTTGGACCGGCTGCAGGTCACCTTGGAAATCGCCCGATATCTGGTCGCAGTCTTACTGGGGCTGGTGCTCCTCCGCAAAGTCTACACGCGGTTGCAACTGTCCCGCGCCAAACACCCGTCGCTGAGCGGTCATTCCAAAATGTCCCGCCGGCTGGCCCGCCTGACCAGCTTTTTCGACTACGGCGCGGAACACTACTTCAGCAGCGACCTCGCGCCCCAGGACGTGGCGGCGCGCCGCC
>CAJCJI010000423.1 GCA_903970595.1 Verrucomicrobiota bacterium
CCTGCCGTTTCGCCATCGGGCGAACCGGCAGGCCGGCTGCCATCCTTGCCAGGAAACAGCCGGATAACCTTGGAATCCTTTCCGTCCTGCTCCGTCATTGCGCACCCGAAGGCCGGCGCGAGTTGCCGGCGCTCCGTACCGATTATGCCGGTTTGACCCCCTGGAACAAAGAAACGGCAGCGAAGCCGGGCGGGCTCGCTGCCGTTAGACGGCCACTGCTTGAATCAGGCCGCTTCAGCCACCTTCTCGGCGGCCACCCTGCGCCCCAGCAGGTAATCCGCTGCCTCCTGCGCCTTCGCCGCCGCGATGAAGATGAACCGCCGGTCGTTCTTGAGCACCTTGAGCCAGCCGGCCATATAGGCGGCGTGATCCTCGACGTGATCCGGTCGCAGCCCCAGCTCCGCGCCCAGGAAGGCCGCACCCAGCTCGGCGACCAGCTCCTCCGCCGCGTACCCCTCATCGCCCCAGGACTTGCGGCCCATGTCCCGGTTAAGCCGGGACGGATGGCGGGTCCAGTGCACCTTATGCCGACATCGGCATAAGACGCATAATGCCGTGCCCGAAACTATGCCGCGCCGACCCAGCATTCCCTCGACAGTGCTGCCGGATCGACGCGGCCAAGCGGCATAATCAGAGCGCTTCGAGATAGGACAGCAGTGCATCATCGGGTCGATACCGTCCCGGTTTGGTCGTAGTGACTGCTACCCGCGCCAGGGCCTGCTCCTTGAGTCGCATATCCGCATGCACATACACCTGCGTCGTCTCGACCGACTCGTGCCCAAGCCACAGTGCGATAACGGTGCAGTCCACGCCGTTTTGCAGCAGTTCCATCGCCGTGCTGTGCCGCAGCACGTGCGGACTGACGCGCTTGCCGATCAGCGAGCTGCAAGCTGTCGCCGCTGCCAGCGCGTACTTGCGCACGATGCGCTCCATCGCATCGCGGCTGAGCCGGTCGCCACGCTGGGTGGTAAAGACCGGATCGTCAGCCGCGCCACTCCGTTCCTTCAGCCAGGCTTCGAGGGTCTTGGCCGTGTCACGACGCAGCGGCGTGCATCGCTGCTTGCGGCCCTTGCCCTCGCAGCGGACATGCGCGCCGGTGCCGAGCACCACATCTTTGCAGTCCAGGGAAATCAGCTCCGACACGCGCAGCCCGCTCTGCAAGGCCAGCAGCAGGATCGCGTGATCGCGCCGGCCAATCCAGCTCGACCGGTCCGGCGCCGCCAGCAGTGCCTCCATCTCGGGCCGATCGATGAAATCCACCGACCGGCGCACATATCGCTTGCTCGGCATGGTCAGGATCTTCTGACAATGCAGCGCATGCCCCGGCTCGTTCATTGCCACATACCGGAAGAAAGACCGGATAGCCGCCAGACGCGTGTTGCGGCTGCGCGCACTGTTGTGTCGGACGCTCTCGACGTGCGCCAGGAATTCCCCGATCAGCGTGGCGTCCAGGTCTTCGATCCGCAGCCGGGTCGGCGGCTGGCCGCGCCGTTCGCTCGCAAAGCGCAGCAGCAGCCGAAAGGTGTCGCGGTAGCCGGCAATCGTGTTGGGGCTGGCCTGGAGTTGGCCACACAGCCGGTCCGTAAAAAAGCGCTGCAGCAGCGCCGGCAGGGTCGAGGCATTCATGGGCGGCCCTCCTGCGCCAGGCTGCGGCTGGCCCGCTGCATCGCCAGCTCCAGCAATTCCGGCACCGCCTCAATGTACCAGTACGTGTGGCTGGGGCTGGAATGACCCAGGTAGTTCGAGAGCTTGAGCATTTCGCGTTCCGGGTCCATGTCGCTGCGGTACCAGCCCAGCAGTGTGCGCACGGCAAAGGTGTGGCGCAGGTCGTGGATACGTGGCCCGCGCCCGTGCCGCTGGAAGCGCTGCGGCGCGCGCAGGCCAATGCTCTGGCAGACCCACGCGAAATTGGCCCGAGCGCCGCAGTCGCCGGGCCGCGTGCCGTCTTCGCCAGCGAAAAAGGATGCCGGACACCGGCCCAACAGCCGGTCCCGTTCTGCTGCATAAGCGGCAAGCTCCGCCATGGCGCTCTCGGAGATCGGCACCAAGCGCTGCCTGCCGGATTTGCCGCGGCGAATGGTCAGGACGCCCTGCTCCAGATCGACATCCCGGTGATCCAGCGCCAGCGCCTCGCTGATGCGCAGCCCGGTGGCGGCGATCAGTCCAAACAGAGTCGAATACGTCAAAGCCCGAATGCCGTTGGTGGACGGCAGCCGGCTGGCCTCATCGATGATCCGCGCGACCTCCTCCTCGCTATAGATGTAGGGTCGCGCGCGGCGATACTTCGCCGGTACCAGTGCTGTCGGCGGGACTTCGTGGCGCGGGTCGAGGCCATGGAGCCACTGCGCAAAGCCGCGGACCATGCCCAGGCGGGCCGACCAGGTCGGCGGTTTGGCGGTGCCGAATTCCGCCATCCAGCGCACAAACAGATCGCTGGTGACATGCTCCGCCTCTTGCCGCTCGGCGAATTCGACGAAGCGACGCAGCGCGCGGCCGGATGTACCCAGATCGCAGCCCAGGCTGCGGCGGATGGCGAGGTAGCGGTCCAGCTCGGCAACCAGGGCGCTCATTTCGCACCTCCGGCAGCCGGCCACGGCTGTGCGATCGAGCGCAGGCCATCGACGTCCATTCGGGCATAGATCATGGTGGACTGGCGCGAGCGATGGCGGAGCATATCGCCGATTTCGTCCAGCGAAGCGCCGCGCCGCACCATGTTGGTGGCCAGGCTGTGCCGCAAAATGTGGGAGCCCACGTACGGGGTCGGCGGTGCCAAGCCGGTCTTCTTGAAGGCATCCACGAGAATCCAGTTGAGGATCTGGGCGCTCTTGAATGGACGCCGCGGCGCCCGTAGGGTGACGAATAAGCTGCGCGAGGCGGTGGCGCGGTCGTGGCGGATGTAGCTGGCCAGGGCTTCGCCCACATCCTCGGGCAGGGGCATCCGGTCATGGAGCTGTCCCTTGCCCCGCACGATCAGCTCCCCGGCGCGCCAATCGATGTCGTCGATCTGGATGGCGACGACCTCGGTGGCACGCAGGCCCAGCCGCGCCTGCAACAGCACCATCGCATAATCGCGGCGGCCCGTTGTGGCATCGGTCTTGACGGCCCCGAGCAGGGTTTCGACCTGCTCGGGCATCAAATGCCGCGGAAGCCTGGCGGCATACTTCTGCGCCACACGCGGGATGCCCGGCGCGAGGTTGGCGCCGGTCTTGCCGCTTTTGAAGAGAAACATCAGGAAATTTCTCAGATGGCTGGCGGTACTTTTGCTCCGGTCCGGCCGCCCGCGGGAGCCGAGGTGCTGAAGAAAGCGGACGATATCGGGGGCCACGATTTGCGCCAGGTCGCCGTCAGCCTCGCCGAAGCGGAATTGCAGAAAGCGATCGGCCACCCACCAAGACTGGTCAATCGAGCTCTCCCTCAAGCCTCGCTGGTGGCGGAGGTATTCGACGTATTCCTGCCGCAGCCGTCCACGTGCGCTATCGGGTAACGGGATCAGGGAGGATTGCGTGACGCCGGCCTCGATCAGATATTTGACGAAAGTATGAACAGCGAAGACAGCGTGCTTCTTCTGAGGCGCAGCCCATCCAAGACTTTGGACCAGCTGCTCGGCACTCCCCTTGTTGAGTTGTTCGACCGTCATGCCGATGGACTGCATGCGCTGGGCGAGCGCATTGATGCGCCGACCGTAGGTGACGACGGTTTGCGACCCGTAGTGCTCCTTTTGCAGGTAGTCCCGAAAGCCGTTGATGTGCTGGTCGAGAGAGCCAGGGAATATTTCCGAGGGGTTGGGTTGATCGTCCATGTTGCAGCTCCTTCTGTTGGTGAGGGAGTGACAAGCGTGGATTAATGTGTGCTAATTTCAACCTCAGTCATGCAAATGCTTCCCATCGGCCAAGGAACTTAGTAAGCGTCTGCTTAGGGACGCCATCTGTAGAGGGCGCTGCGCGCGCTGACGCGCCGCCTTGCGCCTGATGTACACTGGCTCGTATTAATAGAGGTAGCCGCGTGCGCATAGCGCGCCCAGGCTTACTAGGCGCGAAAATGGCAGATACAAAAGCAATTCTAGAGTCAGCTCGCACTTGGCACAAACTCTGTCTCGTGGTATCGGGCACGGCGTTGTTGCTTTTGCTAGCCCCAAAAAACGTCGATTACCAATCTGCACTTGAGGAGGCATATACCCTTCGCGATCTCGACTTTCAGAGGTACGAAAGTTTTGCACGAGGGTTTCTGCCCATCAACACTTACCTCCCGGGCGGCTATGGTGATTACGCGCTGAACATCGCCACGTTCTTGACATCGAAACTAGACTTTCATGTCCAACCGATCGAGTCCACTCGCTGGGACGTGAAGTTAATTGTTCAATATGACCAAGCGCCAACGAATGGATCGCTTCAAGAATGGCACGCCTGGCTTACGTCAGGTAGAAAGCCGACGTACTTCGTGCCCGACTGGGATACGGCGCGGCTATCCATGTCACGCAGCGGCAACGGCTTAGCATCGGCCCCGACAGCCCAATATTTCACAATCCGCTCTTCCTCTTGGCATCGATTCCCTGGTGAATACACCTTTCGAGCTTTTATCGACGCATCGCCCGCGACCTCCAGAACGACAGACGGCGGACTGCCAGTCACGGCCAGCCAATGGCGGAATAGCCAATGGTGGAGTGCTCTTGATGTGCTCGATAGCCGGGACCTTTGGGAGAAGGCGCGAATACTTGGCTCCGACCACTTTGTCGTCGAAGGGGACCTCAGCAGTCACTTAGCCGCGGCGACCGACAATCCATCGATCAGTGGTCCGAATGACAAGACGACGGTCAGGGATTGGCTGATTCAAGCAGGTCTGTGGACGAAACTTTCCACGGCCGGAAAATCAGGGGAGGTAGTTCTTCCTGCATTGCGTGTCTATTGGTCCGACTTGCATCAAAGGCCACTTCAGGATGCGATCGCTTTTATGGAGGAAAAGCAGCGGGAGATCCAAGACATCGACCTGCTTGGTCTCCGGGTTCCTGGGCAGTTGTGCATCGAGGCAATCCCGTTCGCTTATCTTGTGATCTTTTTATTCTTGCTACTCGACGTCAGGTATCTTCGGCGGGTGCAGATCGCTGAAGGTCTCGGCGATCTAAGTGTGGCACCTTGGGTCGTACTTTATGACGACGTTGGGGCTCGACTGATTACTGCCGTTTCCGTCGTGTTAGGTCCTTCGCTACTCGCTATTGGACTCCTTGTAAGATACTTTTCGCGGACGGACATTTTTGCGACTGTCCTCGCAGTTGCGTCAATATTGGGTGCCGCAGTAGCAGAGGCCGGCATCCTTCGAGTGGTATCTCAACTGAAGAAACCGACGCCGTCTACGTCCCCGATGTCATCCAGCTCTGCTTAGCAACCCTAAGGACCGGCTCCTAATGCACGATCGCCAGGGTTGGCAGCGGGAATGGGGTCGCGTTAACTTTGCACCATGAACCGCAACTTTGTGGCGCGGAGTTTTCAATGGCGACTGACGGGTATTGGCCGATTACGTTCTAAAGTGCAGTTTCCCGACACCTGCCGTTGGAACGACAGCTTTATTATGCCGACGGACAATGGTAAGGCTTTCCAACCGACAACAGTGGCCGACACACTGATGCGGCATAATTTCGGGCACGGCATTATGGGTCTTATGCCGACATCGGCATAAGACGCATGCAACGTTTTACACGTGGCGCAAGAAGTTCGGGAATGCCGAGGAAGTATTAATAGCTACACCGCCGATTTCGAGTGCGGACAAGGTCACCGAGCAAAACCAGCAGCCACAGCAATCGAAGAAAAGCTGTGCATTGGATCGGAAAAAGGCTGTAAACCGCGAGGGCGCTCAACAATCGGAGGCGGTCACAGAAAAATAATTTCTGGCCGATTCGCTGGCCTGATCGTTTATGGAAATGTTGGGAAATACCCGCCATAAGGTGATGCTTATCGAGCAGCACCGTCGTGGACGGATGCGGGCGATGCTGCCGATATCACTGAGCAGCTTGACCATCTCGTAAGCGGCCGCCAGCGTTCGCCTGGTCAGGCGCCCTTTAGCTGCATCAGCATCTGCACCAGCTGCGCCAAGCCACGGGCGCCCATTTTTTGCATGATGTGCGCCCGATGCAATTCGACTGTGCGCTCGCTCAAGTCAAGGTCGATGGCCACAGCCTTGTTGGCGTCACCGGCCACCAGGCGCTCGGCGATTTCCCTCTCGCGCGGGGTCAGGCTTTGGAAGTGCGCGCGCAACTGCTCCAGGCTGTTGAGCTGCGCGCGTAATTTCACATCCTGCTCGAGCGCCTTTTGCACGCGCCGGATCAATTCATCGTCCTTGAACGGTTTCTGCAGGAAATCGACCGCTCCCGCGCGCATCGCTTCGACAGCCATTGGCACGTCGCCGTGACCGGTGATGAAAATCAGCGGGATGGCCCATCCGCGGCGATTCAGCTCCTGCTGCAACTCCATGCCGCTCATACGCGGCATGCGTATGTCCAGCACCATGCAGCCAAGCTGTTCAGGTCGATAGGCTTCAAGAAAGGAACGGGCGTCTGAAAAGCCGATCGAGCGGATTCCGACCGAGCGCAGCAACAGGGCGATGCTGTCGCGCACCGCTTCTTCGTCGTCGACGATAAACACCACCCCCGCCGATTCTTGCCCGGATTGCTTCATATGCCCACCGCCGGCAGCCTCATGATGAACTCCGCCCCACCGTGAAGATTACGCCTGTAGCGCAACTCTCCGCCATGCACGGACATGATGGACTTGCAAATGGACAGGCCCAGACCCATACCCTGGGTCTTGGTGCTGAAGAACGGCTCGAACAGTCGCTCCTCCACTTCCTGCGCCAATCCCGGGCCGGAGTCACTGACGCTGATTTCCACCCAGGCACTGCCCAGCGCGGACGCGGTAATGGTGACGAAGTCGTCGCTAGCCCTCTCGTTCATTGCCTCGATCGCGTTGCGCACCAGGTTGAGCAGCACCTGCTGAATCTGCACGCCGTCCCCGAGCACCTCCGGCAATTTTGGCTCCAGGCTGATCAATAGCCTCCAGCCGCGGGCGCGCAATTCAAATTCAATCAACTTGGAGACCTCGCCGATCAGCGCGCTGCAGTCCAGGGACTCGCGCACCGCCTCGCGCCGGCGCGTCATGCTGCGCAGGCCACGGATCACCTGCCCGGCGCGCTCGGCCTGGACTGCGATCTTGTCATTGATAGATGCCAGTTCCTCCGCATCGGTATCGCCGCTCAAAACCAGCCGCCTCGCTGCGCTGGCATAGTTGGCGATCGCGGTCAGCGGCTGGTTGACCTCGTGGGCAATGCCGCTGACCATCTCGCCAAGGGTGCCGAGGCGGCTGACGTGCGCCAGCCTGGTCCTGAGTTCCTCTGCCTCGCGGGTGGCCTCGAACAATTGGCTGCGATCGACAATTTCGCAGATCATCAGCAAAGCCTCGCCGCCGGCGTCGCGTGCCACGCCGGCATGCAGCATGGCATAGAGCACGTGGCCATCCCTGGTCCGGTAGCGAACTTCCCGGCTGAAACGATTTCCCGTTTCGCGCAAGGCTACGAATTCGGCGCGGACCGCTTCCCGATCTTCTTCCATGACCAGATCGGTGTGCCGGCCGCCCTTCAATTCGGCCACGTTGCACTCAAGCAGCGCCTGGCAGGCGCGATTGGCGTCGAGCACATGGCCATCCACGTCGGTGATGGTGATCGCGGTGGGTGTGTTTTCAAAGATCAGTCTGAGCTCTTCGCTGGTCTTGCGGATCTCGGCTTCCTGCTGCTTGCGCAACGTGATATCGCGCAGAATGCCCACGAAACCCCGCTCCTCTCCGCTGAGGAATTCACCCACCGATAGATCGATGGGAAAGGTACTTCCGTCCTTGCGGCGTGCCACTACCTCGCGGCCTATTCCAATAATGCGCGGGCGGGCAGTATCCATGTAGCGGGCCAGGTATGCGTCATGCTCTTCCCTGTACGGAGCCGGCATCAGCATGGCGACATTCTGGCCGAGCACTTCCGCTTCGTTGTAACCAAACACTGCAGCAGCAGCACGGTTGAGCCCGGTGATTCGACCGCGGGTGTCGATCAGCACGATGGGATCCACGGCCGCGTCGAGCAGCGCCCCAAGGCGGTCGCCAGAGACCCTGGCGGATTGCGGCTTTTCACCTCTTCTAGGCATGCCTGTCGCGCCGATGGCGTCCTGCTAACCTCAAAAAATGAGCCACACCCATTTGCCAGGGCTCAAATCGCCATCCAGCTTCGAACGGAAGCAAAGTTCGCAGGCGTATATTGTTTACGCATCGCCCCTGGACGCACGTATGGACCGCTGGGAACCCATCCCAATTATGCACTGCTTCGGCACCCGACGCACAGTCAGTTGGATTTGACACTCACCAAATGCACCAGACCGCCGGCATGGAACTTGGCCTTACTGGAAAGCACGGCACAAGGGACGCGAAAGCCGGTCCGCCGTACGCTGCCCCCGCAGGTGCACAGCGAATTCGAACATCCGCTCAATTACTTGCGCAGCATGCCTAGACGCCTGAAGCGCGTCGCGTTCTGTTGCCACCAAGCCGGAAAACGCTCGGCCGAAAGGGGCCCCGAGATCCAGTTGCCCTGAACCATGTCGCAGCCCATATCTGCAACCAGATGCCAAACAGCCTCCGAATCCACGCCTTCGGCGACTGTTTCAAGTCCCAGGCTGGCGGCAAGCTGGATGCTAGAATTGACAAAGTGGCGCACCTCGGGATCTTCAATCGCGGCGCGGATAAAGGCTTGATCAATCTTTAGCTGCCCGAAGGGCAAATCCGGAAGTTTCTGCATGGAAGAGAAGCCGCTGCCGTAGTCGTCCAGAGCCAATCCGACGCCAAGCAGGCGCAGGCCTGCCAGCAGGTCCAAGACCTTCCGGGATTCACCCGCCAACCCCTCTTCGGTGATCTCGACGATCAACTGCTTGGGCAGCACGCCATGGGAGGCCGCGAGCGCATCGAGTCGCTCCGGCAGGTCCAGCCGCTGCACCGAAGACACCGGCATGTTGACCGCAATGGTGGTGTGCAAGCCCCTGCGGTTCCACTCTCCGCAGGCAGCCAGGGACTTTTCAAGTACCAGATCGGTCAGATCATCGATCATGCCGTGCTGCTCCGCCACCTTGGCGAACGAACGGGACGGGACCATGCCGAGCGTCGGGATGGACCAGCGCGCCAGCGCCTCTACCCCGTCCAACTCACCAGTCGCAGCGCGCAGCTTGGGCTGAACGTGAATATAGAATTCGCCGTGGTCGATGGCGGCACGCAACTCGCCAGGCGTAAATAGCGCGGGGACGCGCAGGACGCTCATCAGATCCGGCATCGGCTTGCGCTGCAGCAGGGCACGTAAATCCGCAGCCGTAACAGGCCTTTCCAATGCGCCGAGCACATTCAGACCATGCGCCTTGGCAACTCCTGTCACGGCGGACCATGCATTTCGATCCTTTGGGCCGATCAGCACCAGCGCAGCTTGCGGCTGCAGGCGAGCAATGGCCCGCACCAATTCGACCTGATCTGCCCCGGGCAGACGCAAATTGCCGACCACCAAGGCAAAGCTCACCGTGCCGCCCAATAGGCGCATGGCATCCGGACCATCGGTCGCGGTCACCACCTCGCCGACACCCAGTGCCGCCAATTGTCGGGCAATGGACAAACCTTCGAACTGATCGTCCTCCACCAGCAGGACGCTTTGGCCCTGTAACAGCGGAAGTAAACGACTCAGGATCATTGCCTTGTTGACTTGTCCCTTCCCTGCGGCGTCGAATTCCGAACACCAAAGGCCAATGCCCTGCTCGCCGACCTCCCGCCGTACTTTCCGCCCGACATCGTGGTCAGCCCGGATGCTACGGTCATTCGCTGGGTTCAAGACACTTTGCTCCGGCTTGGCTCTCCGCTAAGGCGGAGACTTGCGAATGTATTGTCCTCCCGCTTTACCAACGGCCCTATGATCTGGGTCAATGTCGTCGAACCTTGGCAATACGATAATTTCAATGGCCGGGCATGTTCGCCCTCATCCAAAGAGGATTGCCACTGTGTTGCCAAGCGAGTGCTTTTCCGCCTGCGCGCGCAATTTGATTCCCGGCGAATCCATATCGTCTCCCGGCGACCAAACTATCTCAACAGCGCTGCGCATGTTCGACGTAGTCTCGGCCAAAGTACCTGAATCACTGGTGGACGCTGTTGTCCTTTTCAGCGAAGATGGCATACTTCTGAATCTTCGCGCCGCACACGGGCTCTTCATCGGTTATACGGTCGGGCATCTGGTCGGAAAGAATCTTGCGGACTTCCTCCATCCGAGCAACAAGCGGCAAGCGGCCCGCAGAATGTCCGAATTATTGCGGCAAGGCGGCACAGAATCGGAATGCAGGCTTCGATTTGTGAGCAGACAGGGTTCGACGCGCCACATCCGGATGCGCGGTGTTACAATTTCTTGCACCGATGGGACGCTGGTCAGCTACGCGGTAATGTGCGACGTCACTAATGACATCAGCTTGCCGACTCAATCACACCCTGCTGGCTTGGTCGCGTATTCGCTGAAGCAGGCATTGCAGCAGCTATTGCACTCGCTAGTTGGCTACAAACCGTAGCCGGGCGGCTTGGCCCCACGCATCGAGGCGCAAGCAGAGTTACTGCCACGACATCCGGTATCACCTTGTTACATTGGCTGGCAGCCGTTGTGTATATAGGTATGCTTCCTCGATTGCGAACTGGCCTGAGAATCACATTGCAGGTCAATTTCTGGTCAGCCAAACACCTCAGGGAAGCTTACCGCCCGACACCGCTTGGGCTGGGGGCCTTGACTCCAACCGTACAGTAAAGCGCTGGCGCCCCGGTCAAGTTGGACCAGGACGCCCGCGTGATCGCTCAGAACCGATAACCAACATTGGCGCCGAAGACTATCGGATCAATCTTCACCTTGCCGATCGGAGCGCCATTCAGGCTCGCATCGGGCTCGATCTGGATGTAGCGCAGATCAGCCCCGACGAGCCAGGACTGAGCAAACTTCCAGTCCACGCCGGCGGCAGCGGCCACGCCCCAGGTATTGGAGAGCTGCAGACTGTTGCCGGCCAACGGACCGTTGAGGGACTCGTTAAAGAAGAAGGTACGGTTGACGCCCACGCCGACATAGGGATCAACGGCGGAATCCGGAATCGGGTGGTACTGCAGCGTCACCGTCGGCGGCAGGTGACGCGTGCTGCCCAATTTGCTGCCGTTGATCACGATGTCCTGTGTGACCGGCACGGCGCCCAGCACATCAACGGTGAAATTGCGGCAGACGCGGTAATCGAGATTGATGGTTGGGGTAACCTTGGGTTTGACCTGCACGTCCACTGCGCCGCCATCAAGGGAGCTGGTTCCGCCGGCAGGGTCGATGTTGTGCACCCCGGCGCGAACCACCCAGGGATTGGCTTGATCGAAGCAATAAGCGTGCGCCAGCGCCGGCGCCAGCAGGGAAGCGCCCCCAATGAGCGCGTAGATGGTCTTGTTTTTCATGACTGCTTTCCAGGTTGAAGCATCGGATTGATGACCCCTCCATTTTTTGGTGTCGCAATCGCTCGTTCATTGATCAAGGTCATTGACTGTGCGCTTTTCCAGAATAGTGGCCATCCAAATCCGGCGAGGACCGAGCAAAACAAAAGAGCGGCCACATTGGCCGCTCAGTCGTGCGGTGCCTCTCAACAGCAGAATGGCATTGGGAGGACGCTGTGTGTGGTCAGGCTATAGCGGAAAGCTCCGGCTGAGATTGAACCCCTTTAACATGCTTGGCCAGTTCATCCACGAATCTTGCGGGCTTGACCAGCAGGACATCGCAGGCCAACTTTCCTAACAGTGATTCAGCGGTTGCGCCGAACGCCAGGCGATCAAACCCACTGTGGTACGCGGATCCCATCACCACCAGGTCTGCCTTACTGTCGAGAGCGCAAGCCGCTATTTCCTGCGCGGTATCGAAGGCGCAACGGCGCTTAACATGATTTGACGCCATATGATGACGCGCGGCGAACCTGTGCAGGGCTTCCTGGTGCGCGGCGTCCATGATCTCGTAAGTATTGGCGATAAAGCCCGACCCGTAAAGGTCGATCGGCATATAGGAAAACGACGATACGAGATCGAGGTCGGCATGGCTCAAGCCGGCATAGTCCTGTGCAGTCTGCAGGATGCGATCGTTGAGATCCCCTTCCTCGCCGGCCATGGTGACATCCACTGCTGCCAGCAAGTGACGCGGCAACAGGTGAGATGCCGGGTGCACCAGCATCAGGGGCGAAGGACTCAGACGTAGCAACTTCCAATCCTGGCCCGATGGCCTGATCTCCGAGCCGCGGCCGGATGCGCATTCCACATCTTTCAGCACCAGGTCAGGCTGCAGTTGCAGCATCTTGCCGATCACGGCCTTGGACGGATCGGGAGCCCAGATTGCATCGCACTCCACGCGTATACCCTGATCGGCCAGTCCGGCCGCCTGTTCGCTCAACCAGAGCAGGCGTTCGTCGAGAAAATCGCGTCGCGCACGGTCCGCCACTTCCGCCCCGAAGACGATCTTGGAATAATCGATGGGGCCGTAGAAATCGAACAGGCACAGGTGCACCACGGCATCGGCGTGGCGCGCATAGGCGACAGCGCGACGCAGAGCCGGCGTCACGCGACGCTGAGGCGACATCACAAGCATGATGGTATTGAGCGAATTCATCTCAAAAAAGTCCTCCTTGGCATCCTGTGCGAATGGGTCGCAACTTGGGATCATTGCAATAGGGCGATTTTCGGAGGATACGGCCCAGGCAGCCTTGATCTAGATCAATGCCCGCCTCCAAACCCTGTCCCATCATTGCCGCCGTCTACAACCGGGGGCACAGATGGAACAGTCACAGGCTATCGTTCGATATGAGGACACCGCCATCCGCGGATTCGCGGTGATGACGGTGGTGTGGGGCATCGTCGGCATGCTGGTCGGCGTCTGGATCGCCGCGGAGTTGCTGTGGCCGCAGCTCAACATGGACATTCCCTACCTGACCTACAGCCGGCTGCGGCCGCTGCACACCAATGCGGTGATTTTCGCTTTTGGCGGCAGCGCCCTGTTCGCCACCAGCTACTGGTGCGTGCAGCGCACCTGCCGGGCTGCCCTGTTCCTGCCAAAACTGGCCAATTTCACCTTCTGGGGCTGGAACCTGGTGATCCTGCTGGCTGCGATCACGCTGCCGCTGGGCATCACCCAGGGCAAGGAATACGCGGAACTGGAATGGCCGATCGACATCCTGATCGCGATCGTCTGGGTGTCTTATGCGGTGGTGTTTTTCGGGACCATCGCCAAGCGCACCGTCTCCCATATCTACGTCGCCAATTGGTTTTTCGGGGCCTTCATCCTGGCGGTGGCGTTGCTGCACATCGTCAACAGCGCCGCGATCCCGATCAGCCTGTGGAAGTCCTACTCGGCCTACAGCGGCGCCACCGACGCCATGGTGGAATGGTGGTACGGGCATAACGCGGTGGGCTTCTTCCTCACCGCCGGGTTCCTCGGCATGATGTACTACTACGTGCCCAAGCAGGTGGGCAAGCCGATCTATTCGTACCGCCTGTCGATCGTCCATTTCTGGTCGCTGATCGCGGTCTACATGTGGGCGGGACCGCACCACCTGCACTACACCGCGCTGCCCGACTGGGTGCAGTCGCTGGGCATGGTGTTCTCGCTGATCCTGTTCGCGCCGTCCTGGGGCGGCATGATCAACGGCATCATGACGCTGAGCGGCGCCTGGCACAAACTGCGCGAAGATCCGATTCTCAAGTTCCTGATCGTATCGCTGTCCTTCTACGGCATGTCAACCTTTGAAGGACCGATGATGTCGATCAAAACCGTCAATGCGCTGTCCCACTATACCGACTGGGGCATCGGCCATGTCCATTCCGGCGCGCTGGGCTGGGTGGCGATGATCAGCATCGGCTCGATGTACGCGCTGATCCCCAAGGCGTTCGGCCGCCCCGGCATGTACAGCACCAAGGCGATCAACCTGCACTTCTGGATGTCCACCGTGGGCACCGTGATGTACATCACGGCGATGTGGAGCGCGGGCCTGATGCAGGGCCTGATGTGGCGCGCCACCGAGGCGGACGGCACGCTGACCTACAGCTTCATCGAATCGCTCAAGGCCACCTACCCATTTTATGCCGTGCGCCTGGCAGGCGGACTGGTGTTTTTCTCCGGCATGCTGGTGATGGCCTGGAACGTGTGGCGCACGCTGGCGACGCCAGCGCCGAAACCCATTGCAACGACCGCGGGAGCACACGCGTGAAACACGAACTCATCGAAAAGAACATCGGCCTGTTGGCGGTACTGACGGCGGTGGCGATCAGTTTCGGCGGACTGGTTGAAATCGTTCCGCTGATGAACGACAAGAACGCCACGACGCCCACGCCGGGTCTGCCCATGCGCACGCCCCTGGAAGTTGCCGGGCGCGACGTCTATATCCACGAAGGCTGCTACAACTGCCACTCGCAGATGATCCGCACCCTGGCCGAGGAAGTACTGCGCTATGGCCCGGCCTCGCAGGCCGGCGAGTCGGTCTACGACCACCCGTTCCAGTGGGGCTCCAAGCGTACCGGGCCGGACCTGGCGCGCATCGGCGGGCGCTACAGCGACGAATGGCTGCGCCTGCACTTCATCAATCCGCGCGATGTCGTGCCAGAGTCGAATATGCCGGGATACCCCTGGCTGGAGAAGGAGCACTTCGATCCTGGCGAGGTGTCGGGGGAGATGCGGGCGCTCAAGCGCGTCGGCGTGCCGTTCGACGACGCCGTGATCGCCAAGGCCGATGCCGACGTAGCGGACAAGACCAAGATGGATGCCTTGATCGCATTCCTGCAGTCGCTCAAGTTGCCGCATCCGCCGCAGGCGGATGCCACACCCGCCGCCGCGCCGGGCGCGGCCGCCAAGACGGAGTCCACGCCATGATCAGTGGCATCTTCACGCTTACCGCCCTTATCGGCTTCATCGGTGTTACCTGGTGGGCCTATGCGCGCCACAACCGGTCGCGCTTCGAGGAAGCATCGATGTTGCCCTTGAGCGATGAGACAGTGTCAGCCGTCTCGCCCAAGTCAAAGGAAATGCCGTCTTGCTGCAAGGGGGTGCGGTCATGAGTGCGTTCTGGAGCGACTGGGTCATCGTCATCACCTTCGCCATGATGGGCGGGTGCCTGTGGCTGCTGTTCGGCAATTCGCGTGGCAAGCCGGGCGAGAGTACCGATCACGTATGGGACGACGACTTGCGGGAGTTCAACAACCCGCTGCCGCGCTGGTGGTTTAATGTCTTTGTTCTTACCGTAATCTTCGGTGCGGGATACCTGGCGTTTTATCCGGGCCTGGGCAACCTCGGCGGCCGGCTCGGCTGGACCTCGACCAAGCAGATGCAGGCAAAGCTGGACGAGCTCACCGCGCGGCGCCATGCGGCATTTGCGGCCCTGGCGGGCAAGGACATTCCCGCCCTTGCCAAGGACCCTTCCGCGCAATCCCTCGGTCGTGCGGTGTTTCTCGGCAACTGCGCCGGCTGCCACGGCGCGGATGCGCGCGGCGCCGTGGGATTTCCCAACCTTACCGACAAGGACTGGTTGTATGGCGGCTCACCGGAAGCCATCGTCGAGACCATCGCGCACGGCCGCCACGGCATCATGCCGCCAATCGGCCTTGGCTTGACGGCTGATGCGCGGCAGGCTTTGCTCGACTTCGTGCCCTTCTGGTCGGACACCACACTGGATCCGGCCAAGCGTGAAGCCGGCATGAGGCAATTCGCTATCACATGCGCACCCTGTCACGGTGCCGACGGCAAGGGCAACCAGGCACTCGGCTCGCCGAACCTGACCGACGACATCTGGCTATTCAAGGGCGGCCGCGAAGGCGTCGGCGATACCATCATGAAGGGCCGTCAGAGCACCATGCCCGCGCATGAGAATATCCTGACCCCGGACGAAATCCGCGTCGTCGCGGCCTACGTCTATGGATTGTCGCACCAGGACGGCGAGAGCCAACCGTGACTCCGGATCAAGTCAACGGCGCGCTTGAAAACCCCAGCTCTGCCGCGGAATTCCACCGCAGCCGCGGCCTGGGGTCGCGGCCCCTGTTGCGGCAGGTTTGCGTGCTGCTGTGGGCGTCCTTTCTGGGAGCCGTGGCGGTGTTGACCGTGCTGGTGCTGCTTCCGGAGAGCTGGCCGCTGCCGCCGGACTCGCTTGACGGGTACGCAGCGGTCTTTGCCCTGGCCTGGCTGCTCTCCTTGATTCCCGCCGGCGCCGCCGGCGCTCTGATCACTTCTCGCAGAGATGCAGCCTAGCCATGCGCGCAGAGCCAGGCGTTCCATGCAAGCCGGAGCCGGTCCGGGAATCCGTCCTGTTGTATGAGTCGGCACGGAAGATCCAGTCGCGGCATGTCTGGGGTCAGTTCGCGCGCTTGCGCTTCGTGGCCATGTGCGCGCTGCTGGGCCTGTATTACACCCTACCCTGGCTGAGCTGGAATGGGCAGCCCCTGGTGTTCTTTGACCTGCAGCGCCGGCGCTTCCATGTCTTTTTCTTGAACCTGGTACCGCAGGACTTGCTGTTGCTGGCCTTGCTGCTGCTGCTGGCGGCACTCACCCTGTTCTTCTTCACCTCGCTGGCCGGCCGCCTGTGGTGCGGCTACGCCTGTCCGCAGACCGTGTGGACCGAGGCCTTCCTGTGGGTGGAGAATCTATGCGAAGGCGACCGCTACGATCGCATCAAGCTGGATCGCTCGCCTTGGAATGCACGGAAAGTGCTGCGCAGAGGCGGCAAGCACCTGTTGTGGGGCGCCTTCGCCTTGCTTACCGGCATGACTTTCGTTGCCTACTTTGTGCCGGCGCGGGAATTGTTCCCCGCGGCGGCGCATCTGCAACTGTCGGCAGCGCCGCTGTTCTGGTGCCTGTTCTACGGCTTTGCCACCTGGGGCAATGCCGGTTTCATGCGCGAGCAGGTGTGCAAATACATGTGCCCCTACGCGCGCTTCCAGAGCGCCATGTTCGATCGCGATACGCTGATCATCGCGTATGACGACAAGCGGGGGGAGCCGCGCAAGAGCCTTGCAAAGAAGTCGTCGCAGAAGGCCGCCGATTGCGTCGATTGCTCGCTGTGCGTGCAGGTCTGCCCGATGGGAATCGATATCCGCAATGGGCTGCAATACGAGTGCATTGCCTGCGCGGCCTGCGTGGACGTCTGCGACAAGGTGATGGATTCGGTCAAGCAGCCGCGCGGACTGATCCGATACACCAGTTCGCGCCATGACGCCGGCGGCAAGTTCAATCTGCTGCGCCCGCGCACCCTGGGCTACGGCGCGGTATGGCTGGCAGCCTGCGCGGCATTCCTCACTCTGGTGTTCACGCATTCGACCTTGCGCCTCGACGTGTTGCGCGACCGGCACACGCTTTATCGCGAGCTGGCCAGCGGCGCGATCGAAAATGTCTATGTGCTGAAAGTCACCAACGACGACACACACAAGCACCGCTATACCGTCTCGGCGCACTTTGCCGACGGCACGCCGCTGATCGTCGAGCCTCAGGACCTGGAGCGGGAAGCCCAGGAGACCGGCGCGACAACCGTGGCACTGCGCACCGCTCCGCGCCCGGCTGGCGCGGCGCCGCTTCCGATGGTGGAAGCGGTGGTCGTCGATGTGCAGCAAGATGGCGAGTCCCAGGTATCCAGTCACCGTAGCGCAAGATTTCTCACCGGAGGCACCTCATGATCGCACAAGCTCCCCCCGCTCCCGCCAGGGAGTTCCGCATGTTCCTGGAACTGGCCCTGGTGCTCGGGCTGCCCTTGCTGGCCGTCTTTATTGGCTCGACGCTGGCCATCGTGGCCTATACCAAGGGTTTCACAGCGCTGCCGGAACCCGCCGCGCTGAGCGCCCCGCACCACTGACGTGGACGGCGGCCGCGACTGGACGGTTTTCGACCGGCCGGAGCTGCGCTCCGGCATCGGCACCGTCACGCCCGCCGGCTGCGAGGTGTTACTGGCCCTGGATGGCATGCATTGCGCCAATTGCGCATCCCGAGCCGAAGCAGTGCTCGCCGGCCAGGCCAGCGACGTGCGCCTCAACCTGGCGGCGCGCACCGTCGGCTTCTGCTTCCAGCCGCAACGCACGCGGCTGTCGGATTTGTTGCGGATGCTGGAGCAAAGCGGCCTCGAACCGCGCGTTCTGGCTGGTGACGACACCGCGGCGCACGCGGCGCGCGCGCGCCGGCTGGATTTCGCCCGCATCGGAGTGGCCACCATCTGCGCCATGCAGGTGATGATGCTGGCCTGGCCAAGCTACTTCGGGGTAAGGGCCGATCCGGGGATTGCCCAGCTACTTCGCTGGGCGCAATTCATCGTCGCCACCCCGGGCGTATTGTGGGCGGGCTGGCCATTCTTCGCGGGCGGCTGGCGCGCGGCGCGTGCGCGCGCCCTGGATATGAACGTGCCGGTGGCACTCGCGCTCGGCGTGGCCTTCGCCGCCTCGGCGGTGCGAACGGCGCAGGGATCGGGCGACCTGTATTTCGATACGGCGACCATGTTCGTGTGGTTCCTGACGCTGGGCCGCTTTCTCGAAGGCCGGACGCGCGCCCGTGCCGGCGAGCACCTGCGGCTACTCGCCCGCCGGCGCGCGCTCACAGCGCAGCGCCGCGCGGGGCACCAGCTCGAAACCGTGGCCATCGGGCAGATTCGAGCCGGCGACGTGGTGGTGGTTGGCTCCGGCGATGCATTGCCGGCCGACGGCAGGCTGCTTGAAAACGCGGCCGATCTGGATGAGGCGCTGCTCAGCGGCGAATCGCGTCCCGTATTGCGCCAGGTGGATCAGCCGGTACTCGCCGGATCCATGAACCTGGGCGAGGCACCGCTGGCCTTTCGGGTCGAGCGCATCGGCGGCGAGACCGTGCTGGCGCAGATCACCGGACTGCTGGACCGGGCGCAAAGCGCGAAGCCGAAACTGCAGCAGCTTGCCGACCGTATGGCCGCCCATTTTGTCGCCATCATCCTGCTGCTCGCCAGCCTCGGCTTCATCCTGGCGCTGGCACGCGGAAGCAACGCGGATCAATCCTTCAACATCGCTCTTGCGGTGCTGGTGGCCAGTTGCCCCTGCGCCCTGTCGCTGGCCGTGCCGGCAGCCCTGGCGGCGGCCACCTCGAAGCTGGCCCGCGCGGGTCTGCTGGTGGCCAACGCGGACGCCCTGCAGGCGCTGGCCGCGGTCGATACCGTGCTGTTCGACAAGACCGGCACTCTGACGCTGCCGGCCTTGCGCCTGCTGCGGACGCACCCGCTGGCCGATGCCGGCAGCGTACGCTGCACACACATCGCCGCCGCACTCGAAAGGGGCAGCCGGCATCCTATTGCCGCCGCTTTTGGCGCCTGCGCCTCTCCGCTGCTGGCTCAGGACGTCCGGCACCAGGCCGGCGTCGGCGTCAGCGGTCTTGTCGATGGCCGGCGTTATTGGCTGGGCGCGGCGGAACGCGCGCCCTTCCCGCCCGCAACACCGCTTCGTGCGGGCGAAGACGGCGAGACCAGCATCGTGCTGTGCGACGAAGCACGCGCCATCGCGGCCTTCGCGCTCGGCGCTGCCGTGCGCGCGGAAGCCGCCGCATTGATGGAGGAACTGGCACGGCGCGGACTTCAGCTGGAACTGCTGAGCGGCGATGCCGAGGAGACCGTCAGGGTCCTGGCGCAGCGCCTGAACATTGCCCGCTACGCGGCCCGGCAGAGTCCGGCAAGCAAGCTCTCGCGGCTGCAGCAACTGCAGGCGCAGGGCCGGCGCGTTCTCGCCGTCGGTGACGGCCTCAACGACGCGCCCCTGCTTGCGGGAGCGGATGTTTCCGCCTGCATGCCGCTGGGCGCCGCGCTGACCCAGGCCCGTGCAGACCTGCTGTTGCTCGGCGATTCGCTGGCGCCGATCGCCCTGGCCCTGGATGTGGCCCGCAGCGCGCAGAGCCGCATCCGCGAAAACCTGAGCTGGGCGCTGCTTTACAACCTGCTGGTGCTGCCACTGGCGATGACCGGGCATCTGGCGCCCTGGCTGGCCGCGGCGGGGATGTCCTGCTCGTCGCTCTTGGTTGTCGCCAACGCACTGCGCATGGGCGCCGGCAGCAGAAGAATGCCTTTGCCACACGCTTTTATTCAACCCGCCACGGTGCACTGATGACCAGTCTCTATCTGCTGATCCCGATCGGCGTGTGCGTCGTGCTCGGCGCCATCGTGGTTTTTCTCTGGGCGGCGTCCGACGGCCAGTTCGACGGACTCGATGAAGTCTCCACCCGCTTGCCGGACGACGAATAGGCAGCGTGCGCCGAAACCGAGCACCCGCTTGATCCAGGTCAATGGCTCGAGCCCGGATAGGAAGCAAAATCAGCGGGTAAGCATAAGACACAGGAAATGACACTTGAGCCCTGAAGAATTCGCCAAAGCCGACCTGTTGATTCGTCGCGAAGATCTGGAGCGGCGCCTGGCAGCGATCGAGCGCAATCGCCGGCATAACGATCCGCAGCAGTCAACGGAATCGCGTGACCGGGCTGTCGAAGGACAAAATGACGAGGTTCTGGATCGTCTGGAAGAGGCAACACGCCGGGAACTGCAGCAACTGCAGCACGCGCTCGAGCGAATCGAAGCCTGCCGCTACGGCGTTTGCGAGCATTGCCACGAGCCGATTCCGTTGAGCCGCCTGAAGGCGATTCCGGAAGCGACCTCTTGCGCAGCATGTGCCGCGGCCATTGCGGTGAATTGAGCAACACCATGTGGATCCCTGGCTCGGTGCTCAGCGCACCCGCGCTGTTCCTGGCCGGCTCCGCGGCAAGCGTGCATTGCGCACTGATGTGCGGAGCGGTGAGCGCGCATCACGCCCGGGCGGCCAGGCCGCTGCCGCTGACTCAATCCCTTGCCTGGATACACTGTGGACGGGTGCTCGGGTATGCCGCATTCGGCGTCCTGGCCGGAGCAGCAGGACAGGCGATCGTGTTGCATCTGCCCAATGCATCGACGGGCCGCCTCCTGCAAGGCGGCGCGGCGCTGGTCCTGGTGCTCATCGGCCTGCGCATGGTGGTATCACCAAGGCTGGCTCCCGCCTGCTGCCAGATACCGACGAAGCAGCCTTTCAAGCACTGGCCATTGCGTTTGGAGTTGCTGATCCGCGGCCTGCTGTGGGCCGCCATTCCCTGCGGACTGCTGTATTCGGTGCTGCTGCTGTGCGCCCTGTCCGGCGACTTCGTCACCGGCGGCCTTCTGGCGGGAGCGTTCGCGCTTGGCGGTGCGCCGCTGCTTGCTATCGTCGGCTGGCGCGGCGCGCGCGGCGGTAGCGCGCTTTCGCGGCAAGGCACCGGATGGTGGCTAATCGCTCTGGGCCTCGCCGGGTTGGCGGCCATCCTGGTCATGCCGTCGATCGGAGGAACAGCCTGGTGCGGATTTTCGCCGCAGTCCGCATCATGAGCGCATTTATGGAACACCTTGCCGGCCCTGCCGCGGCCTTGATCCGGAAATACGACCGGAACGGTCCACGGTATACGTCTTATCCGACCGCCCTGCAGTTCTGTCCGGGCTTCGGGCCCCGGGATCATGCCGCGGCGGCAGACCGATCCAACAACGCAAACCCGGCCGCGCCACTTTCGCTTTATGTGCATATCCCGTTCTGTTCAGCTCCATGCTTCTATTGCGCCTGCACCAAGGTGATCAGCCGCCGGACCGAGCCGGCCGACATCTATCTAAATCATCTTCGACAGGAGATTGCCTTGCAGGCGGCGCATTTCCCGAAATCGCGCTCAGTCGAGCAACTGCATTTCGGCGGCGGAACTCCGACCTTTCTGCCGGTCGGGAAACTTCGCGGAATCTTCGATGCCCTGCGCCAGGGCTTTTCCCTGAGCAGCGCCCCATCCCGTGAATATTCGATCGAAATCGATCCACGCTCGGTAAAGCCCGCAGACATGGCGGAACTGGCGGAGCTTGGATTCAACCGCGCCAGCTTCGGCATCCAGGACTTCGACCCGGCGGTGCAGCGCGCGATCAATCGCGAGCAGCCGCCGGTCTTGGTCCAGTCGGTCATGTCAGCGGCCCGCCAGGCCGGAATCGATTCGCTTTCCGTCGACTTGATTTACGGCTTGCCACTGCAGACGGCACAGTCGTTTGATGTGACGCTTCAGCATGTGCTGGAGCTGCGGCCGGACCGGGTGTCCGCCTACAGCTATGCCCATTTGCCACAGCGCTTCAAGGCGCAGCGCCAGATCCCCTCAGACCAGTTGCCCAATGCCGCAGCCAAGCTCGAACTGCTGCTTCTGATCAACCGGCGACTGCTGGATGCAGGCTACGTGCACATCGGTATGGATCACTTTGCGCTGCCCGGCGATGAACTAGCCGATGCACAGCGCGCCGGCACCCTGCAACGCAATTTTCAAGGGTACTCGACCCGCAGCGGCCTCGACCTGCTGGGCCTGGGCATGAGCGCCATCAGCCGCATCGACGACGTCTACAGCCAGAACGCGCGGACGCTGTCGACGTATTATGCGGCTCTGAACCGGGGACACCTGCCGCTCGAGCGCGGCATCCGACTGTCGGACGACGACCTCATCAGGCGCGACGTGATCGCATCGGTCATGTGCGGTGGAGCTTTGCGCTTTGCCGACATCGAATCGCGTTACGGCA
>CAJCJI010000424.1 GCA_903970595.1 Verrucomicrobiota bacterium
ACGCTGGCCGACATCGAGCGCGCCGGCCGCGAGGTGCTGGCCGCATGGCAACAGCACCGCGCCGGACTACCGGCCGCGCCGGCCGGTCCGACCGCCGCCGCGCCGCGGCGGATCACCCGCCATGTGCAGCGCCTGCTCGATCTCAACAGTACCATTCCGTACGTCAAGGATCACGAGCTGTATCCGCAGCGCGAGGGCTGGCCGATCGTCGCCGACCGTCACCCAGTGGTGCCGATGACCATGGAGGTGATGCTGGTGCGCGAGGCGGTGGAGGAAGCGCTGCCGGGCCTCAAGGTGATCGAGGTGAGCCAGATCCAGGCCTACAGCTGGCTGGTGGTGTCGCGCCGCCTGAGCATCGACATCACTTTGAAATCGCTGGACGACACGACCGTCGAAGCCGAGATCGTCGGCTATTTCAAGGCCAGGGTCAGCGTGGCCGAACACTATCCGGCGCCCGACCTGGCGCCGCCGGCGCCGCTGCGCCATGCGCGCGATACAGAGGTCGATGCAGCCGCGCTATACCGGGAACGCTGGATGTTCCATGGCCCCGCCTACCAGGGCGTCGCCGCGTTCCGCGGCATCGGCGACAACGGCATCGACGGCGAGCTGCGGGTGCCGTCCGGCAAGGGCGCGCTGCTCGACAACATGGGACAGCTGGCGGGTTACTGGGTGATGGAGCAGCCCAGCGATTGCCTGGCGATGCCCATCGGCGTGGACCGCATCCGCTTTTTCGCGGCCGATCCGCTGCCCGGCGAAAACCTGCAGGCGCAGGTGCGCATTGCCCAACTGGACGCCTTGAACTGCGTCAGCGATCACCAGCTGCGCGATGCCGCGGGGCGCCTGCGCATCGCCATCGACGGCTGGCGCACGCGCCGCTACCAGATGGACAAGGCGTTCTGGGTCAGCAGCCGCATGCTGTCGCGGCACACCCTGTCGCAGCAGGTTCCGCCCAACGTGGTGCTGTTCGAGGACCGCTACGACACGGCGATCCTGCGCGACTACATCAGCCGCCGCTACCTGACCGTGGCCGAGCGCGCGGAATACGACAAGCTCTCGCCCAAGCGGCGGCGCCAGTGGCTCAACGGACGCGTCGCCGCCAAGGACGCGGTGCTGAGCTACCTGCGCCGCGAGCGCGGCATCGACGAACTGTTCCCGCAGGAACTGCGTATCGAAAACGACAGCGCCGGCGCGCCGAAGCTGCGCGCCAATGTCACGGCCAACGTGCCGGAATCCCTGCACCTGTCGCTGGCACACAAGGACGCCCTGGCGGTGGCCATCGTCGGCGAGCGGCCGGTGGGCATCGATATCGAGCGCATCGAAACGCGCGAGGAAAGCTTCATCGCCCTGGCGTTCAGCGATGCCGAGCGCCAACTGCTGTCGGGCGAGGACCAGGCCATCGCCTACACCCGCGGCTGGGTGGTGAAGGAAGCCGTGGCCAAGGCGGCCGGCACCGGCCTCGGCGGACGCCTGCGCGATTACGGCATCGAGGCGCGCGACGGCGACTGCTTCCGGGTCAACGGCCAGTGGGTGGTGACCCACCGGCTGCGCGACTACATCGCCGGCTGGACGCTGGCGCTGCCGGCGGATGCCGGGGATCGCGGCCATGTCCCGGCGCAGACCGTGCAACCCGCCCAACAACTCAATCCACAACGAGCCTGAATCCGCCATGGACAAGCACTACGACGACATTCTGGCCGTGGTCATCGCCAAGATCCGCAGCACCATCAACGAGGACTGGATCCAAGAAGTCGAGATCCTGCCCGAGACCCGTTTCAACGAGGACCTGGAACTGGAGAGCATCGAGTTCGTCAAGATCGCCGACGCGATTCAGGCGCATTACGGCACCCGGCTGGACGTGGTCGGCTGGCTGTCGGGAAAGTCGATCCAGGAACTGATCAGCCTGAGCGTGGGCGATCTCACCGGCTATATCGCCGGCGCGGTGGCGCCGGCACAGGCCTGAGTCCGCTGCCGTGACGCGTATCCTGTTCACCGTACCGCCGCTGACCGGGCATCTCAACCCGGCGCTGGCAGTGGCCGAGTTGCTGGGCGCGCAGGGCCACACGGTGGCCTGGGCGGTTCATGCGCGGCAGATCGGCGGCAAGCTGCCGCCGCGGGCCTGGGTCTACCCGCTGGACTTTGCCGAAACCGACGACGGCGACGGCGCGGCGCCGCCCGTGCGCGGCCCGGAGAGCGTGCGCCTGTTCTTCGAGGACTACGCGATGCCGATGGCGGCCGGCGCGCTGCGGCCGCTGGAAGCGATCGCGCGCGATTTCCGTCCGGACGTGATGGTGGTCGATCACCAGATGGCCGCTGGCGCCCTGGTCGCCCGCAAGCTCGGCCTGCCCTGGGTCAGCCTGGTCACCACCAGCGCCTCGATTCAGCGGATGACGCCGGCGCTCGACGCCTGGCTGGCGGAGCACTACCTGAACCTGCAGCGGCCTTACCTGCCGCCGGAACTGATCGTCGAGCGGCCGGATTTTTCTCCGCACCGGGTCATCGTGTTCTCGGTCGAGGCCCTAATCGGCGACGCCCACCCGCGGGTTGAAGCGCCTTACGCCTTCGTCGGTCCGACGCAGGGGCATGGCCGGCGCCCGGTCGATTTTCCCTGGGACTGGCTGCGCCCTGATCGCCGCAAACTGTTGGTCACGCTGGGGACAGTAAGCCGCGACCGCGACACCCGCTTTTTCGAGGTGATCATGGCCGCGCTTGCCGGAATGCCGCAGGTACAGGCGGTGATGGTGGCGCCGGCACAGCTTGCGGCGCAGGCGCCGGAGAATGTCCTAGTGCGGGACTTCGTGCCGCAACTCGAACTGCTCGAGCAAGTCGACGGGGTCATCTGCCATGCCGGCCACAACACCGTGTGCGAAGCACTGACTCATGGCTTGCCCCTGATCGTCGCCCCCATCCGCGACGATCAGCCGGTGATCGCTCGCCAGGTGATCGACGCCGGCGCCGGCTTGTTCATGCGCCACGGCAAGGTCACGT
>CAJCJI010000425.1 GCA_903970595.1 Verrucomicrobiota bacterium
GGCGCCACCGCGGAGTCCACCAGGTTGAGCCTGAGGCCGCGCACGCCGGCACCGCACAGGCCGGCGCTGAGGCTCGAGCGCAGGCGCTGTGCATAGGCGTCAGGTGTTTCCGCCGGATCGCGCCACAGCACATAGATCAGCTTTTCCACATTGACCTCGCCGGAGCAAGTCGAGTGTCGAGGGCATGCCTCAGGGCATGTAGTGGCCGCCGTTGACGTCGAGGGTGGCGCCGGTGACCACGCTGGCGTAGTCCGACACCATGAACAGGGCGGCGCGCGCGCACTCCTCGTCCGGCGGGATGCGGCCGATGGGGATCTGCGAGGCGATCTGCTTGATCAGGTTTTCCACCGGCACGCCGCTTTCCTGGGCCTGCCAGTTCATGTAGCCCTCCACCGGCGCGCCCCACATCCAGCCCATGTGCACGGTGTTGACGCGGATGCCGAATGGACCCAGCTCCTTGGCCAGGAACTTGGCGGCGACCGCCAGCGCGCCCTTGGAAGAGGCGTAGCCGGCCTCGCCCAGCGGCGGCACCACCCGGGCGGCCATGGTGTTGATCATGACGATGGCGCCCTGCTTCTGCTGCTTCATCTGCGGCAGCACCGCCTGGGTCAGCTTGAGCGAGCCGAGCAGGTTGGTTTCGAGGATGGCGGTCCAGGCATCGACATTGGCGGTGGAGGCGTAGTCCATGTCGCCATGGAAATAGGCGCTGTTGACCAGCGCGTCGATGCGGCCGAAGCGCTCCACGGTCGCCTTGGCCAGGGCCTCGCATTGTTCGCGGCTGGTGATGTCGTTGACGATTTTCAGTACCGGGGTTTTGAAGCCGGCCTCGCGGATGCGCGCTTCGGCCTCGTCCAGCTTGGCGGCGGTACGCGCCGAAGCGACCACGCCCGCGGCGCCTTCGCGCGCTGCTTCGATGGCCAGCTTGATGCCAAGTCCGGGGCCGATGCCGGACACCACCACGACTTTATCTTTCAGCAGCATTGCGATCCTCCTTAAAAAAGAAATCTCGCGCAAAGACGCAAAGACGCAAAGTAAAGACAAAAGTTGGAAATGCTGTTTTGTCTTGGCAATGGTTCAGGCGCTTTCCGCTCCTCGCTTAACTAATCTTGATATGCTTCTTTGCGTCTTTGCGTCTTTGCGCGAGACGCTTTTTGCTTTTTTGAATGGTTCAGGCCTGCCCGGCCGATCCTGGAATGTATTTCGCCCGGTACTCGGCAAAATCCCGCTTCAGGCCTTCCGGGCTGAGGCCGAATTTTTCCGGCGGGTAGTCGTGCCGCCCGTGGCGGTTTTTCTCGTCTTCGGCGAGCCAGTCCCGCATGCGCTGCTCCAGTTCCGCGCTCATCGGCAGGCCGAGAAAGGCATAGACGCGGCGGGCCACCTCCAGCGGGCGCTGCACCGTGTCCTGAAAGCTCACGTCGAAGAACTGGCCCGGCGGCGCGGTGCGGCGCAGCTTCATGGTGTGGCTGAGGCCGCGGTGCATCACATCGTTCCAGGCGCGCCCGGCGGAGACCGGGTCGGGCTGCTCGCCGTAGATGCCCCACAGGGTATGGATGAAGCTGGCGATGGAGGGGATGCTTTGCACCGGGTCGCGATGGGTCTGGATGACCTTGGCGCCGGGGAACACCTTGAGCAGGGTGTCCATGCGCAGCAGGTGGTGCGGCGCTTTCAGCACCCAGCGCTCGGCGGCGATGCCGCGCTGGCGCTTCTGCCACTGCAGGAATTGCAGGCAGCGCTGCAGGAAGCGGTACGGCGGAGTCTGGTCCTGCCGGTCGAGCCAGGCCATGTAGCCGGGCACGTCGGCGTAGGCGTTCAGGCCGCACAGGAAGGAATGCTCCATCAGGATGAATTCCTCGTCGGCGAGGTCGGCGTTCATCGGGTGGATGGCGGTGAGCTGCGGCATGGCCTGGACCATCAGCTCCACGTCCGCGCGCCCCCTTTCGATGCGGGCGTCGGGATGCCCCGGCGCTTCGTCCGGAAACGGCACCGGGTAGCAGGCTTCCCACCAGGCCATCCACCAGAAGCGCGGATCGCAGGCCAGCAGGCGGTGCAGCTTGGTGGTGCCGGTGCGCGGCAGGCCGACGATCACCACCGGCGGCGCCAGTTCCTCCTGCCCGATCTCGGGGTGGCGTTTGAAATTGTCCTCGATGCGCAGCCGGTTCACCAGCTGGTTGACGAATTTCATGCGGAACAGGTAGCGCCCGGTCGCCGACAGCCGGCCCTCCTGTTCCAGCGCCTCGCAGCTGCGTGCCAGGCCGGTGCGGAACGTCGGATCACCGAAATCATCGGGGCCGCCGGCCAGCTTGAGCGCTTCGGCGATCATGCTGTCCGGGTCGAGCGAGATGGTCTGGGGCTGGTCGCTCATGCCTTCTGCTCCCGCGCCAGGTCGCGCAGCTTGATCACCCGGGCGCTCGGATCGACGTGCTCGGCGGCGCCGACCCAGCGGAAGCAGAAGGTGCCGAGTGCGTGGCCGGCGGTTTCCAGCCAGTTCGGATGGGCCGGGTCCTGGTGCGCCAGCACGAAGGTGACGCCGCCGTCGGCGTCGGGCCGGGCGCTGTGCTTGTTCAGGCTGATGCGGTGGTAGCGGTAGTCCAGCGACTCCATCCACCAGTTGTTGATCTGCAGGTTCCAGAAGCGGCACTCCGGGATGCGCTTGACGTGGATCAGCAGGGCCTCGTCCGGCGCCAGCGACCAGCAGGAATGGTAGTAGTAGATGTTCGGATCGCCGCCCGCGCGCTGGCACACGTCCTGGTCCGCCGGCGGCAGCTGATTGGTATGCTTGAGGTAACCCTCCGCCCAGTCGGCGAACACCCGGGCCGTGCCTTCGACGAAGCGCGAGGCATTGCCCAGGCCGCTGTGCAGGCGCTGCGCCGACAGCGGTTGCGGCGTAGCGCCGGCGCCCGCCCGGGCGATGCGCACCCGCGCGGGCTTTTCCCGGGCGCGGTCGAGGAAGGTCTGGCGCACGATCACGGCATTGCTCTGCGGCTCGATGCGCAGCCAGTTGCCGGGCTGGGGCTGCTGGCTCAGGAGGATCTCGAAGCGGCCTTGCGCATCGGTCTGCAGCTGGGCCGAATCGATGGCGCCGGTGGGCTCCATGCGGCCGTTGGTCTCATAGCCGCCTTTCTGGGTGCCGAAGCTCAGGTAGGAGACGCTGCCGCGCTCGCCGCTGATGCGGTACTCGAGATTGCCGTTGATGCGCGCGAACAGGTACTGGTTGTCCGGGTTGTCGGCGCCGATCTTGCCGGTTTCGTGGGACGGCAGGAAAAACCCGGGGAAGTCCGGATCGGCGAATTCCAGGTGCATCTCCAGGCCGATGCGCAGCAGCCGGCTGAGGTAGCGGAAGCCCTCGGCGCGGTCCAGCACGCCGGCCGGGGCCTCCGGCCGCAGGATCTGCTGCCCGGCGCGCTTGAGCGTGTCGCAGAACTCGTCCCAGACACGGCCGCTGACGACGTCCGCTTCCACGGCTGGATCGGGCTGCATGCGGGCTTTCCTCCTGGTGATGTCCGGCGCGAAAAAAGCGCGCCGGGTCGTTTGCAGGAGGCTAGTGTGCGGGGGCGGTCCGGGCTTCATCTATTCGGACTAAAGAACGGCTGCTTTCACAGCGCAGCTTTTGTAGGGCGGCCTGTGGCCGCCGGTTGTTTGGCTCATGTAGCGCGACGGCGGCCACGGGCCGCCCTACAAAGCCTGCACTCACATCGCAGGGGCTCAGGCCCGCCGCGTCACCCAGGAGCGCAGGGAGCGGATGCGATCGAGCAGGCGGCCGGTGCCGGAACCGGCGGGCGGCGGCGCCGCGGGGGGCGCCACTTCGTAGCGCTGGTGCAGCTCGGGGGCGTGGCTCAGGCGCTCGTGCTGTTTCAGCGCCGAATTCACCGTGATCTTGCAGGCATTGTCGACGATCGGCTTGGTGATGAAGCGGTAGATCTGCCCCTGGTTGATCAGGTCGATGGCGGCGCCGGCATCGGCGCGCTCGGTCAGGATCACCGATACCAGTTCCGGGTGGTGGTGCTTGAGCGTATTGATCAGATCCACCACCGGGTGATCCTGAACCCGCGTTTCGGAGATCACCACGCCGATCCGCTCGCGCTCCAGCAGGTCCACCGCCTCGCTCATGGTGGAGGCGCCGAAGACGCGGTAATCCTGGCCCAGCACCGCCTGGATCTGCGGCGGCACCCGGGGGTCGTCGTCCAGCACCAGCACCGCCGGCAGCGGGCCGGTGCGGGCGGGTGCCGCAGCGGCAGCCACCGGTACGTTTG
>CAJCJI010000426.1 GCA_903970595.1 Verrucomicrobiota bacterium
GGCATTGACCATGCTCCAGCTGAGGCTCTCGCTTCGCGATTTCACCGCAGCACTTGGTGCGCTCGGTCAACCACTCCCTCAATCCCAAACCACTGTGCGAATATGAGGGGAAAGCTCAGGGTCGGAGTAAATTACCGAATGGGAATTCGCTGTCCATCGGTCTCTTCCGTCAATATTACCTTTCTTGGCCAAGCACGAGACAAGTAGCTGATGCGCTGGCTAAGTCAACGCTCGACGTATGCCTTGAACTTGTCATTGCTCACCGGCACGCAGGACGGCCCGGCGTCCGGCCTGGTGTAGACATTGCCTGCCACGGTGAACAACGGCGGACTTTGCCCCGACTGTTGCAGCCGGGGGATCGCGGACCTGCGCTACTCCCTCTAGTGCCGGAACCCCTTCACCCTCACCCTGAACTCGTTCGAAGGCCCCGGCGTGGGCGCGGTCTTGGTAACCAGGGTGTAATCCGGCGGATCGAGTTCCAGGTCCAGGCGGTAGAACAGGCGTGCCATGGAGATGGCCATTTGCACTTCGGCCAGGCTCTTGCCCAGGCAGGTGTGAGGGCCGCGGCCGTAGGGTGAATAGGCGCCGGACTGCATATGCTCGGAGCGCGGCTTTTCGTAGCGGTCGATGTCGAACTTGTCCGGGTTGGGGTAATACTCTTCCATGAAGTGCGGCACGCTGGTGCCGATGTAGAGCATTTCCCCGCCCTTGATCTTGTGGCCGGCGAAGCTGAAGTCCTTGGTGGCGGTGCGCATCTGTGCCACGGCGATCGGGTACAGGCGCATGGTTTCCATGATGGCGCCGTGGACCGAGGGGATTTTCTTCAGGTCTTCTTCCTCGATGCGGCCGTTGGCGAACAGGGCGTCCACTTCCTTGTGCACCCGCGCCAGCACCTCGGGGTGCTTGAGTACGGCGTAGACGAAGCAGGAGATGGTGTTGGCCACGGTGTCGAGGCCCGCCACGTAGGGGCCGGTGAGGGTCAGCACCAGGTCGCTGGCCGGCATCACCCTGGGGTCGCGCACGTGCGCGTCCATGATGTCGTCGATCAGGTTCTTGTCCTCGTCCTTCTTGGTGCCGGCCTTGGCGTAGTATTCGGCGATCATCTTCTGGCCGAGCTCGAACACCCGCGCCTTGGCGCGCTTGTACTTGGGGTGCTGCAACAGGAACTTCGGCCGCTGGCGCGTCACCAGCACGTTGAGGATATAGAGGATGGTGGTGCGGATATCGCTCACGTATTCCAGCGGCGCGGCGCCGGTGAGGATGGAGCCGAGCTGGTCCACCACCATGTACTGCAGGGACTGCAGCACCGGGGCGAGCTCGCCGGGTTTCCAGTCGCGCTCGATGGAGCGGTCGGTGATGGCGATCAACTCGTTGTAGCGGCCCTTGATCGATTCCTTGGAGTAGCCGCGGCGCATGATGTCGCGCAGCTCCTTGTGCGCCTCGCCGTCCTCGCCGGTGAGGGTGCGGGTGGCGCCGTATTCCTTCACCAGGCCTTCCCAGAATTCCTTGGAGCGCAGGCATTCCTTGCCTTCGCGCGTGCCCAGGAAATTGGCCGCCTCCACGCCCGCGATCACGGTGTAGGTCTTGTTCAGGATCTTGATCCGGAACACCGGGCCGTACTTGCGGTAGCAATCCAGGAAGAACCGCGCCGGGTCCTTGGCCATGCCCAGCACGCTGCCGATCAGGGGCAGTCCGGGTACCAGCGGGGTTGGCAGAGCCGGAGCCGTTTCAGCGATACCCATAGAATTCACCTGTCCTGACGCGGTGCGATGCGATGATGGGGCGGCGCCGCAGGCGCTGCAAGAAATTCGATCCAGTCTCAGAAGTTCCGGCCTTCGGCGCTTCGTCCGTAAAGACGATTTTTGCGGCATCCGGCGGCGCCTCCGCGGGCTTGGAATAATATCTCAAGCTATTGTAATCAGAGATATTTATTGTGAAATTGCAATGCATGCGGGGACTGCTCCGGCGAAACGATTTGGCGCCGTTTGCCATCGCCTGGTGCGATGCAGCCAGTTGCCAATCAACTGTACGTTTGTATAGTATCAGGCATGCTCGCCGAATCCCACCACCAGAGCCCCTCGCCCGCCGTTCGCGCGCCGGGCGGCAGCGTCGACGTGAACGCCATTGCCGGCGTATGGCGCGGCCTGGGCCGCGCCCGGCCCGATTCGGAACCGACCGGCTTTGCCGCGCTGAACCAGGCCTTGCTCGGCGGCTGGCCGGTCGGGGCCCTGAGCCAGATCGTCAGCCAGGAGCCCGGCCTGGGTTTTTCCCTGCTGCTGCCGCTGCTGGCGCGCCTGACCCAGGCAGGGCGCCATGCCGCGCTGATCGCTCCGCCTTATATCCCGTATGCCCCGGCGCTGTGCGATGCCGGCGTCGAGCTGAGCCGGCTGCTGTGGATCGCGCCGAAGGATCGCGTCGATGCCCTGTGGGCGGCCGAGCAGATGCTGCGCTCCGGTCTTTACGGCGCGGTGGCGCTGTGGAGCCCGGCGCTCGAAGCGCCCATCGAGCGGCGTCTGCAACTCGCCGCGGAGACCGGGCGCAGCGTCGGCGTCATTGCCCATGCCGGGGCTTACAGCGCGCATTCCATCGCGGCGGTGCGCCTGCAGGTCAAGCCGTCTCCCGCCGCCTTGTCGGTGGAGATCGTGCGCTGCCGCGGCGCCCGCCCCGGGCAGCGGGTGGAATGTCCGTTTTCCTTGCGCAGAGCGGCTTAGAGGCGGTGAATGCTCTGGCTCTGCATCCATCTGCCGGCATTGCCGCTGGAGGCCCTGACGCCTCCGGAAGATGAGCCGGCCGGCATCGTCGAAAGCATCGGCGCGCGGCGCCGCATCATCGCCCTGAACGAGGCCGCGCGCCGGCGCGGCCTGCAAGCCGGAGCGGCCGTCAACGGCGCGCTCGGCCTGGTGCCGGAAATCCGCCTGCTGCAGCGCCATCCGCAGGCCGAGTTGCAGGCGCTGGAAACCATCGCCTGCTGGGCCTACAGCCTGGGCACGCCGGTGACGCTCGCCGCCGGCACGCTAGCCGTGTGGGTGGAGATCCATCGCAGCCTGCGCCTGTTCGGCGGCTGGGATGCGCTGCGGCGGCATATCGAGGCGCAGGCCCGGGACCTGCCCTATACCCGCCGGTACGGCATCGCCCCCACGCTCGCCGCCGCGGCCCTGCTCGCGCATGCCGGGGCGGGGCTGGAGCAGCCGGTCGGCCGGCCTGGGGAGATTCACGCCGCCATCCGCAACTGGCCGCTGCAACTGCTGCCGCTCGAGCGCAGCGTGATCGAAACCTTGCACGGCTCCGGCCTGCGCCGCATCGGCGAAGTGCTGGCCCTGCCCCACGATGCCCTGGGGCGCCGCTTCGGCCCGCAAGTGCCGCTGACCCTGGCGCGGCTGCTCGGGCGCGCCAGTGAGGCCTGGGAATCGTTCGAGCCGCCGCCGATCTACCGCCGGCGCTTCGAGCTGCCGGGCAGCGCCGAGACCACCGAAGCCCTGCTGTTCCCGCTGCGCAAGATGCTGCGCGACTTCGCGCTGTACCTGCGCGCCCGCGATGTGGCGGTGCAGCGCTTCCGCCTGTGCTTCCGCGACCTGGGCCGGCGCCCGACGCAGATTGAAGTCGGCCTGCTGGCGCCGACCCGCGATGCGGACCGCCTGCTGCTGGTGCTGCGCGAACGCCTGGAGAAAATCTCGCTGCGCGAGCCGGTAGCGGAACTGCTGCTCGAAGCCAAGCGCTTCGAGCCGGCCAATGCCATGCAGGACGATTTGTTCCAGTCGGGCAGCTCGTCCGCGGACAGCTTCGACACCTTGCAGGAGCGCCTGGTCGCCCGGCTCGGCGCGGACGCGGTGCGCAAGCTGGCGGTGACGCCGGATCACCGGCCGGAGCGGGCCTGGTCCGCCGCCGCCGCGGAAACGGCGGGTGAACACCC
>CAJCJI010000427.1 GCA_903970595.1 Verrucomicrobiota bacterium
AAGCTTCTACAACAGCAGCGCTACCGGGCTGGTGCAGGGCCAGATGCTGCCGAACAGCGAGACCGTCACACCGCCCCCGGGCAGCACCGCCAGCCCCTACGGCGGCGTGCTCACACTCGGCAGCGGCAGCGTCACCACCATCGAGGCGGATACCACCAGTACCGCCACCATCACCGATGCCCAGACGTTCTATCCCTCGCAGATCAATCTGATCGGCCAGACGGTCGCGTTGATGGGCACCGCCACGGTGCGGGCGCCGGGCGCCACCGTCAACGTGCTGGCCTCCGCCGATCCGTTCAACTACGCCAAAGCGGTCAACACGCATAGCCTCACTCCAGGAAACGACGGCAGCACCATCTATCTGGATTCCGGCAGCACCATCGACGTCTCGGGATTGACCAATGTGTCAATTCCGG
The DNA here is from genome assembly GCA_903970595.1 of Verrucomicrobiota bacterium. Lineage (GTDB taxonomy): Bacteria > Pseudomonadota > Gammaproteobacteria > Nevskiales > Nevskiaceae > Nevskia. The sequence goes on from CAJCJI010000427.1 coordinate 417, forward strand.
CCTCGGAAAACATGGTGCAGATCGAACTGGGCGCCAACGAGTTGCAGGATGATCCGCTGCAGCGCAGCGGCTTCCTGCACGGCCAGACCGTGACCGTCGATCTGGCCGTGGGCTCGCCCCTGCTGAATGCGGCGACGCTGCAGTCGTACGCCGATACGGTCGGCCGCAGCATCCAGGAAAAGCTGACGGTGGGCGGCACGATCAATTTGAATTCCGCGGGCGAGGTGGTCGCCCGCAGCGGCTCGACACTCAACGTGTCCGGCGGCAGCGTGGCGGCACAAAGCGGCCTGGGTCCGGCCCCCACGGAATTGTTGGGCGCAAACGGCATCATCTACAACATCGGCGATGCGCCCACCGATATCCAGTACGTGGCGATCGCCAACAGCGGCTCGTTTACCGACACGACCGCGAACATCACCCAATCCCATAACACGGAAGCGCTCCTGCCCGGCTACATCCAGGGCTCCGACGCCGGCACCATCGACATCACCGGTGCGCAGATCTACCTGCGCGGCTCGCTGCTGGGCCAGACCGTTACCGGCATCAACCAGCGCCAGGCCGGTACCTTGCCAGCGGGTGGAACCCTGGTAATCGGCGACAGCAGCGCGGCCCCCCTGGGCAATTTTGGAGACGAAAAGAATGAGGGTGCGCCTTCGATCCTCTTGCAGAACGGCGCTACCGACAGCAATTTCCCCGCGGGCTACAATCCATCCAGTACCGTTCAGCCGGTGTTGCCGACGGAGGTATTGCCGAATGGTCAGACTGCAAACGATCAGGATGAAACGATCATTTCGCCGTCGCAGCTTTCGCAAAGCGGCTTCAGCAGCATTTCCCTGAATAGCAACGGCAGCATCATGCTGCCTGCAGGACAGCAGCTCAACCTGGCCGGAAATGGCGTGGTGTCATTCACCGCCCAGTCCATTTCCGTCGATGGTGTGATTCGCGCGCCGGGCTCGGCGATCTTCCTCAGTACGAATCCCAACTTCGTCGATCTGGTGGGTTCGTCAACAACTCCAACGGTGCTGACGAACAACGACATCGTGCTCGGCAGCGATGCCGGCATCGACACCAGCGGCACCTGGGTCAACGATTCGACCTTTGCAGGGGCGCAAGCCGGCACCGGCGCCATCCTGATCAACGGCGGCTCGGTTTCGCTGAAGGCCTACGGCAACGTGATGCTGGACAGCGACAGCCTGATCAACGTCTCCGGCGGCGGCTGGGAGAATTCCAGTGGCAAGCTGAGCGATGGCGCGGCCGGAAGCATCCTGTTGGCCGCCAACGTCGGTCAACCGAACAACGGCGATTTCAATAACGGTGTCACCCTGGGTGGCGCATTGCTTGGCGCCAGTCTCGACTCCGGCGGTTCATTGTCGATCTCGTCCGCTTCGGTGACAGTGGGCGGCACGACCACCGGGACTACTCCCGGAGAGTTGCCGCTGACACCCGACTTCTTCACCGAGGGTGGCTTCAAGAATTACAGCATCAGCGGTATCCAGAACGTCACCATCGGTTCTGGCGCTGCCGGATCCACCGTGACCATACAGCCGACGCAGCAGAACCTGGTCCTGGACCAGAATCCGCTGCTGCAGGCCACCGGTTCGGATTTACTGAACTTCACCCAGCTCGAAACGCTGCCGGCGCAGCAGCGCGGCGCCGCCAGCGTCAGCTTCGCCGCGACCGGCTCCGCCGCTGCGGGCAGCGGACCGGGCAATCTGGTATTGAACGCCAATACGGTGATCCAGACCGATCCGGGCGGCAGCGTCAGCCTGTCGAGCGCCAACGGCAACCTCAGCGTGTACGGCAACATCGTCGCGCCCGCCGGCACGATAAATCTGCAGGTTTCCTTGGCCAGCAATGCGGCAAGCAGCAGCGATACCATTGGGTATGTGGCCACGCAGCAGCTTCTGATCGGCAGTTCGGCCCAGTTGTCGGCCCTCGGCTTTGATGCGATCTACACCGACAATCCACAGGGTTACCTGGAAGGGCAGGTTCTGTCCGGCGGCACCATCAATGTCCTGGCCTACAAAGGCTCGGTGGTGGCGCAGAGCGGCGCGAACCTGAATGTGTCGGCCGCTGATGGCACCGTGGACATTATCAACAGCAAGGGCGTGACGCCCACGCTGGTCGCCGGCGCTGCCGGCAACATCAACATCGATGCGCGCGAAAACCTGGTGCTCAACGCCAACCTCGAGGGCAAGGCCGCCCCGGTTGCGGGCGCTGGCGGCGGCTCCCTTAGCATCGGTCTCGATCTGTATTCACTGGACGTGACCAACGCGTACAACTCCGGCGGCGGTTCGGGTACGCCTTTCCCGACGAACGAGCGGAACCTGACGATCACCAGCCTGCCGGTTTCCTCGCTGTCCGACGCCTTGCCGGCGACGGACGGCACCGGCACGGTCAGCACCGGCGCCTTTGCCAATGGCGGATTCAGCAATCTGAGTTTCCGCAGTGCCGACATCATCACACTGGATGGCGCGACGACGAAGCTGAACCTGGGCTCGACCAGCACCGCGAGCCTGACCCTGGATGCGCCGGAACTGGCGGCGACCGCCGGCACCACGGCCAACGTCACGGCGGCCTATGTGGCCTTGGGCAATAGTCAATACTTCGCCCCTGGTGAAGGCGAGTATGGCCAGGTGTATTCGCCGGCGAGCGGAAACGCCACGCTCGATGTGTCCTCCGAGCTGCTCGACATCCGCGGCTACAGCGTGTTGAGCGGCTTCGGCACCGCGGCGTTCAACAGCACCGGCGATATCCGGCTCGGCTTCGGCACCGACAGCAACAACGATACCGACTTCACCGGCTCACTGGAAAGCACCGCCAACCTGAGCTTCGACGCGGCGCAGATTTACCCGGTGACCAATGCCCAGTTCACCATCAACCCGGCGGATCTCAACGCGGCGGCGCCGACGCTCGCGGCAAGCTATAGCTATATCCCCGGCACAGTGACGATTGCCAACGCAGATCCGGGCGCCCCGGCGCCAGGGGTGCCGCTTTCGGCGCTTGGCAGCCTGACCATCGACTCTTCCTCCATTACGCAATCGGGTGTGCTGCGGGCGCCGTTAGGGCAAATCTCCCTGAATGGCATCAGCGACGCGAGTACCGGTCAATCGGGCACGGTAACGCTCTCGGCCGGAAGCCTGACCTCGGTATCCGCGGATGGCCTGACCATCCCCTACGGATCCACCGAAAACGGCTCGAACCTGACCTACCTGGTCGGCGGCACCGGATCCGGCACCACCACCGATCTGATTACCGGCCTGCCGGCGAAGCAGATCAACCTGAACGGCAACACGGTCAAGGTCGCCAGCGGCGCCAGCCTGGACCTGTCCGGCGGCGGCGACCTGTATGCCTACGAATTCATCGCGGGCACCGGCGGTTCGATGGACGTGCTCGCTCCGGGCAGCGGCGTGTACAGCTACGCCATCGTGCCGAGCCTGTCGTCGCAGTACGCGCCGATCGACCACCAGTACGGTGCCGGTACCAATATCCCGGTCGGCCAGGACATCTACATCTCCGGCGTACCGGGTCTCGCCGCCGGTTACTACGCCTTGCTGCCGGCCAGGTATGCCCTGCTGCCGGGCGCCTATGCCGTCTCGCTGGTACAGTCCTCCAGCGATCTGGCGCCGGGAACGGCGGTCAAGCAGGCCAACGGGTCCTACCTGGTGGCGGGTCAGTTCGCCGTGGCCGGCACGGACATCTACGACAGCCGTACCTCGACCTTCCTGCTGGCGCCGAACGCGGTGGTCAATACGCAGTCGCAGTACACCAGTACCTACGCCAACGCCTTCTTCAACAGCGCCGCGATCGCCGCCGGAACCACGGTGACGAATCTCCCGGTCGACGCCGGCCAGCTCCAGCTTGGCGCGACCGGCGCGCTCAGCCTGGACGGCACGGTCTCGTTCACGCCCGGGCAGTTCGTAAGCGGCCAGAATTCCAGCGGCGACAACATCACCCAGACCGGACGCGGCGGCGACGTGTCGATCGAAGCGGCCAACATCGAGGTGGTGAACGCCAGCGCCACGCCGGACGGCTCGCTGCAGCTGACGGCCAGTTCCCTCGACGCCCTGGGCGCGTCCAGCATCATCCTCGGCGCCACCCGCACCACCACTTCCTCGGGCGACCAGTTGAACGTGGCGGCCGGCACGGTCACGGTGGAGAACAGCGCCAGCGATCCATTGACGGCGCCGGAGATCATCCTGGCCGCGACGGGGAAAGTCGAGCTGGATCCGGGCAGTGCTATCGTGGCGAGCGGCACGTCAACGGTCTCCGACAATCTGCTGGTCAATGGCGATGGGGCGGTATTGCGCGTGTCCAGCGGTCCGCAGGTCACGCTCAGCCGCAGCGATGTGCCCGCCGGCGCGGTGGGAACGCTGGCGGTGGATTCGGGCGCGACCATTTCCGGCGGCACCAGTGCCGGCGCCACCCTTGCCGCGGCCAGCCTGATCCTGGATGCCGCCGCCAACACCACCATTGCATCGGACGCCAACATTTCGGCGCAGGCGGTGGATGCCTCGTCCAGCCAGATCAGTCTGGGTGCGGTGCCCGCCGGCACCACCGGCCTGAATTTCACCTCGCAACTGCTGGCCGATCTGACCGGGCTCACCGCGCTGACCCTGCACAGCGACACCACCATCAATTTCTACGGCCCGGTGCAGCTGGGCACGCTCAACGCGAGCGGCGCGCCGGTGCTGCAGAGCATCACCCTCGACGCCCGCGGTATCGGCGGTTACGGCGGCGGCAACACCACCGTGGAAGCCGGCAGTATCACGCTGAGCAATGCGGGCGATACGCAGACCACGGCACCGTTCGCCGCGGCGCCCAACGGCAGCGGCCAGCTCACGCTCACCGCTGTTGCGGGCTCGCAGACCGGTTCCGGGCAAATCAACCTGGGCGCTGGCGACAAGGACATTCAAGGTTTCAGCACGGTCAACCTGAATGCCGCGGGCGATCTCCGGGCGCAAGCCAGCGGAACGCTGAGCCTGACCAACGCCGGCGACCTGCAGCTGACCGCGGCGCGCCTGAGCACCGACGGCGGCGCCACGCAAAGCATCACCAACAACAGCGGCGCGGTGATCATCAACCCGGCCGGCAGCGGTGCCGTGGCCGCCGCCAAGCTGCCGCCCGCCGGGCTGGGCGGGGAACTGGCGATCACCGGCACCAGCATCACGCAGAATGGTTTCATCGATCTGCCCGCGGGCATCGTGTCGCTGCAGGCCAGCACCGGCAATGTGACGCTGGGCAGCGGCTCGGTGACTGAAGCCACCGGCGCTGCAATCCAGTTCTTCAACAGCTACGCCGTCGCCTCCGGCGGTACGGTCAGCCTCGCCGCCGCGCAGGGCAACGTCAGCATTGCCAGCGGTGCCACCGTCAACGTTTCGGGCGTTACCGCACCGGATGGCGTGACCACCGGCGATGCGGGCAGCCTCAGCGTCCTGGCGCCAAATGGCGAGTTCACTCTGGGCGGCACCATAAATGGCGCCGCACCGGGCGGCAAGTCCGGCGGCAGCTTCATGCTCGCGGTCAACGACCTGGGCAACTTCACCAACGGTTTCTCGGATTTGAACTCGGCGCTGTCAAGCGGCGGCTTCTTCGGTGCGGTCAGCGAGACCATCGGCACCGGCAATGTCACCATCGCCTCCGCCGATACGGTCAAGGCAAGCAGCTTTTCGCTCACCGCCAACCAGGGCGCGATCACCGTGGCCGGCACGGTGGACACCAGCGGCGGTAACGCGTCGAGCGGCAATGGCGGCACCATCGGCTTGTGGTCGTCCGGTAACCTGACCGTGAGCGGCACCTTGAATTCTGCGGCCGGAACCCCGGTCGGCGACGAGACGGCGCGGGGCGGCGACGTCACCCTGGGCAGCAGTGCGGGCATGATCACCCTGACCAACACCGCCACGGTAAACCTCAGCGGCCAGTCCAGCACCAATGTCGGCGTGAACCCCGGTGTCGATCCGGACGGGCAACTGCTGTTGCGCGCCCCGTACAACGTCGCCAGCAACACCGTCAACGTCAATCCGATCGCCGCGACCATCGTAAGCAGCCAGCCGGCGACAGTGGTGGTTGACGCGGTGACCCAATACAGCGCCTCGTCCCTGGACATGACCGCGCTGACCAGCGATGAGCAGGCTTACGCCAACCTGAGTTCGGCCGGTCTGGCACCGGCCGGTGCGGCCTACACCGTGCAGGTGCGGCCGGCGATCGAAGTGGACAGCACTTCCGACCTCACCGTCACCGATACCCTGAACCTGAATGCGCTTGAGGCCGGCGGCGTTCCAATCGATCTGACCCTGCGCGCCGCCGGCGACCTGGTCTTCGACGGCTCGCTGACCGACGGCTTCACCACCAGCGGCAGTACCCTCACCAACTGGGTCCTGAGCAGCGCCCCCTCCGGCTCCTACCAGCTCGCCGCCGGCGCGAACCTGGCTTCGGCCAACCCGCTCGCCACCGTTTCCGGCACCGGCAACTTCATCCTGACGCCGGGTAACCTGATCCGCACCGGCACCGGCAATATCGCTGTGGCGGCGGGCGGCGAAGTGTGCCTGGGCTGCGACAGCAGTCTCGATGTGGCGTCCAACGGCCAGACTTCGGTCATCTACACGGCCGGGTCGAGTTCCTCCAACGGGCTCAGCGATTTCACGCAGCCCAAGCTCAAGAACAACATTGCGGCGCAATTTCCGGTCAACGGCGGCAACGTCAGCATCAACGCCGGAGGCGACGTGGTCAGTGCGCCCACCACCGACCTGGTCTCGAACTGGCTTTGGCGGCAGGGCGCCGCGGCGAACGGCGGCTTCACCACCGATACCGCCTGGTGGATCGAATTCAGCCAGTTCCAGCAAGGCGTCGGCGCGCTGGGCGGCGGCAATGTGTCGGTGCAGGCCGGCGGCGACATCAGCAATCTGTCCGCGGTGATTCCGACCACCGGACGCCTTGGCTATAACAGCGCCACTGGCCAGACCAACCTGGTGATCGACGGTGGCGGCAATCTGTCGATCCAAGCCGGCGGCAATATCAATGGCGGGCTGTACGAGGATGATCTGGGCCACGCCGCGATCATTTCCGGAGGCGCTGTCCAGGCCGCCGGTACCTCCGGCAGCGAGGCGCCCACCCTGGTGCAGGCAGACAGCAGCTTTGACGTGCAAGGACGCACCGGCGCCAGCATAGCCGCCGATTTCAACAGTACTGCATTGCCGATGGCCGTCACCAACGAAAACGCCTTTGGCAAGATCGCGATCAATTCGTATTTTTACACCTACTCCCCTTCGAGCACCGTGAGTGTCACCAGTATTGCCGGCGACACCGCGCTGCCCAACGATGCCAACGGAGTGATCTTCGCATCCAGTGAATCGGGCCTGTTCGACGGTGGCTACCTTTCCACTAATGTGATCTACCCGGCGAGCGTGAATGCGCTTGCATTCTCCGGCAATATCTCGGTCGACCGGACCATGGAGCTCTATCCCGCGCCAAGCGGAAATTTGCGGTTGCTGGCCCAGGGAAATGTGGACTTGTCTGCGGGGGTGACACTCAGCATGTCGGAGGCGGATCCGGCCCAGGTCAACACGGTTTTCTCCCCGGCTCCAGGCGTCACCCTGAACGATTTCGTACTGGACCTCGACCCCCTGCCGACCACGCCTCTGCATCAGAATGACAGTCAGCCGGTCATGATCGTTGCCCAGACCGGCAGCATCATCGGCGCAACAGGCGACAACATAAGCGACATCACCCTGCCGAAATTCGCCGATCTCGTCGCCGGCGGCAGCATCAGCAATATCAACTATGCCGGCAAGAACCTGAATCCTTCCGACGTCACGCTGTTCGAGGCCGGCGGCACCATCCTGTTCGCGACGCCGCTGAACCCGGTGAACAACCAGCTCGCTTCGAACTCGGACGGCATCACCGTGGGCGGGCCCGGCTTTGTCGAAGCGCTCGCCGGCGGCGCGATCAACCTGGGCGACGGCACCGGCATCGTTACCTCCGGCGATCTCAACGACGTGCGCCTGCCCTCGACCGGCGCGACCCTGGTGGTGGCGGCGGGCCTGGGCACGAATGCCGACGGCACCATGCGGCAACCTGATGCTTCGGCCTTCATCACAAGCTACCTGAGTCCCAGTTCGTCCGGCACCGCCAGTATCTATGCGAGCACGCTCGACGCCTACATGAGCCAGCTGTATCCGGCGACCGATACGGGCCTGAGCAATGCCCAGGCACTGACGCAGTTCCAGGCCTTGACCCCGCAGCAGCAGTTGCCGTTGATCTCCCAGGTGCTGACCGACGAACTGAACGCGACCGGCTTGGCCCACACGCAGACCGGGGCGGACTACTCGCGCGGCTACAACGCCATCTCCACACTGTTCCCGACCAAGGACGCCGCCGGCAACGCCCTGGCGTATTCGGGCGATATCGACTTGTTCTTCAGCCAGTTGAAAACCGAGCAGGGCGGCGACATCGACCTGATGGCCCCGGGCGGCGCGGTGGTGGTCGGCGTGCCCAATCCGCCGGCGGAACTGAGCACCCTGAAGCAGGACAATTCATTCAACCCGCCGCTGTCGGCGGACGCCAACCTGGGCCTGCTGGTGCTGTCGCAAGGCGCGATCCAGGGTTTCGCCAACGGCAATTTCGACGTGAACCAATCGCGCATCCTGACGCTGCAGGGCGGCGACATCATCCTGTGGTCCTCCTACGGCAGCATCGACGCCGGCGAAGGCGCCAAGACCGCCCAGGGCGCGCCGCCGCCGGTGGTGGAAACCGATGCCAACGGCAACGTCTTCGTCAACCCGGTGGGCGACGTCAACGGCAGCGGCATCGGACAGCTGCTGACTTCTTCGACCGAGGTAGCGGGCATCGTCGACCTGATCGCGCCGACCGGCGTGGTCAACGCCGGCGACGCCGGCATCCGCGTTGCGGGAAATCTCAACATCGCGGCCACCGCCGTGCTCAACGCGGGCAACATCAAGGTCGGCGGCACCTCGACCGGGCTTCCGGCTTCCGACAGCGGCGCGCTGGCTGGCGCGCTCAGCGGCGCCGGCTCCCTCGGCGACGCCGGCAAGGCCGTGGCGAACGCCCTGGAGCAGACGCTCTCCGACGCCGCGGCCAGCAGCCAGCAGCTTGCCGACAGCATGAGGCCGCAGTTTGTCCAGGTGAACCTGTTCTGCCTCGGCGAGAAGGAGTGCGAGAACCAATGACCACCGGCACTTCTTGCCCTCGCGATCCCCGCCGAACGTCACTTCGATTTGACCATTCCGGCGCTTTCCAAGAACGCACCACACAATGAAAATCAGTAAAGCACTGTTCGCTATTTTGCTGCTGCTGCCGGTCGTCGCCCATGCCTGGTGGAACAAGGACTGGAAGGAAAGGACGCAGATCATCCTCAATACTTCCGCGGCCGGGGTGTCCACCAAGGATGCGATATCCGGCCTGGTGATCCCGGTGCGCCTGCACTCCGGCAACTTCGATTTCGCTTCGGCCAAGCCGGACGGTTCCGACCTGCGCTTGGTGGCCGGGGATGACAAGACGCCGTTGAAATTTCACATCGAGCGCTACGACAGCGCCAATGAACTTGCGGTGGTCTGGGTACAGGTGCCGAACATTTTGCCGGGAACCGACAAGAACCAGATTTTTGCCTACGCCGGCAACCAGGCTGCGCCGCCGCAGGCCGACGATGGCGCGGAAGTCTACGATTCGAACACGGTGGCCGTGCTGCATTTCGCCGACAAGGACGGGATTGCCAGCGACCAGACCGGTACCATCAAGGCCACGGCGCCGACGACAGTGGAACCCAACGGCCTGATCGGTTCCAGCGCCCGGTTCAGCGGCACCGCCTTGAGCTTTCCGGCGGGCACCAGCATCAAGGCGCCCGCGAGCGGCCCGCTCACCCTGAGTTTCTGGATCAAGCCGGATACCGCGCAAGGAACGCTGTATGCGCAGGGGCCGCTGAAAGTCGCCCTGGACAACGGCGCGCTCAGCGCCACCCTGGGCAAGTTCAAGCTGGACGGCGGGGCGATCGCGCCCGCCAACTGGTCCAACGTCGTCCTCACGCTGGGCTCGGGCAAGCTTGCGCTGTACGTCAACGGCGCCCGCACCGGCCAGGGCGATGTTCCGGCCGACCAGGCCGCTCCGATCGAGGGTGAAATCGCGCTCGGCGACGGCTACCAGGGTTTGTTCGACGAGTTGCAGTTCGCCGCCGTGGAGCGCAGCGCCGATTGGATCGGACTGGCTTACGCCTCCCAGGGCGCCGATCCGAAATTGGTCGCCACCCAAACCCAGACGCCGGATACCGTCGACAGCGGCGAGAGCGGGCCGAACTACTTCGGCATCCTGTTCAAGGCGCTGACGCCCGACGGCATGGCCGTCATCGCCATCCTCGGCGTGATGTTCGCCATCTCCGTCTGGGTCATGCTCGACAAGGCCATGCTGGTGCGGCGCGTGGAAGCGGCCAACGATGCGTTTATGGATCGTTTCGGCGAGGCACAGGACCTGCTCTCGCTGGCCGGCAAGCCCAGCACTCCCTCGAATTCTCGGGCCGTCGCGCGGCGGCAAAGCACGCCGGCGGTCGAAACCGTCAATGAATTCCCCAATTCGCCGATCTACCGGCTGTATCGCGCCGGAGCGCGCGAATTGAGAAAGCGCGAAGTCGGCCACGGCGAGAAGTTCTTGTCCGGCGCGGCGCTGGACGCGGTCAAGGCCGCCGTCGATGCCCAGGTGGTGCGCGAGAACCAGCGCCTCAACGGCAAGATGGTGCTGCTGACCATCGCCATTGCCGGCGGCCCGTTCCTCGGGCTGCTCGGCACCGTGGTGGGCGTGATGATCACCTTCGCCGCCATTGCCGCGGCGGGTGACGTCAACGTCAACGCCATCGCCCCCGGTATCGCCGGCGCGCTGCTGGCCACCGTGGCGGGCCTGGGCGTCGCCATCCCGTCTCTGTTCGGCTACAACTACCTGGCCTCGCGCATCAAGGTGGTGTCCGCGGACATGCAGATTTTCGTGGATGAGTTCGTCACCCGCGCCGCCGAACTCTACGGCGCCGGCTAGGCCTTGGCCCCAATCCCAGGAGGAACGAACCTTGTCCGCGGATCTGAAGGAAGAAAACCAGCTCTATGACGACATCAACATCACGCCGATGTTGGATCTGGCGTACGTGCTGCTGGTGACCTTCATCATCCTGACCACGGCTTCGGTGCAGGGCATACGCGTTCAGGCGCCGCTGACCCAGACCACCAACAACCTGGCCAAGCCGCAGACCCGCGCCATCACCATCACGGCCGATGGCTCGCTGTATCTCGACGCCTATCCCGTGACCCTGGACCAATTGCGCGCCAGCCTGGCGCAGTACAAGGCGGCGAACCCCAATCTGCCCGTGGTGCTGAAAGGCGACGCGGCGACGCAGTACCAGAAGATCATGGAAGTGCTGGAAATCGCCAAGCATCTGGATATCACCGAAGTGGGGCTGGTCACCAAGCGCGCTCAATAGGGCGCGCAGGAAGGCTTAAATCATGCAAGTCAATACCGAGTCCAAACCCTACGACACGATCAACGTGACGCCGATGCTCGACCTGGCGTATGTGCTGCTGGTGGTGTTCATTCTCATGACCACGGCGACCGTCCGCGGCCTGAGCATCTCCATGCCCAAGCCTTCGAACAAGCCGAGCACCGAAAAGCATGAGATCAAGGTGGTGCAGATCATGCCCGGCGGCGCGGTGCTGATCAACGGCGTCGGCGTCAGCCTGGCGGAACTGGAAACGCAGCTGAACGCGGCCAAGGCGCGCGATGCAAAGTCCTCGGTGATCATCAAAGGCGATCCCCAGGCGCAATATGCCAAGGTGGTGGAAATTGTCGATCTGTGCGAGCGCCTGCAGATCAACATGGGCCTGGTCACCTCCCGCATCGGTACCTGATCATGAGCCGCTCCATCGACTACAACTATGAGGAACCGCCAGCCGCTTCGCCGGCGTTCAAGGCCGGGGTTGCGATCGGCGGCCTGATCCTGCTGGCTCTGTTGATCTGGGGCATCAGGGCCATGATGAGCGCGCCGGTGGTGCCGCGTCATCAGACCGCGAAGATCATGCTGCTGCCGGATCAACCGCCGCCGCCGCCGCCGAAAGAGGAAAAAAAGCCAGAACCCAAGCCGGAAGCCAAGCCGCAACCGCAGCCCGAAAACCAGAAGACGCCGCCTCCGCCGGAGCCGCAGCAGTTGAAAATGGAAGGCGCGGCGGGCGATGCGCCCAGCCCGTTTTCCGCCGGCGAGGTGAAAAACGACTACAAGGGCGGCGAGATTGGCGGCGGCGACGACCGCTACAAATATGCGGCGTATACCTCGCGGCTGACGCAACAGATCCAGGACGAATTATCGCGGCGCAAGCTGCGCGATTCCGGTGGGAAAGTCCTGCTGTGGCTGAGCCCTGGCGGCGAGGTGGCGCGCTTCAAGCTGCTGCGCACCTTCGGCAATCCAGCCACCGAACAGCTGCTGCAGACCGCGTTTGCCGAACTTGTACGCGTCCGCGAGGCGCCGCCGGCCGACATGCCGATGCCGATCGGTCTGGATATCAGCGTTCAGTGATGTTCATCGAAAACAGATAATCAACATCAATACCAAGAGTCCGGCAGATCACAAATGTCCAATCGATTCGCCCGCAGCATCGCCCTGGCCCTCCTCGCGGCGGCAACCGCCGCGCACGCCGATGACCGCGACGATCAGCGTAAACAGCTCGATGTCTACATCAGCACCATCAACCAGCTGGTCGAGCAGGGGGCCCTGAGCCGCGAGAAGGGCGATTCGCTGATCCGCCAGGCGGCGGCCGATGTTCGTAAGGGCCCGGCCAAGCCGGCGACCACGGCGGCAGCGGCACCCGAGGCTGCTGCCGCGCCTCCCCCCGTACCCACGCCTGCGCCTCCGGTACCTGCGCCGGTGCCTGCACACGCCGCTGCCGCGGCACCCGCAACACCGGCCGCAGCCGCGTCAGCCGCCGGCGAGGGCAGCAGCCCGCCCCCTCCTTCCGCTGCCGCTGCCGCCCCCGCGCAGGAGCCGGCCACGGTCCGCGTCCCCTACGTGCCGGAAGTGGTCAAGGAGGAAATGCTCGAGGAATTGCGCAAGGAGGTCCTGGCGCAGGCCAAGACCGAGCGCTGGGGCGATCCGGGCACGCTGCCGGCCTGGGTCAGCCGCATTTCGCCGGAAGCGGACTTCCGTCTGCGCTACGAACTGGACAGCTTCCCCGGCACCAACCAGCCGAATACGGCGCCCTCGATACTGGACTTGACCTCCCCCGGGAGCTATTCCTCCGGTTATCAGTTGAACAACGACCAGGACACCCGCAACCGCCTGCGCCTGCGGGCGCGTTTGGGCTTTGACGCGATCCTTTCCGATCAGATCAACCTGGGGGTCCGCATCGCCAGCGGCGGCGCCAGCAGCGGCAGCAACCCGGTCTCGGAAAACCAGACCCTCGGCAACTACGACGAACGCGACTCGGTGGGACTTGACCGGGCCTACATCCGCTACCGGCCGTTCACCTGGTTGACCGTCACCGGCGGACGCTTCGCCAATCCATTCTTTTCACCGACCGAGATGGTGTGGAGCGTCAATTACAGCCCGGAAGGTCTGGCGGTAAAGTTTGCCCATGACCTCGGCAGCAACCTGGTCGGCGCCCTGGTCGCCGGCGCCCTGCCGGTGCAATTGCAGGATAACCAGGTGATCAGCACGCCCGGCAACCCGACCAACAGTAAGTGGCTGTTCGCCTACCAGGGCGATCTGGGCTGGCGTTTTTACGAGCAGAGCGATATCAAGTTCGGAGCCGCCTGGTACGATTACCGTCACCTCGAAGGACAGATGGCCCCGCTGCTCGATCCCACTGAGTACGACAGCACCCAGGCCGGGTTCCGCCAGGGGGGCAACTCGGTGTTCGATCTCCACGAACTGTACGACGTGCAAAACAACATCACCACGCCGGGCGCCCTGGGTCTGGTATCGAAGTTCAGCGAGCTGAACCTGTCAACCTCGGTGGATGTGGCGAACTTCAGCCCCATCCATGTCATCGTCGATGGCGACTACGTCAAAAACCTGGGGTTCAAGAGCAGCGAGATTTTCAATCGCACCGGTCAGACCCTGCTGGCGCGCACGGTGGGCTACCAGGGCGCATTGACCGTCGGCATGCCGGTCATCGCCGTCCCCGGCAACTGGTCCGCCACCTTCGGTTATAAACACATCGAGCGCGATGCCACGCTCGATGCGCTCTGCGACTCGGACTTCATGCTTGGCGGCACCAACTCAGCCGGTTACTACCTGAGCGCTCACTACGGAATCGCCAAGAATACCGTGCTCGGCCTGCGCTGGATGAGCGGCCGGGCCATCGATCTGCCGGGCGGGCAGGCGCTGGCCATCAACATCCTGCAGCTCGATGTCGCCGCCTCGTTCTGAGGCACCGGGCAACAAATATGTCACAGGAAAACTTTAAAGTGAACGATTGGATTTCCAGAAAAGGCGTTCAAAAAGCGCCGGCAAATCCGCTTTGCCAATTCCCGGCGCAGCCGGTCATCAAATCCCAAGCCCGCAGCTCGAAATCGACCATGTCCAATCAAACACGTTGTTTGTCCGCGGCCTTGCTCTCCGCATTCGCCGCCGTTGCCGCTCTGGGTGTTTTTTCACTCCCATCCTCCGCCCAGGACGATCCCAAAGTCCTTCCCGCGTATAGAGCCGATGATGCCGACGCGGCACCTGCGGGCCGGGCGCCAGATTCCTCTGCGATGTCCTCACCCGGTGTTGCGGCCTATGCCAATCCAGGTACCTACAGGATTCAGCCCGGCGACGAGTTGACGATCTCCGTGTGGAAGGAGCCGGACCTGCTGTCAGACGTGTTCGTCCGTCCCGACGGCGGCATTTCCATGGCTCTGGCGGGCGATCTGCCGGCGGCCGGACGCACCACCGAGGAAGTGCGGGCCTCGATCGAAGAGCGGCTCCACAAGTTCATCCCGGACCCGGTGGTCACGGTTTCGATCAAGCTGATCAGCGGCAACCGCATCTACGTGGTCGGCAAGGTCAACAAGCCTGGCGAATTCCCGCTCACCGGGGACGTCGATGTGATGCAGGCGCTCGGGTTGGCGGGCGGCGCGACGCCGTTCGCTTCGCTGGACAGCATCCGGGTTTTGCGGCGCGAGGGCGGCAGGGAAGTATCGTTCCGCTTCCGCTACAGCGACATCGAGCACGGCAAATCGCTCGATCAGAATATTCTCCTGCACAGTGGTGATACGGTCATCGTTCCGTGAGATTGATGCGACACCGGATTTTGTGGGCGGCGATCGTCATGGCTTGCGCCGTGGCCGCGCCCGCATTTGCCGCGCCCTGGACCTTCGCTCCAACCGCGCAGGCGGGTGCGCAGTACGATTACAACCCGGTGCTGGTGCCGACCAATTCGTTTGCCTTTGTCGGCAACACGGCCGATCTGAACGCCGAATTGTCCGGGAAGCTGGACCATCAGACCGGCCGGGCGGGACTGACCGTGACCCCGCGGCTGGATTTCAACTACTTCCCAAGCCATGCGTTTCTCGATCAGGACAATCAGTACCTGGACGTTGCGGCCAATTACAACTTCGACCGGACGAGCTGGACCGCCACCTCCCAGCTCGCGCACGACACCACGTTGATCAGCGAAGTGGGTACGACGGCCCTGACCGCCGGCGATCGCCGGCATGACAGCGCCTCCTTCACCGCCGGACCCAGTTATCAGCTGACGGAATTGGTCACACTGGCTTTGCAGGGTGCCTTTCAGCGCGTCGTTTATCAGAATGTCGGCGAAAGCGGACTGATCGACTACAACTACGCGGGGCTCAACGGCGTCGCCAGCTACCAGGCGACCGAGAAAGCCAAGCTCGGACTCAACGTGGCGGTCAACCGCCTGTTCGTGTCGGCGGACGACTTGGTGACCACCAGCTATCAGCCGACGGTAAGCCTTGACTACCAATTGAACGAGCTTTGGAAAACTTCCCTTGCCGCGGGCCCGGCTTACGTGACTTCGAGCCTGGGTAGATATACCGGGTTTGCCGGATCGGCCCTGCTGCAACGCACCGCTCAGCTTTATACCCTCAGTGCCAAGCTTACGCGGAATGTGGCGCCAACCGGCCAGGGCGTCCTGACCACGCAGGACCAGATTGGGCTCTATGCATTCCGGTCCCTGACCGAACGGCTGACCATGACGTTTACGGCCTTTTACGGCCAGACCCGCGAGTTGCCGACCAATCCGGTGGTTGAGATCATCACCGTCACCGGCGGCGGAGGCGGCGGCGGCGGTGGGGGCGGTG
>CAJCJI010000428.1 GCA_903970595.1 Verrucomicrobiota bacterium
GCTCCTGGCGCAAGGACGACAGCCGCCTGCACGTCGACGCCTTCCCGTCGCGGCCGAACCGCGGCGAGCGCATCCTGCGGGTGTTCTCCAACGTCAATCCGCGCGGCGTGCCGCGCACCTGGCGGGTGGGCGAGCCCTTCACCGACCTGGCCAGGCGCTTCCTGCCGCAGATCCCGCGGCAGTGGCCCGGCGCCGCCCCGCTGCTCTACCTGACCCGCATCACCAAGTCGCTGCGCAGCGCCTACGACCACACCATGCTGCAGCTGCACGACCGCATGAAGGCCGACGCCGAATACCAGAAAAGCGCCCCGCAGCAGCTCATGCCGTTTCCGCCGGACAGCGTCTGGATCTGCTTTTCCGACCAGACTTCGCATGCCGCCATGAGCGGGCAGCACCTGTTCGAGCAAACCCTGCACCTGCCGGTGCGGGGACTCTACGATCCGGAATCGGCGCCGCTGCGGGTGCTGGAGCGGCTGACCGGGCGCAGCCTGGCCTGAGGCTCGGGGTAGGGCTTTTTACCCACTGCCGAGGCAGCGCGCGCGCGACTATCGTGTAGGCAACCCCGCAAGGTCCCGCGAACGGATGCTTCTGCCTGAGGCAGCAGGCCAGACCCCATGCTCATCAACACACCCGAACACACCGACGCGATGTACCAGTTGGCGCTGAAGGTCCGCACCCAGCGCGACCTGGAGCGGTTTCTCGACCGGCTCGCCGAAGACTACGAAACCAACCGCCAGGTCTGGGAAAACCGCTCCGTGCCGGACTTCCTCACCGCCCTGGCGGATTGCTCGCGGCGCTCCGAGGAAGTGGCCAGGCCGGCCGGTTTTCCGCGCTCCAGTCCGGAGTTGTGGCAGTACATTGCGAGACTATTTTTGGGGGCGAGTGTGGTGCGGTAATGTGTTACCCCTCTCCCTCATGGGGGAGAGGGGTAACGCAATATGCTCACTTGCTTCTTCTCCCCATGCGGGAGGCCCCGTTTGTTGTTCCTCTCCCCGCCTGCGGGGAGAGGAGCTGCATGCATCTAAATCAAAAACGCTCTGGCGCTGTACTCTGAAGTCTTTGCGTGCGCGCTGGCGCGCGGCTCAATCAAAAACCACGGAGCCTCGCTGGCCTTTTACCCATAACTCTGCCCGCCCGGGAACACCATGCAGGTGGTCGTGGCGTGGGCGTACATGCGGCCGCTGGCGTCGATCACCCGGCCTTCGGCGGTGGCGATGCGGGAGCCCAGGTGGACTACCTTGCCTTCGGCGCGGACCGGGCCGGTTTCCACGGTGATGGCGCGCACGAAGTGGGTGTTCAGGTCCAGCGTGGTGTAGGCCTGTCCTTGCGGCAGGCGGCTGTGGATGGCGCAGGCCATCGCCGAATCCAGCAGGGTCGCGGCAAAGCCGCCGTGCACCAGGCCGATCGGGTTGTAGTGGCACTCCAGCGGCTGCGCGGTGAAGATGGCATGGCCGTCCTGCACCTCGGCGCCGGTGACGTTCATCAGCACCGAGATCGGCGCCATCGGCAGTTCGCCCTGCGCCATCTTGCGCAGGTAATCCAGTCCGCTCAGGCCGATACCCGCGGCGGCCGCTGCATGCGGATCGTCCCAGGTGAAGGTGTGGCTGCGCCTGGCGCTTTTTCTCATCTTCCGTCTCCCCGCGTTGTCTTGCGCGTTGCTGATTCCAATCCATGAGGGCCGGCGTTCCGCCCGGCTTTTAAAGGCCCGGTTCGGTGCACGGCACGGCCGCGTTGTCCCAGCATGAAGGCCGGCTTCCAGCAGTTGCCCGAAGTCGCGCCGCCGTAAAGCGTGAAACTCTTCGTCCTCGGGCGCCGGCATATCGATAGTTCCAGTATGACGCAGCGGCACGCAGAAAAATGAACCTCGCGGCGGCCCGCTCGCGCCGCTTGGCGCACGTGACGCACCGTTCATCTGGCCCGTGCTCAAGTGCCGCTTTCGCCGGTTCGGGATAAGCATTAATCTCGATTCGTGGTCCGATGATTTCGCGGTGGGACGTCGGCGCCCTGAGACATCCGGAAGCGGCAATCTCGTTTGCGATCAAAGCCACCGCCGTTCGGGGACCGCGCCGCCGCAGCCAACGGGCCGGCGCCAATGGCCAAGAGCCTGTAAAGCTGAAAGGGAGTTCCGAGCATGACCATCAAGCCTTCGCGACAAACCCGCAGGGCCGGACGCCGCGGCGTCCTCGCCGCTCCGCAGCGGCAGCGCGGCGCCGCCGCCGTTTTCGGCGCTGTCGCCCTGATCGCCGCGGTGGCGTCCCTGCTACTGGGCATCAACATCGGCCGGCTGTACTACGCGCAGCGCGCCTTGCAGCAGCTTGCGGTCATGGGCGCAATGGCTGGCGCGCAGATCAGCAGCGGCTGCCGCAACAGCGGCACGCCCGCCACCAGCACCGGGTCGGGCAGCACACTGTGGAATCAGGTGCAGCAGGCGATTACCGCCAACAACGGCAACAACTCCAGCGCCGCCACCAGCGTCATGACCGGCATCGGTACCCATGCCGCCGTCGAGGTGGGCTGGGTCAACACCTTCGGCGGCCAGTCGATCACCGACGGCGGCACCACCTACACGGCGCCGAGCGACGGCTTGCGGCATTTCGTCGCGCTGCCCAGCGGCGACAGCAACACCAACATCAATGCCGTGCGGGTCAACCTGACGCAGGCGGCCCCCGCTCTGATCGGCGGGACATTTTTCCCCGGCGCCGCCACCCTGATCAAGGCCTCGGCCACGGCAATGGAGCAGCCGGTGGGTGCATTCTCCCTCGGCTCAACCCTGGTCAGCCTCAATACTTCCAACTCGCTCCTTAACCCCCTGCTCGGCGCCCTGCTGGGCACCTCGGTGAACCTCACGGCGGTCAACTACCAGTCGCTCGCCAGCACCCAGATCTCGCTGGCGAATCTCATGGTCGCGGCCGGCGTCAACAATCTGAACAGCCTGCTGTCCCTCAGCGGCAATGCCTTCGGCGCCGACCTGACGCTGCTGGCCAATGCCGCGAACCTGGTCAATCCCACGGCCGCCAACGTCATCACCGGCCTCACGCTGGGCAGTTACCAGAAGAGCCAGACCGTGCCGCTGGCCAATGTGCTGGGCAATGTCGGCGACGGCCTCAATCCGGCGGTGACGGATGCCGCGGCGCTTGCGCCCAGCCTCAATTTGCTCGATCTGCTGATGCAGGTGGGCGAGCAGGCTGCGGCGCAGCAGAGCGCCAGCAACCCGAGCAGCTTTCTCACGCTGCAGGGCACGCCGTCGGTTCCGGGACTGGCGAGTACTTATGTATTCCTGCAGGTCCAGCAGCCGATGCAGCCGGGTTCCGGACCGGTCGGCGCCAGCGCCAGCACCTCCCAGGTCACGATCCGCGTGCGCGCAACCGTGGATCCCAGCGGACTGAGCCCCATCGAAACCCTGCTGCAAACGCTGACCCTGAACATCGTGACGTTGACCCCTTCGACCATCAACATCGGTCTGGACCTGGTGTTGGCTGGCGGCACGGGTACGCTCAGTTCCCTTTCCTGCCCGTCGGACACGGGTACCCCGGCCGGTGTTCCGGTTGCCAACGTTGCGGTCACCGCCAATTTTGCCAAACTTAGCCTCGGCACCTTCATCGGAGCGGCGTCGTCCGACCCGATACTGTCCCCAACCGGAGGTTCTCTGGTTTCGATCACCTCGCCCCAGGTTTTCGGAATCACCACGCTTGCCTTGAACGTGTCGACCGACGCCCCCGTAGGACCAGTGGATTTGGGCAGCGGCAGCGGAACCGCGGGTCCTTTCGAGATCTATGCCAGTCCGCCCTCGCAGTTGTCGTCCACCCAGACCGATGTCTACACCTATTTCAACTGCAACGACTTGGTCGCTTCCTCGAGTCCTGTCGGCGCCCTGAACCCCTGCTATCCCACCACCGATCCCAACAATCCGGATACGCCGGTCACCAGCGGCAATCTCGGCGCGGGCATCAGCACACTGGTAAGCGACCTGGTCGCCCAGGGCAATCTCCACATCGTGGTCACCGTTCTCGGCATAAACATTACGGTGACCTCGACTTTCCTGAATTCCCTGCTGAGCGACCTCAACACGCTGCTGCTGGCGCCGCTGGACAACCTGCTCGGCGACCTGCTCGATTCCCTGCTGCAGGCGCTGGGCATCCAGGTCGGCTCGGCCACGGTGCTGATGAACTCCGTCACCACGGGGCAGCCGGTCATCGTCACCACCACCTTGCCCTGAAGCGCTCGGGCTTGACCGGCGGCCCGCTTCGCCCGAATCTGCTCCCCATTCGGGATCGGGCTTCGGAGGAGAGATGGGCTCGCTGACCGGCAAATTGGCCTGGGCGGCATTTTCGCTGTTGGGCTGCGTATGCCTGGCGGTGCTGGCCCTGCATCGCGGCGAAACCATCAATGCCCTGTGGCTGGTGGCGGCGGCGCTGTCGGTGTTCTGCGTCGGCTACCGCTTCTACGGCCGCTTCATCGCCGACTCGGCCTTGCGTCTGGACGCCTCGCGCGCCACGCCCGCGCAAAGGCGCAACGACGGCCTGGACTACGTGCCGACCGAGCGCAGCGTGCTGTTCGGCCATCACTTCGCCGCCATCGCTGGCGCCGGGCCGCTGGTGGGGCCGGTGCTGGCGGCGCAGATGGGCTACCTGCCCGGCGCGCTGTGGATCCTTGCCGGCGCCATCTTCGCCGGCGCGGTACAGGATTTCGTCATCCTGTTCCTGTCCACGCGGCGCGACGCGCGCTCCCTCGGCGACATGGTGCGCAGCGAGATCGGCCCGGCCGCCGGCTGGGTGGCGATGGTCGGCACGCTGGCCATCATGGTGATCCTGCTGGCCGTGCTGGCCCTGATCGTGGTCAAGGCGCTGGCGGTCAGCCCCTGGGGCAGCTTCACCGTCGCCGCCACCCTGCCCATCGCCGTGCTGATGGGCGTGTGCCTGCGCTACCTGCGTCCTGGCCGGGTGCTGGAAGTTTCCGCCGTCGGCTTCGTCCTGCTGCTGCTGTCGGTATGGCTGGGCGGCGTGGTGGCCGCCGACCCGGGCTGGGCCCGCGCCTTCACCTTCAGCGCCGTGCAGCTTGCCTGGATGCTCATCGCCTACGGCTTCGTCGCCTCGGTGCTGCCGGTGTGGCTGCTGCTGGCGCCGCGCGATTACCTGTCCACCTTTCTCAAGATCGGCACCATCGCCCTGCTGGCGCTGGCGATCGTCCTGGTGCGCCCCGAGCTGAAGCTGCCGGCCGTGACGCGCTTCATCGACGGCAGCGGCCCGGTGTTCTCCGGCAGCCTGTTTCCCTTCCTGTTCATCACCATCGCCTGCGGCGCGGTCTCCGGCTTCCATGCCCTGGTGTCCTCGGGCACTACCCCCAAGATGCTCGACAACGAGCGCAATGCGCGCCTCATCGGCTACGGCGGCATGCTCACCGAGGGCTTCGTCGCCATCATGGCGCTGATCGCCGCGAGCGTGCTGGACCCCGGCGTGTACTTCTCCATGAACAGCCCCGCCGCCGCCATCGGCAGTACCGTGGAGTCCGCCGCCCAGGCCATCTCCGCCTGGGGCTTCCAAATCACCCCCGCGCAGCTCACGCAGACCGCCCGGGACATCGGCGAAAGCTCCATTCTGTCCCGCGCCGGCGGCGCGCCCACCCTGGCCGTGGGCATGGCGCAGATCCTGCGCGGCCTGCTGCCCGGCGACGGCATGATGGCCTTCTGGTACCACTACGCCATCCTGTTCGAGGCCCTGTTCATCCTCACCACGGTGGACGCCGGCACCCGCATCTGCCGCTTCATGATCCAGGACCTGATCGGCGCCGCGTACCCGCCGTTCCGCCGCACCGAGTCCTGGGCCGCCAACCTCGCCGCCACCGCCCTGTGCGTGGCCGGCTGGGGCTACTTCCTCTACCAGGGCGTGGTCGATCCCCTGGGCGGCATCAATACCCTGTGGCCCCTGTTCGGCATCTCCAACCAGATGCTCGCCGGCCTGGCCCTGATCTTCGCCAGCGTCGCCCTGGTCAAGATGAAGCGCGAGCGTTACCTGTGGGTGACCGCCGTGCCCATGGCCTGGCTGCTGGTCTGCACTCTTACCGCCGGCTGGCAGAAGCTGTTCTCCGGCGACCCCAGGATCGGCTTCCTGGCCCATGCCAGCAAGTTCGGGGCAGCCCTGGCGCAGGGGCAGGTGCTGGCTCCGGCCAAGTCCCTGGAGGAGATGCGCCGGGTGGTGCAGAACGATTACGTCGACGCCGCGCTGGCGCTGCTGTTCATGGCCGTGGTGGTGTTGACCCTGATCTTCGGCCTGCGCGCCGCCTGGCGCGCGCGGCGCGCGCCGCAGCCGACCGCGGAGGAGTCGCCCTATGTGGCCGCGCCGGTCCGCTGAAGGTTTTTCGTTTCTTGCCCAGGCCGCTGGCCGGCTGCGGGCGTTCGTGCGCAAGCTGGGGCAGATGGCGCGGCTTGCGGTCGGGGTGCCCGACTATGAGGGCTATGTCGGGCATCGGCGGGCGCATCATCCGGGGGAGCCGGTGATGACCTATGAGGAGTTTTTTCGGGATCGGGTGGCGTCGCGGTATCGAAAGGGGAGTAGTCGCTGTTGCTGACAGGCCTGCGAACTTCGCTCTTTCCAAAAAGCTCAAATCGTCATTCCCGAGAACGCGCGAATCCAGCTTTTTGCTGTCATTGTCAAAAGCACGACAACAGCCAAGCACTGCAAAAGCCAAGCAACGTCAAAGACAATCGTAGGGCGGCCCGTGGCCGCCGCGGTGCGTGGGAAAAATCGCAGGCGGCCGCAGGCCCTACGAAACTCTAGCGATCCACATCCGTCAGCCCGATGATCGGGCCGAGTTCGTGGTGGTGGTCGTCTCTGCCCAGTTGCAGCGACTTCAGGCTGGAGACATTGCCGTCCAGGTATAAGGCATCGCGGCAGTGCAGGGTATCGCGGAACAGCAGGGCGAACTCGTAGAAGTTCAGCGGCGAATCGGCGATGACGAACAGCACTTCGCCGGCCGGTGTCACGCCGACGCCGTTGCGGATCAGCCGTGACTTCGAGCGCGGCCGGAGTGCCGGATGAAGCTTGCCGGCGTGAAGCAGCAGCGGTCCGGACTGGGTAGCCAGGATCACGTGCTCGCGCAGCAGCGCGTATTCCGAGGTCTCCATGACGCGCGCGCCGCGGTCGGACACCAGGAACACGCCGTTCGGTTTGAGAAAGAAATTGCCCTTGCTGCTACGGGTTTCAAGCCCGGTCAGCTGCCGGCCCGCGGCGATCGACAAGCCCAAGGGTGAAAAGTCGCGGCGGAACATGCCGGCGTTCATCGCAAACACCAGATGCCGCCCCCGTGGTATCAGCCAGCGATCGATGGCATCGAAGGATTTGAACGGCGTTCCGGCATCGTCCCGCAGAAAGAGCCTGAGCGGATCGTTGCGCACATCCACCCGGCAGACTGTGGCGCGGATCGCGGCGTTTTTGATTGTGCTGCAATCGAGCGCCCGTGCGGGCATGCTCAGCAGCGCAAGCATTGCGCAGCCGTACCTGAAGATCGAAGGCTTCATTTCTGTAGTTCTTCGGAAGCAGTCCCAGAGCAATTTTTATAGATGCCTACAACTCCCCTCCCCGGGAAGAGGGCTTGGGGGAGAGAGGCTTTCTCCTGGCCTCGCAGCCCTTCTCCCGGCCCTACAGGCCATCCTTCTACCCGGTCCCCCGCTGGCTCCCGCAAGCGGGGGAAGGCACAGCTTATAGCTTATTTATTTAAACGAAAATGGCCTGACGAAAATGTCCTAGCCCGTCAGCTTGAACGCGCCGCCGCCCGGAGTCCCCGCCGCGGCAGCGCTTGCCGGGCGCCGCGCCAGCAGGCCGCCGGCTCCGAACAGCGGCACCAGCGTCAGCAGGAACGTCAGGTGGTACCAGACCGGCAGGACGTTCCACAGCTTGACGTGTTCCGGCACGAACGCCACCAGGAACAGCGCACCGGCGATCCACGGCGCCCGTGCCGCGGAGCGGG
>CAJCJI010000429.1 GCA_903970595.1 Verrucomicrobiota bacterium
CGGCAGGGCGGCAGCCAGTGGGGCTGCCGGAGCCGCCGGAGGCGGCGGCGAACCAGCCGGCGCCGCGGGCGGCGAATCGTAGGGACCGCCCGCGACCAGGGGCAGCGTGGTGCTCGGCACGCCTTTTTCGCCGGATTCCGACCAGTTGTCCGGCAATAACCAGGTCAGCAGGAACACCAGCGCCAGCAGGACCAGCAGGCCGATCAGGCGGCGCATCAGAATATCGTTCATTGATCCGAAGTTCATGCTCAACACAACAGGTTTGCCACGGCTTCGACAGTGAGAAAGGAGCCGCACACCACAATCCGGTCATCCGGCCCGGCCAGTGCCTGCGCCGCGCGATAGGCCTGCACGACGTCATCCCGAAGCGCTCCACGCAAGCCGGCCGCCGCGGCCCGCTGTTGCAGGGCGGCGGCGTCGAGTCCGCGGGGCGGCGGCAAGCCGGCGAACACCGCGGCCTGCACCAGGGGTGCCAATACGGCGCAGACCGCTTCCACCGGCTTGTCCGCAAGCATGCCCAGCACCAGCCAGGTTTTTCCCGCGCCGCTTTCGCCCCGCAGATTATCCGCCAGAACCTCGGCGGATTCGACATTATGCGCGACATCCAGAATGGTATTGCCGCGGCGCTCATAGCGTCCGCGCAAGACCAGGGCCGGCAGCGCCGAGCGGATCGCAGCCTCACTCACCGGCCGCTGCGCTTGCAGGGCCGTGACGGCCGCGATCACCCCCGCCGCGTTGCGGTACTGCATCGCGCCGGCCAGCGCCGGAGGCGGCAAGCCGGTTATGCGCCTGCCGCCGCCAAGCCAGTCCCAGCGGCCATCGGCCTGGCGCGACCAGGAATAGTCCCGCCCGAGCAGCGTCAACTCCGCGCCAATGGCCCCGGCATGCTCCAGCAGGCGCCGCGGCGGCGCGTTCTCCACTACGATCGCCGGCCGGCCGCCGCGCATGATCCCGGCCTTCTCAAAGCCGATGCTGTCGCGGTCCGGCCCCAGCCAATCTGTATGATCCAGGCCGATATTGGTGACCAGGGCGCAGTCGGCATCGACGATGTTGACCGCATCCAGCCGGCCGCCCATGCCCACTTCCAGCACCTGCACCGCCACCGCAGCCTCGCGGAACAGCCACAGCGCCGCCAGGGCGCCGAATTCAAAATAAGTCAGCGGGATCTCGGCGCGGGCCGCATCGATCGCCGCGAATGCCCGGCACAGGTCCTGGTCCGACGCTTCAATGCCATCAATCGCGACACGCTCGTTATAGCGCTGCAAATGCGGCGAAACGAAGCGCCCGACCCGATACCCCGCCGCGCGGTAAATCTCCGCCGCGAGCGTGACGCTGGACCCCTTGCCGTTGGTGCCGCCGACGGTCAGGGTGACCGCCTGCGCCGGCACCAGACCCAGCCGCCGCCCCACCTCCCCCACACGCTCCAGGCCCAACTCGACGGACTTGTGGTGGGTGCGTTCCTGGTAGGCCAGCCATGCGGCAAGCGAATTGCTCGCGAACAAAGGGAACTCACCCGCTTATTTTGAAAGTCCGCGCCAGGGATGGCGCGGTGCTTGTCAGGACGACACTACCAGCTTGCTGGCGGCCCAAGCGCCTAAGCCTAGTGAACCATCGCAGGCGCAAAGTGCGTAAGCATCGCCAGCAAGCGATGAATCTTGTCACGCATCTCGCGCCGGTCCACGATCATGTCCACCGCGCCTTTCTCCAGCAGGAACTCGGCGCGCTGGAAGCCTTCCGGCAGCTTCTGCCGCACCGTCTGCTCGATCACGCGCGGGCCGGCGAAGCCGATCAGCGCCTTGGGCTCGACGATATGGATATCGCCCAGCATGGCCAGGCTGGCCGAGACGCCGCCCATGGTCGGGTGGGTCATCACCGAAATGAAGGGCAGACCGCGCTCGTCCAGCTTGGCCAGCGCGGCGCTGGTCTTGGCCATCTGCATCAGCGAGAACAGCGACTCCTGCATGCGCGCGCCGCCGGTGGCGGTGAAGCACACCAGGGGGATGCCGTGCTCCAGGCAGGCATTGACCCCGCGCACGAATTTCTCGCCCACCACGCTGCCCATCGAGCCGCCCATGAAGCCGAACTCGAACGCCGCGGCCACCAGGGGCAGACCCATCAACTGGCCGCGCATCACGACCAGCGCATCCTCTTCCTCGGTGTCCTCGCGCGCCTCGGCCAGCCGCTCGGTGTACTTGCGGCTGTCCTTGAACTTGAGCGGATCGGTGGACCGCACCTTGGGCGCGATTTCCACGCGCGGCTCGGCGTCCAGGAAATGATTCAGGCGCGCCCGCGCGGTGATCGAGCGGTGCGCCCCGCACTTCGGGCAGACTTCCAGCGTGCGCTCCAGCTCGGCGCGATACAGCACCGACTGGCAGCTGTCGCACTTCATCCACAAGCCTTCCGGCACGCTCTTCTTGCGCACGCCGCCGGTCAGCAGTTTCGATCCGGAAATTTTCTCTAGCCAGCTCATGGTTCGTTAGTCCTCTACTGCGCGTCGAGCGCTCCGCGGAGAGCGCCCAGTTGTCGGGTCAGCAGCTCGGGCAACACCGCCGGTTCATTCTGGTGCTTTTCGATCTGCGATACCAGTGCGCTGCCCACCACCACCGCGTCGGCCACCCGGCCCACCTGGGCCGCGGATGCCGCGTCGCGGATGCCGAAGCCCACCGCCAGCGGCAGCCGTGTATGCGTGCGGATCTCCGCCAGCTTGTCGGCGACGCTGGCAACGTCCAGCGTCGCCGCCCCGGTGACTCCCTTGAGCGAGACATAGTACAGATAACCGCTGGCCTGTTCGGCGACGGCGCGGATGCGCGCACCGGAACTGGTCGGCGCCAGCAGGAAGATGCAATCCAGGCCCGCGTTGCGGAACACCGGGGCGATCCCCGGCGCCTCTTCCACCGCCAGGTCCACCACCAGCACGCCGTCCACGCCCGCCGCCCGCGCGCGGCGGGCAAATTCCTCGTAGCCGCGGGCTTCGATCGGGTTCAGATAGCCCATCAACACCACCGGGGTGGCGCTATCGGTACGGCGGAATTCCGCCACCATCTCCAGCACCTGCCACAGGCTGGTGCCGTGCACCAGGGCCCGCTCGCAGGCCAGTTGGATCACCGGACCGTCGGCCATCGGGTCGGAGAACGGCACGCCCAGTTCGATCACGTCCGCCCCGCCCCGCACCAAGGCATGCATCAAGCCAACCGTGTACTGCGGATGCGGATCGCCCGCTGTGATGTAAGGCACCAGCCCCTTGCGGCCGCTGGCATGCAATGCATCGAATACAGCTTTGATGCGGCTCATGGAATTTTGCAGGCGTTCCTCACTTGAGCAGCTCGATACCCTCGCGCTTGGCGATGGTGAAGATGTCCTTGTCGCCGCGGCCCGAGATGTTGATCACCAGGGCCTGATCGCGCTTCATCTGCCGCGCAAGCTGCTTGCCATAAGCCACCGCATGCGCCGATTCCAGCGCCGGGATGATGCCCTCCACCAGGGTCAGCTCGTGGAAGGCCGCCAGCGCCTCCTCGTCGGTGACGGACACATAGCTGACGCGGCCGCTGTCCTTGAGCCAGGCGTGCTCCGGTCCCACGCCCGGATAATCCAGGCCGGCGGAAATCGAATGCGTGCCGAGAATCTGGCCGTTTTCGTCTTCCATGATGTAGGTCCGGTTGCCGTGCAGCACGCCGGGCCGGCCGGCCGAGAGCGGCGCCGCGTGCTGGCCGCTGGCAATGCCCAGGCCTCCCGCCTCCACGCCGTACATCTTCACCGTCTCGTAGGACAGCAGGGGGTGGAACAAGCCGATGGCATTGGAACCGCCGCCGACACAGGCTACCAGCGCGTCCGGGAGCCGCGCAAACAACTCTTGTGACTGCCGCAGCACCTCGCGGCCGACCACGGCATTGAAGTCGCGCACCAGCATCGGATAGGGATGCGGGCCGGCCACGGTGCCGATGATGTAAAAGGTGTCGTCGACATTGGTGACCCAGTCGCGCAGGGCCTCGTTCATCGCGTCCTTCAGGGTCCGCGTGCCGCTGCTGACCGGCCTGACCTCGGCCCCCAGCAGCTTCATGCGATAGACATTCGGCGACTGCCGCTCGATGTCGTCGGAGCCCATGAACACCACGCACTTCAGTCCCAGGCGTGCCGCCACCGTGGCGCTGGCCACGCCGTGCTGGCCCGCGCCGGTCTCGGCGATGATGCGGGTCTTGCCCAGGTGCTTGGCCAGCAGAGCCTGGCCGACCGTGTTGTTGATCTTGTGCGCGCCGGTATGGTTCAGGTCCTCGCGCTTGAGATAGACCTGGGCCCCGCCCCAGCTGCGGCTCAGCCGCTCCGCCGGGTACAGCGGCGAAGGCCGCCCGACGTAGTGGGCCAGGTCCTTGTCTAGCTCGGCGCGGAAAGCGCTGTCGTTCTTGAGGCGGTTATAAGCCTCTTCCAGCTGCCGCAGCGGTTCCATCAGGGTTTCCGCCACGAAGCGCCCGCCGTAGGGGCCGAAGTGGCCGCGGGCGTCAGGCAAGTTTTGATCGTTCATCAGGCTGCTTATGCAAGACTCGTCAAGGATCGGCGTCACGGACTTGGCGCACGAAGGCCGCCATTTTGCCCGAATCCTTGATTCCCGGCTGTGATTCGATGCCGCTGCTGACATCCACGGCGTAGGGGCGGGCCGCACGGATGGCCCCGGCGACGTTGTCCGCATGGAGTCCGCCGGCCAGGATCAGCGGCTTGTCGACGCCGGCCGCCTGCGCCCAGTCGAACGTCCGGCCCTGCCCGCCCAGCTCGCCCGCCCCGTGCCCGTCCAGCAGCAAGGCCGCCGCGCCGGCATAGTCGCGCGCGATTTCCGCCAGCGGCCGCCGCAACCCGCGCATGGCCACCGCCTTCAGGTACGGCAGCCCGGACGCGGCGCAAAATTCGGGCGTTTCCTCGCCATGGAATTGCAGCAGGTCCGGCCGTAGCGCCGCCACCGCCTCGCGCACCTGCTCGGCCGCCGGATTGCGCAGCAGCGCCACCGTCCACACCAGCGGCGGGACTTGCCGGCGGATGGCGGCGGCGACGGCGAGCGTCAGCTGGCGCGGACTGCCGGGTACCAGCACGAAGCCGAGCGCATCCACGCCCAGCGCGGCGGCGGCGAGCGCGTCCTCGAGCCGGGTGATGCCGCAGAACTTGATGCGGGTGCGGGCTTGTGCCAACACCCCATTGCTTCGGTGTGCCATCTCGCCATTATGCCGGGAACCAGGGCTGCGCAGGCCCGGGCAGCCCGAAGCGTTCGGGGTATTCCGGTCCGGCGAAGTACAAACCCTGGGCGGGCGCGGTCATGCCGCCGCGGCTGCGTTCGCGGCCCTCCAGCACTTCGCCGGCCCAGGATTCCGGGCGGCGGCCCTGCCCGATCTCCAGCAGCACGCCCATGATGTTGCGCACCATGTGGTGCAGGAAGGCGTTGGCGCGGATGTCCATCAGCACGAACTCTCCGCTGCGCCGCACCTCGATCGCCTGCACCCGCCGCATCGGCGTCGCCGACTGGCACTCGGCCGCCCGGAACGCCGAGAAATCGCGCTCCCCCAGCAAGGCCTGGGCGGCGCGGTGCATGGCCGCGGCATCCAGTTCTCCGGTGATCCAGCAGGCGCGCTCGGTCAGCAGGGCCGAACGCCCGCGATGATTGTGGATGACGTAGCGATAGCTGCGCATGAATGCGCTATGCCGCGCGCTGAAATCGGCCGGCACTTCGCGCACCCAGCGCAGGCTGATATCCGGCGGCAGACGCGAATTGCCCCCGAGCAGCCAGGCGTAAGCGCTGCGCGCCGCGGCGGAGTCGAAATGCACCACCTGGCCATACGCGTGGACGCCGGCGTCCGTGCGTCCGGCCGCCTGCGTGCGCAGCGGATGGTTCGCCACCGAGCTCAAAGCGGCTTCCAGCTCGGCCTGGACGCTGGCGCGCTCCTGCTGCGCCTGCCAGCCCCCGTAGCGGGTGCCGAGGTACTCGACTCCCGCGGCCCACCTGAGACTTTGCCCCGGCAGCTTCGTTACATCCTCGCTCAGCGGAACCTACGCGGACAGCCGCTTGATCAGCGCTTCCGCCTCCCCTTTCTGCACGGCGCTGCCGGTGGCGAGCACCTCGTTGAGCAGGCCCCGCGCCGCCTCGTTGTCGCCCATGTCGGCATAGACGCGCGCCAGGTCGAGCTTGGTGCCGATTTCGTCGCCGCTGGACAGGCTGCCGGCCGGCTTGCTCAGGTCCAGTTCGTCGAGGTTGAACTCGACCGTCCCTTCGTCGCTGCCGGCCGGATGAGACGGCCCGGCATTGAAATCGAAGTGGCTGAGATCGAAATCGGCCTTGTCCGCCGGGGCCGGCGCAGGTGGGGCCGGCGCCGCCGACCCCGCCTTGGTCAGTTCGGCGTCGAGATCGAAATCGATGACCTGGGCATGGGTAGCGGCGGGACGGCTGTCCGTCGTACCGAGGACCTGCGATGGTGCCGGGCCGATGCTGTCGCCCAGGCTCAGGTCGACGTCCGGTGTCGGAACGCTGCCGTCGCTCTTGAACAAGCCCACATCCGGGCACAGCTGACGCCCCATGATGCAGACCTTCTGCCAATCCCCCGGACTGATCTGGCCATGCATTGCTTCGGCGGTTTCCTGGAATTCGACCGGCTTGCCTCCGGCGAAATAGGTCTCGGCGAGCTTCATGCGCAAGTCCTGGCGCCGCGGCTCCTTGGCCAGGGCCTGCTTCAGCAGCGAGGCCGCCTCGTCGTACAGGCCATAAGCCAGATGGAAGTCGGCCTCGGACAGCGGATCGTTGGCATCCAGGTTGATCGACAGCGTCTGCGCTTCGAACTGCGAAGTCAGATCGAAGTCGACATTGCCCTCGCCTCCGGTTGCGGCCTTGGTCTTGGCCGTCTGCTCGAACAGCGGTGCCGCCAGGGCGGTGTCGTCCCGCTTGATCTGTGCGGTGTCGTCCAGCGCGGTCTTGGCCAGGGGAGGTTCGCTCGGCGCTGCTGGCTTGGGAGCCGGCGGCGGAGCAGGTTTGGGCGCCGCGGCCGGCTTTTCGTCGGCCAGCGCCGTTGTGTCGCCGAGCTTGATCTGCCCTGGCTTGGACGGCAGCGGCGGAGGACCCTTGGCAGCCGGCTTGGCGGTCGTCGGAATGTTGGCCGCTGGCGTAATGCCCGGAGGTTTGCCAGCAGGCTTGGCCGTGACCGCAGGGGGGGCCTTGGCGCGGAAATCCGGCATGGGCGCCTGGCGCCGGCGGAAAATGAACCAGCCCATCGCAGCGACCACCACCACCGCCAGACCGGCTACCGCAATCTGAGTGGTCGGATCCTCGAACAGTCCGGGTTGCGGGGGCGGCGGCGGGGCCTCAAGCCGCTTCTTCGGCGGCGCCGCGGGTGCCTGGGCATTGGCCTGGTTGTCACTGCTGGCTGGCGGCGCCTGAGCGGCAGCTGAGGGGCTGGCAGCTGAAGAACTGGCGACCGCGGGCGCGGCGGCGCTCGGGCTTACCGCCGCAGGCGCCGGAGCGGATGCCAGCGGCGGCACTGCAGCGGCAGCAGGGGCTGGT
>CAJCJI010000430.1 GCA_903970595.1 Verrucomicrobiota bacterium
GCGCGGCCGAGCGCGCCGACGCCGAGGCGATCGCCGCCGCCTGCGGCGGGCTGGTCCTGCCGCAGCTGGGCTTGAGCGCGCTCGCCGGGTGGCTGGCCGGGGCACTCGGCTGCGTCGGCGTGGACACCGGCCTGGCGCACCTGGCCGCCGCCCTGGAGACACCGCAGCTGACCCTGTATGGGCCGACCCTGCCGCAGCTCACCGGCGCGGTGGGCGCCCGTCAGGTCTGGCTGACCTCCGGTGAGCACAGCACCATCGAACGCGAGCGGCCGAACAGCGTCAGCGTGGCGCGCGTGCAGCAGGCCCTGGCCGCGCCTCCTTTCGGGATCGGTTGACATTCGCGGGTTCGCCGCCGAATCATCGCCGCTACATTTCGCACAAGCTGCCGCGCATCTCCCCCTTGGGCACTGAAAAGCCAGCTCCCCGCCGCGTGCTGATTGCGCATCCCTTCGCCCTGGGCGACGTGCTGAGCGCCCTGCCGATCGCCGGCATGCTCAAGCGCCGCTGGCCGCTAACGGAGGTGCTGTTCGTCGGCACGCCCTATTCTCGCCCGCTGATCGAGTGCTGCGTGCACGTGGACCGCTATGTCGACCTGCCCGAAATGATCGACACGCCCGGAGCGCTGGCGGCGCTCGAAGCGGATGTTTTTCTAAACCCTTATCCCGACAAGCGCCTGGTCAAGCGGGCCTGGCAGGCGCGCATTCCGATCCGGGTCGGCAACCTGCGGCGGATCAAGACCATCCGGTATTGCAACCGTTTCGTCTCCTACAGCCGCGCGCATTCCGACCGGCACACCATTTTCATCAACCTGCTGTGCCTCAAGCCCCTGGGATTCGACGCCGCGCCGGCGGCGGCCGATTTGAGCGAGCTGATCGGCCTCAAGGCGCCGCCGCTCGATGCCAGGCTCTCCGCGGAGCTTATGCCAGACCGCTTCAACCTGGTGCTCCACCCCAAGTCGGGCGGCGAAGGCCGGGAATGGCCGCTACAGAGTTATCTGGAGCTGGCGCGGCGGCTGCCGCAGCAGCGCTTCAAGATATTCCTGACCGGCACGGCGGCCGAGCGGCTGGCGCTGGAACAGCAGTGTCCGGACCTGCTGGCGCCGGAACTGGTCACCAGCCTGATGGGCCAGCTGACGCTGCGCGAGTTCATCGCCTTCGTACACCGGGCCGACGGTTTCGTCGCCAGCGGCACCGGCCCGCTGCATATCGCCGCGGCCCTGGGGATTCCGGCGCTGGGCATCTATCCGCCGCTGCGGGACATCGATCCCCTGCGCTGGGCACCGATCGGGCGGCGAGCGGAGTACCTGTGCCTGCCTCAGTGCGCCGTGGCAGGCACCTGCGCGTCCTCGCCGATGGGGCCGCCTTGTCCATGCACGGCGGCGATCGAGGCGGCGAGTGTCGTCGCCCGGGTCGAGGCCTGGCAGGCTGGGCTGCGCCGGGGGCCGGAGGCAGCCGATTCCGCCTGAGGGGGCGTTCCGCTCAGCCGGGAGCGGGAGCGCTCACAGACTGCGCTGAGATATCTGCGGCAGTCGCGGGGCCGAAGCGGCCGAGCAAGTCCACGCAGCGCTCCGCGATGGACGAAGGGGCAATGCTCTCGATGCCTTCTTCCGAAATTTTCTCGACGACGAATGCCGCATGCCGCTCGCCGGTGGGCAGGTATTCGAGCACGTAGTCGTTGTGCAGGAACCAGCTGACCGAGGGCGTGCCGGCCGCCACCGCCATATGAATCGGTCCGGAATCGGCCGAAACGTGCAGGGCGGCGTTCTGGATCAGCCTGAACAATGCCGCCGTGTCGATGGACCCCGAAAATACCGCCGCCGGCGGGCGCTCCAGCGCCGCCAGCACGGCTTGCAGCCGTTGCTGGTGGCGCGGCAGCGCGGTGGTGGAAATGACCAGGGGATACTGCGGCAGGCGGCGGGAAATCCCGGCCACGGCCTCGACCAGCACCGGCAGGCTGACGTCCTTGGCCGGGTGGCTGGCGCTCGGGCTGATGTGAATGTATCGGCCGCGCAAGCCAGGGTCGAGGCCGGTATCGATGAACCCCTGCGGATCGTTGGCGATGGAAAATTCGGGATCGACGCGGAAGCCCAGTTGCCCAAGGATGTTCGTCCACTGCCGGTGCAGCGGCTCGCGCATGTGCGGGTAGTCGCTGACCTGGGTGTGGCAGAACCGCCAGGCGCGCTTCCAGGGTTCCGACGGTACGCGGCCCAGGCGCGCCGGTGCCAGGGTGCTCAGGGCGATGGCGCTGGCGTGGTTGGAGCCCCAGAAATTCACGCACAAGTCATAGCGGCTGCGGAGCAGCTGCCAAAGCTGGCGCAGGTCCGACCAGGACCAGCCGGCCTGCCGGCCGCTGTAGGGGATGATCTTGTCCACTGGCACGATCCCGCGCAGAAAATCGGCGGCGCCCGCGGACACCAGCACGTCGATGCGGCTGTTGGGGAAGCTCAGGCGGATCGAGCGCAGGGCGGGCACGCTATGCACCACGTCGCCCAGTCCGCCCAGCGATAGAAACAGGATTCTGCGGCTGCCGCGAACGGAGTCGAAAAACGAGGAATCGGCAATCTTCAATGCGGCGGCCTTGGTGCTGAGGCGGGATGGCGTATGATCACCGGCTCCCATGCGAATTGCCATTGTCCACCATAATTTTTCCCGATCGGGCGGCATGGAGTCCTACCTGGCCGACCTGGTCAAGGCCTTCGCCGCCGCAGGAGACTCGGTGGAGATCTGGGCGCGCAAGATCGATCGCGCCCTGGCCGCGGAACTCGGCGTAAGCGCCCACCGCGTGAGCGTGCCGCCGCTGCCCCGGCTGTTCGGCACGCTGGCGTTTTCCTGGGCGGTGGAGCGCCTGGGCCTGCCCCGGCGTTACCCGCTGGTGATCTCCCTGGCGCGCACCCGCGGGCAGCATCTCTACATCAACGGCGGCACCCATCCGGGCTTTCTGGCGGCGATGGGCAAGCGCGCCTCGCTCAAGGACCGCATCGAGATCCGCCTCGAGCGGCAGGCCGTGGCCGCCTCGCGGCATGTGATTGCCCATTCCCGTCTGCTGGCCGGAGAACTGCAGCGCTACTATGGCGCCGGCGCCGGGCAGCTTGTCACGCTGTACCCGCCGATCGACACGCAGCGTTTTGTGCGGCTCGATCCGGCCGCACGGCAGGCCGCGCGGCAGGCCTATGGACTCGGCGAGCAGGATTTTGCTTTTCTGTTTCCCTCGATGGGGCATACGCGCAAGGGCCTGCCGAGCCTGCTCGAGGCGTTCCGGCGGCTGGACGAGCCGCGGGCGGTGCTGCTGGTGGCCGGCCGGCTCATCGGCCAATCCGCCGCAGGGCGCGTGCGTGAGCTGGGCTATGTCAAGGACATGCCCGCGCTCTATGCCGCCGCGGACTGCACGGTACTGCCCTCGCTCTACGAACCCTTCGGACTGGTGATCGCCGAGTCCCTGCAATGCGGCACGCCGGCCATCGTCGGCGCCGGGACCGGGGTGGCCGAGTTGATGGAAGAGGGCGACGGCATCCGCCTGGACCGCTGCGACGCGGACGCTGTGCTCGCCGCGCTGCGGCGCATGCTGGCGCAGCGTTTTTTACCGCAGGCCGGATTCGCGCAGCGCCACGGCCTGGAGCCCGGCGTGCATGTCGAGGCCATCCGCCGGCTGGCGGCGGCGCCTGCTTAGCTCTACCCGCCGCGGCGGATCAGCCGCTTGAGCAGGTAGAACGGCGCGTAGACCCAGGGGCAGGCGGCATAGACAAACATGCGCAGGCGGAAGCCGGGATCGGGGCCGCCGCGCCGCAGCAGCAAGCCCAGCTTTTGCAGCGTTCCAGCCGCGCCGAAAACATCGCGGATGTAAAACTCGCGCCGCTGCCGTTTGCGCACCGCCTGCTGCATCTGCGGCAGCACGCCCGCCACCGCGGCGTCGCGCAGCAATTGGTCGGTCTCGGCCAGGGAACTGCGATTGCTCCGCTGCAGCCGCGCGATGAAATCCGCCGGCGTGCGGCGCTGCTTTCCGCGCGACAGTCCGCCGCGCCGGTACTCCACCAGGGCCTGCCGCAGGCTGATCGCGCCGCCCGACATGATGGCGCGAAACGTCATGATCAGGTCCTCGCTGGACATCTGCGGCGGCATGCCGCCGAAGCGCTCGAACAGGCGCCGGGTCCAGGTATGGGCGGCGCCGACTACGTAGGGATAGCCCTGCGCCCAGTCGGCAAAGCCGCGGTAGCGCTCGAGTTCGGCGGGCTGGATGGTGCCGAGGATCTGCGTGCCGGCGTAGTCGAGGTCCAGCAGGTCGGTTGCGATCAGGTCGGGCTTCCGGTCACGCTGCAGCCAGGCTTCGACCACCGCGGCGCAGCGCTGCGGCAGCGAAATGTCGTCGCCGGCGGCGACAAACAACAGTTCGCCATGACTCATTTGCGCCAGCTTGCTCAGATGCGCGCCGATGCCCAGGTTCTGCTCATTGCGGTTCAGCACAATCCGATGTGGTCCGCTGTAGTCGGCGACGGCGCTGCTGGCCGTTTCGAACGTGCCGTCGTCCGAGCAGTCGTCGGAGATCAGGATTTCCAGCGGTGAATAGGTCTGCGCCAGGGCGCCGCGGATGGCGGCGGCGACGAAGTCCCGCTGCCGGTAGGTGATCAGCAGGATCGAAACCAGGGGACGCTCGGCTGGGTATTCGCGAGGATTGTTCACGGGCGCAAACCGCAGGATGAAGGGCCTTGTCCGGAGTTCTCAGTGCGCGCCGTCCAGCTTGCGCTCGATGAGCTGGCGCACCGCGGACAGGGGCTCGTTGTAGTTGAAGCCCTTGAAGATCGACTGCAGGTTGAAAAAGTACGGCCCGGTCGGCGCCGCCGCCCGATCCAAGGCCTGCTGGAAGGCTTCGGCGCTGGGCGTGTCCCATACATTCAGCGTCCACTCCTCGGTGGGCTCGACCAGCGCGACGCGGCTGCGGTCCTCGATGAAGCGGCAGTAGGTGCCGTAGGTATAAAACTCCGAGTAGGTCTTGCACCTTGCCATGGCGATCATCCAAGGTTCGGCATTGGCCGCTTCGATGGCCTCGACCATGCGCTGCATGATGGCGCGGCTGGCGATATAGGGCATGAAGATGGCACCGTAATGCTGGCGGGCACAATCCGCCGGCAGCTTGAGCAAGTCCACCGCGTTGGCCACGGATCTTTGGTACTGGGGCGTCAGGGTGATCTCGGTCATCAGGCAGCGGGGCCGGCCATCGGCGAGGCAGCACAGGCCTTGCAGGATCTGGGCGTCCACCGGCCGGGTCAGCACCACGTCCGAATCGATGACGATGGCGATATCCGCGCCGGAGCGCCGTACCAGCTCGAACTTGGCCAGCTGCTGCGCCAGGTAGCCGTCGAAATATCCCAGCGGCAGCACCCGGTAGGAAAACGACCACATCGGCTTGAGCTTGTGGAAAAATCGCGAGCGCCGCCTGGCGCTCTCCAGCTTCTCAGGCAGCAGATCGGACATCAGCAGGGCGGTGATCTGCGGGTCGTCGCCGAAGCGTTGCTGGAAGGCCGGAAAATCCTCGCTGTCCACGGCGATGAAATGCGGCACCCCGGGCGCGAAGCGCTGCAGCGAACGCCGCAGCAAGGCCAGCCGGTCGAAGTCGCGGCCGTGGGTTGAGGTGACGAAAGCGAAGCTGTTTGCGGCCATTTTTGATGATCTCTGTCGTGTGTCCAGGTTCGCCGCGCTAGCCCTGCAGGATGCTTTCGTACAATTCCACAAACCGTTTGATCTGGCCGGAGCGGGTATAGTCGTGCGCCAGGATGAACTCTCGCGCCGCCGCGCCGCTGCGTTCCCGCAGCGCCCGCTCGGCGGCGTAATGCCGCATCGCGTCGAGCAGCGCATCGACATCCCGCGGCGGCACCAGGCGACCGTGATCCGGCTCGACAAAGGTCTCCGGAATGCCCCCCAGGCGCGAGGCGATCACCGGCTTTGCCGCCGCCATCGCTTCCCAGATCACCAGGCCCAGGGCCTCGGTGCCCACCGCCGGATGCACCAGCACGTCGATCATCGCGTCGATGCGTTCCACGTCCTGCATAAACCCCAGGCACAGGATCTGCTGTTGCATGCCGAGCGCGGCGATGCGCTGCTTCAGCTCCGGGATCAGGCCGCCATCCCCCACGATCAGCAGGCGCACCTCCGGCCGTTCGCGGATCAGGCGCGCTCCGGCCTCGACGAATTCGCGCTGGCCCTTGCCATCGGGCGGATCGGCGGCGCCGATCGCCGCGAACACCACCTGCGTCTCGTCCCAGCCCAGTGCCTGACGCGCCCTGGCGCGCAACGCAGGGTCCGGCTTGAAGCGCTGGATATCCACGCCCGAGTAGACCAGGTGCAGCCGGCGCAAGTCCCCGGCGAGTTGCCGCGACAGCCCGTCGAACACCACCTTCGATACGGCGGTGACATGCCCCAGCCGCAGCAGGAAGCGGGAGCTGGTGGCGCCGAGCGGCGTCATCAGGTGGCGCGTCAGCACCGCGTGCGGGCGGTTCGAGGCGAGCTTGGCGGCAAGGGCGGTGGTCCAGTAGTCGCGGCCGTGGTGGGCATGCAGCAGCTGCGCGCCGAAGGTTTGCGCCAGGCGGCGCAAGTGCAGGCCCTGCCGCAGCTTGTTGCCTTCCAGGTATTCGACCCGCAGGCCCGGCAAGGCGGTCGCCAGGGATGCCCAACGGGCGGTCCTGGGAATGACCAGCATGAGCTCGTGGCCTTGCGCCAGCAGGCCGGTGCACAGCTCCAGCGTTTGCGAGTCGACCCCGCCGCCGTTGAAATAGGAATTGACTTGGATGATGCGCATGGTGCCGTCGGGCGCGCCGGTCGTAACGGTGTTGATCGGGTCGATGCAGGCGCACAGTTTAGCGGTTCTTCAAAAGGCGCCGCGGAGAGCATCTTGTAAGATGGCGGGCTGCGGAAGTGCGGAGTATCCAGTGAACAAGCTTTCTGTCTATATCATCGCCTACAACGAGGCGCGCAAGCTGCGCGCCGCGATCGAAAGCGTATTGTGGGCCGACGAGATCGTCGTCGCGGACTCGGGCAGTACCGACGGCACCGCGGACCTGGCCGCCAGCCTCGGCGCGCGCGTCGTGCAAATCGAGTTTCGCGGCTTCGGCGACTTGCGCAACCAGGCCGTTGCGGCCTGCACCCACGACTGGATCTTCAGCCTGGATTCCGACGAGCGCGCCACCGCGCAGGTGCGCGACGAAGTCCGCGCGGTGCTCGCCGATCCCGCCGCGGCGGACGCCTACCTGGTGCCCCGGCGCAACTGGTTCATGGGCCGCTGGATCCGGCACTCCGGCTGGTACCCGAACTACCGCCAGCCGCAGTTGTTCCGCAAAGGCAGGCTGCGCTACGGCAACGACGCGGTGCATGAAACCTGGGCGCTGAGCGAAGGAGGTCGACTGGACCGGCTGGAGCACTCAATCTGGCAGGTGCCGTTCGCGAACCTGGAGGAGAGCCTGTCCAAGACCAACCGCTACTCGACGCTCAGCCTGTACCGCCTGCAGCACCAGCAGCCCTCCATGTGGAGCGCTCTGGCGCACGCGAAGTGGGCCTTCATCAAGCACTACTTCTTCAAGCTGGGTGTGCTGGACGGCTGGGCCGGGTTCATCATCGCCTTCGGCTATTTCGAGCAGACCTTCTATCGCTACGCCAAGCGCTACGAGCAGCGCAAGCAGTGGCAGGTTCCGGTGCAGGCGCCGGTGCGGGGCATCGGCGAGAGCGTTGACCAGCCCTAGGCGAGTCGCTGCGCTCCATCCAGCCTGGCCAGCCGGCGGTCGAAGGTCCCCAGGGGCAGGTGGCCGGCTTTGCGGGCGGTCTCGAGCACCAGGCAATCGGAGAAGCCGAGCCCCGGACGCGCCCGGAATTTCTGCAAGGCCGCTTCCACCACTTCGGCGTCCTGCAGGCTCAAATGAGCGTGACTGAGCAGCCTTTCTACCGCCAGGGCAAGCTGCTGCGGTGAACGGGCATAGACCGCGTCGAGCACCCACAAGGTTTCGGCCAGCACCAGGTGAGAAACCCAGGCGCCCGCTGCGATGAATTCTTCAGCGGCTTCGAGTTGCGCCGCGTCGTCGCGTACCAGCAGGCGCACCAGCAAGTTGGTGTCAACTGCGCGCATGGCGCTTGCGCATGTATTTCCTGATCCCTTCCTTCACGTCGGGCGAAGCCGCTGCGGTGTCCGTACCGCCAAACAAGGCTTCATGCACGTCCGCCGAGCTGTGCTGTCCGGCTTTGCGCACCACCACCTGGCCGCCTTGCTCTTCCCATTCCAGCACGGAACCGGGACCGACGCCCAGCCGCCGGCGGACTTCCGCCGGCACGGAAATCTGGCCTTGGGCGGTGAGCCTGGATTGGGCGAGCTTGGCCTGGAGAAGCTTCATGGGTACTTACATTACCAGGGTAATCGAGTGTCGTCCACACACTGATGTCCAGCGCTTACCGCGCGTAAGGATCGCGCCGTCCCGGCGGCCCGTCCTTGAAGCGGCGGTGCACCCAGAAGTATTGCTCCGGCACCTCGCGGATCGCCTCTTCCAGCAAGCGGTTGATGCGCGCCGCGTCGGCGCGGTCGTCGCCGCTGGGAAAGTCTTCCAGCGCGGGGCGGAATACCAGCTTGTAGCGGCCGCCGTGCCGCTGCGGAAAATATGGAACCACCTTGGCGCGGCCCATCTGCGCCAGGCGCGAGGTGGCGGTGAGGGTCAGCGCCGGCTCGCCGAAAAACGGCACGAACACGGCGTTGGCCGCTTCCAGCGTCTGGTCCGGTCCGTACCACACCCGGCCGCCGCCGCGCAGCAGTCGCACGATGCGCTTGAGGTCCTCCTTCGGCACCATCGGCAGGCCCAGGCGCGCCTCGCGCAGGCGGCACATCCAGTAATCGGCAAAGACATTGTCGGCACGGCGATACATGCCGTGGAAGGGAAACCCCGCCAGGTGCACCAGCCGGCAGCCCAGCTCCATGGTGGAGAAGTGGCCGGTGAGCAGCAGCACGCCGCTGCCGTCCGCCTGGGCCTGGCGCAGGTGTTCGACGCCTTCGAACTCGACACTGCGCAGCAGGCGGCGGTCCGATGCGAACCAGGCCAGCGGCACTTCAAACAGGCCGATGCCGAGCGCGCGGAAGTGCCGGCGCGCCAGGCGCCGCCGGCTGGCTTCGTCCAGCTCCGGGAAGCACAGGCGCAGGTTGATGCGCACGATGCGGCGCCGGCTCGGCACCGCCAGGTGAAACAACTCGCCCAGGGCGGCCCCGAACAGGCGCAGCAGCGGCATCGGCACAAAGGCCAGCAGCCACAGCAGGCCCAGCGCCAGCCAGGCCGGCCAGTAGCGCGGCGCCAGCAGTGGTCGCGGCACCGGAGCAGAAGAAGTGGAACTCATCCGGGCATTTTACCCCGCTGCGCTCGTCTCACTTGAGATAGGCTTTCCTGATGCGCCTGCTCTATACCCTGTTGCTCTACCTCATCACGCCCCTGGTGCTGCTGCGCCTGCTGTGGAAAAGCCGCTTGCAGCCGGAATACCGCCGGCGCGTCGCCGAACGATTTGGTCTGGTCGTACCGGCGGGCGAGGGCATTGCGGTATGGGTGCACGCGGTGTCGGTGGGGGAGACCGTGGCGGCGCTGCCGCTGATCGAGCAGCTGATCCGCCAGCACGGCGAGGGCCGCGTCTGGGTCACCACCACCACGCCGACCGGTTCCGAGCGGGTCGCCGCGGCGCTCGGCGCGCGCGTGCGGCACAGCTATGCACCCTATGATCTGCCGGGGGCGGTGGCGCGCTTCCTGGAGCGGGTGCGGCCGCGCCAGGTGGTGATCATGGAAACCGAGCTGTGGCCCAACCTGTTCCGGGCCATCCGCGCGCGCGGCATTCCGCTGCTGCTGGCCAACGCGCGGCTGTCGCCGCGCTCGCTGCGCGGCTACAGCCGGGTCCGCCGCTCCATCGCCGCGGTGCTGGCGGACTGCAGCGAGGTGGCGGCGCAGAGTCCGGCCGATGCCGAGCGCTTCCGCAGCCTCGGCGCGCCGCGGGTCAGCGTGATGGGCAACATCAAGTTCGACCTGGACCTGCCCGAGCCGCAGCTGCGCCTCGGGCGACAGATGCGTGAGGCCTTGGGCGCGGACCGGCCGGTGTGGATCGCCGCAAGCACCCACGCCGGCGAGGAAGCGGCGGCGCTGGCGGCGCACCGCCAGCTGCTGGAACAGCTGCCGGCCGCGGCCATGATCCTGGTGCCGCGCCATCCCCAGCGTTTCGGCGAGGCAGCAAAGCTGGTGGGTGCTTCGGGCCTGCGCTGGCTGCGCCGCAGCGAGAGCGTGCCGCAGGCGGATACACAGGTCTTTCTCGGCGACAGCATGGGCGAAATGTTCGCCTATTTCGCGGCGGCCGACCTGGCCTTCGTCGGGGGCAGCCTGGTGCCGGTGGGGGGGCACAACATCCTGGAGCCCGCGGCGCTGGGCCTGCCGGTGCTGTTCGGCCCCCACATGCACAACTTTGTCGCGGCCCGCGCGCTGCTGCTGGAACAGGGGGCGGCGATTCAAATCGAAGCCGCGGACGGTTTAGGCACCCAACTCAAGGCCCTGTTCGGCGACCCCGCACGCCGTCAGCGCATGGGCCTGGCCGGCAAGGACGCGGTGGAGGCCAACCGCGGCGCCTTGCGCAGACTCCTGCAGCTGCTACAGCAGCACGCCCCTTAGGAATCCGCTTCGGCGGCAGCGGGCGCCGCGGCGCTGGTCACCGGGCCTGCCGTCGTGCGCAGGCGCGAACGCAGCAGGCCGTCCGCGGCATAAATCGCCAGTGCCGCCCAGATCAGGCCGAAGCCCAGGGCCTGGACCGCGCTGAAGCTTTCGCCGAACAGGAACACCCCGGTCAGCAGCTGCAGGGTCGGACCGACGTATTGCACGATGCCGACCAGCGAGTAGGAAATGCGCCGCGCGCCGTAGGCGAACCAGATCAGGGGCAGGGCGGTCATGGCGCCGCCGGCGACCAGCATGGCGTTCTGATACAGCGGCAGGTGGCCGATTGCGCCGGTGCCCTGCTGGTGGGTCCAGGCCAGGTAGGCCAGGGCCGGCAGGAACAGGAATACGCTCTCCACCCCCAGGCCCGGAATCGCCTCCACCGCCGCGATCTTGCGGATCAGGCCGTAGCTGCCGAAGGACAGGGCCAGGGCCAGCGCGATCCACGGCGGCGCGCCGATCTGCCAGGTGAGCCAGGCCACGCCGAGGGCCGCGCAGGCCACCGCCGCCCGCTGCGCCGTATTGAGCCGCTCGTGCAGCAGCAGGACGCCGAGCAGCACGTTGACCAGGGGATTGATGAAATAGCCCAGGCTGGATTCGACCACGTGGCCGTTGTTCACCGCCCAGATATACAGGCCCCAGTTGCAGCTGATCAGCAGGCTGCTGGCGCCCAGCATCAGCGGTACGCGCGGGCGGCGCAGCGCCTGACGCAGCCAGCCGGTGCCGTCGCGCAGCAGCAGGTAGCCGACCACGAA
Source organism: Verrucomicrobiota bacterium (assembly GCA_903970595.1). Classification (GTDB taxonomy): domain Bacteria; phylum Pseudomonadota; class Gammaproteobacteria; order Nevskiales; family Nevskiaceae; genus Nevskia. The sequence continues at coordinate 11,449 of CAJCJI010000430.1, forward strand.
CACGCCGCACCACACCACCCGGTGCGCCACGATCTGCAGCGCCGGCACCTGCTTGAGCTGGTGCCAGTACAGCGGAAACAGGCCCCAGATGACAAAGGCGCCGAATACCGCCCAGAAACCCTTGAAAAAATTGCGATCCATCACCGTTTTCTTGCCGCGTTCCGGGCCGCTCGCAGCGGCGCCCAAGAGGGCGCGCATGATACCGCATGCCCGGCCGCCGGCCAGTGCACAGCTGCCCCGGCGTCGGGCCATCACAGTGGCCGGATAAGCCCGGCCGGTTCGCGCTAAAGTGCCGGGCGTGAGGGCACAGGATGCGGGCTGAGGCCGGGGGTCGAATACCGGGTAAACCGCGAATTCATTGTCCGCGCTGCGGTTCGCAGGTATCCTTGCGCGGCAAAACTAAGGCGCCCGTAGCTCAGCTGGATAGAGTACTGCCCTCCGAAGGCAGGGGTCACTGGTTCGAATCCAGTCGGGCGCACCAAAAAACTGAATCATCGGCACGAACCTGCGCAATATCCGGAGACGACTGTGAGCGGCAATCACGACAAGAGTTTTGTCATCACCTTTCTGGGCGTGCTCGGCATTCTCGTCGGCTTTACCTTCACCATCATCATCATCGCCAGGATCCTTACCAGCGGCGACGCCAGCGTCGACCAGGCGGCCCTGAACAAGGCGATCCAGGCGCGCATCGCGCCCATCGGCACTGTGATCACCGATCCGGCCGCCCTGCTCAAGGTCAGCGCCGCCGCCCCTCACGCCCCCATGAGCGGCGAGCAGATTGTGGCCACCGTGTGCAGCGCCTGCCACGGCACCGGCGTGCTGGGCGCGCCGAAAATCGGCGACAAGGACGCCTGGGGCGGCCGCCTCAAGGCCGACGGCGGGGTCGACGGCTTGCTGGCTTCGGCCTCCAAGGGCAAGGGCTCGATGCCGCCGCGCGGCGGCAACCCGGACCTGAGCAACGACGAGCTGAAGGCCGCCATCCAGCAAATGCTCAAGCAAACCGGCGTCTAAACCGCCCATCATCAAGCGCCTGCCGCTAGCCGCCGTTCTGCTGCTCAGCAGCGGCAGCGCTGCCGCCGACTGGTTCAGCGGTGATGCCGGACTCGTCAGCGACTACCTGTTCCGCGGCCTGGATCAAACCAATGGGCCGGCCCTGCAGGGCGGCCTCGACTACGTCCACCGCAGCGGCCTGTACGCCGGCGGCTGGGCCAGCAACAACCGCAGCGCCGGCGGCGGTGAACTGGACCTGTACGGCGGCTATACCCGCCCGCTGCCCCTGCTCGGCCTGATCACCGCCACCCTGGATAGCGGCCTCGCGGCCTACCTCTACACCGGCGAGCGCCCGGCCTCGCTGGGCGGCGGCAGCCAGGATTTCGCCGAACTGTATGCCGGCCTCAGCGCCGGACCGGCCAGCTTCAAGGCCAGTTTTGCGCCGGATTACGCCGGACGCGGCGCCCCCGGCTGGTACCTGCAAGGCGCGGCCGGCTATCCCCTGCCCGCCGGCTTCAAGCTGAAAGCCGCTTTGGGCTACGGTCTCGGCGCGGGGGTCGAACGCCAGATCGCGCCCCTGACCGAAGACCCGATCGGCCGGACCTACCTGGACTACAGCCTGCGTCTGAGCAAGTCCTTCCCTTATGCGCTGAGCGCCTGGCTCGAAGTTGCCGGGACCAGTCTGCGCCTGGCCGAAGCCGCGCAGGGCGGCAGCGGGCAGCCGAAATTCCTGGCGGGGCTGCGCAAGGATTTCGATTTTTAGGTTTGTTTCGGAGAAAAGGCTTTTCTCGCGCAAAGACGCAAAGCCGCAAAGAAAAGCATTACAAAGTTTTTTTAGTTTTTTTGCTTTGCTTTTCTCTGCGTCTTTGCGCGAGACCGCATTTTTCCCTGCCGCACCAAAGCCCCGCTTAGCCAGCCGCGTCCCGCTCGAACTGGCGGTAGCGCAAAGCCTCCGCGACATGCGCCGCGCTCACGGTGGCGGCATCGGCCAGGTCGGCGATGGTCCGCGAAACCTTAAGCACGCGATGGTAGGCGCGCGCCGACAGCGACAAGCGGGTCAGCGCCGTGGCCAGCAACTGCCGGGTCGCCTCGTCCAGCACGCAGTCGCGCTGCAGTTCGTTTGGAGTCAGCGCTGCGTTGGTCTTGCCGGCGCGCTCCAGCTGCCGGGTTCGAGCGCGGATCACCCGCTCGCGCACGGCGGTGCTGCTCTCCGCGGCCGGCGGGGTTTCGGCGGTCAGCTCGGCGGAATCCAGGCGCGGTACATACACTTGCAGGTCGATGCGGTCGAGCAGGGGGCCGGACAGGCGGCTGCGGTAGCGCAGCACTTGGTCCGGCGTGCAGCGGCAGCGGCCGGCGCTGTCGCCCAGGTAGCCGCAGGGGCAGGGGTTCATCGCCGCCAGCAGCTGGAAGCGCGCCGGGAAATCCACCTGCCGGGCGGCACGCGAAACCGTGATCTGGCCGCTTTCCAACGGTTCGCGCAACACTTCGAGCACGTGGCGGTCGAACTCCGGCAGTTCGTCCAGGAACAGCACGCCGTGATGTGCCAGGGTGATCTCGCCGGGACGCGGCTGGCCGCCGCCGCCGACCAGGGCCACCCCGGAGGCGGTGTGGTGCGGCGCGCGGTAGGGGCGGCGGCCCCAGTCCTGCGGATCGAAGCCGTTGGCGCTGACCGAGGCCACCGCCGCCACTTCGATCGACTCCTCCTCGCCCAGCGGCGGCAGGATGCCGGGCATGCGCACCGCCAGCATGCTCTTGCCGGCCCCTGGGGGACCGCACATCAGCAGCGAGTGGCTGCCGGCGGCGGCGATTTCCAGCGCCCGCTTGGCCTGATACTGGCCGCGCACCTCGGCCAGGTCCGGTGCTGAAATGGCCGCCGGCGGGCGCTGCCGCGGCGGCACACTGGCCAGCCCCTCACCGTGCAAAATGGCACACAGCGCACCAAGTTGGGACGCAATTTTCAGTTCGCAGCCGCCTGCGAGTTGAGCCTCCTCGAGATTTGCCTCTGGAATGAGCAGCTTGCGCCCCATTTTGGAACACTTGATCGCGGCCGGCAGCACCCCGCGCACCGGGCGGATTTCCCCGCTCAGGGACAGCTCGCCCAGCACCTCCAGGTCGTGCAGGGCCTGCCCTGGAATCTGGCTGGACGCGGCGAGGATGCCCAGGGCGATGGGCAGGTCGAAGCGGCCGCCCTCCTTGGGCAGGTCGGCCGGCGCCAGGTTGACCGTGATCCGCCGGTTCGGAAACTGGTAGCCGCTGTTGAGGATGGCGGCGCGCACGCGGTCGCGCGATTCGCGCACCGCCGCTTCCGGCAAGCCCACGATCGACAGACCCGGCAGGCCCGGCGACAGGTGGACTTCCACCGCCACCGGATCGGCCTGCAGGCCATTCTGGGCCCGGCTATTGACCGTGGCGAGAGCCATGAGATCAGAATTTCTCCGCCGCTGCCGTTTACTCGTTGGCCGCCAGTTTCCGTTCCAGCGCCTTGAGGCGCTTTTCCAGAGTGCCCAGCTTGGCCTGGGTGCGCGCCAGGAGTTCGGCCTGCGTGTCGAAGCGCTCGCGGCTGACCAGTTCCAGCCGGTCCAGGTTGGCGCGCAGCACGGCGCGGAAGTTGTCTTCCAGTTCCGCGCGCAGGCCTTTCAGCCCGGGCGGCAGCACGCGCGACAGGCGCGCGGCCAAGTCTTCCAGTTGCTTGGGATCCAGCATGGCTAACCTCCGTCAGCAGCGGAGTCTAGCGGTCCGCGCCGCGCAACGCACCGGCGCATGGGTCGGGCGGTGCCTTCGGGCTCTGGCACGCTCCATGCGTCAACCCCCTAGCCAAGCCGCGGGGGGCACTTGTCGGCTGGCGTCAACAGCAGTTCTACCGCTGCATGCAAGAGGAGTGGCATCAATGAAACTGATCACAGCCATCATCAAGCCGTTCAAGCTTGACGAGGTGCGTGAGGCGCTTTCGGAGATCGGCGTAGCCGGTATCACGGTGACGGAGGTCAAGGGTTTCGGCCGGCAGAAAGGCCATACCGAATTGTATCGGGGCGCGGAGTACGTGGTCGACTTCCTGCCGAAGGTCAAGATCGAAGTGGCCATCACCGACGAAAAGCTGGAAGCGGCGATCGAAGTCATCACCAAGGCGGCGCACACCGGCAAGATCGGCGACGGCAAGGTGTTCGTGCTGACGCTGGACCAGGCCATCCGCATCCGTACCGGCGAAACCGGCAAAGACGCCCTATAAAAAACACCGTCGAAAAAAACACCGCCGCATCCGTAAAAAAATTATATTTTTCAGGAGTCCCAAACAGTGATTTCCCTCGAACAGATCACGGGCGTGATGCTGTTGGCTGCCTGCGCCGCGTTG
>CAJCJI010000431.1 GCA_903970595.1 Verrucomicrobiota bacterium
CGCCGATTTACTTCTTTTTCTTCTTCGCGGCAGCCTTCTTCACCGGAGCCTTTTTCTTGGCAACGGCCTTCTTTTTCACAGCCTTCTTCGCAGCGGGCATGGGAACCTCCCAACTTCAAAATATGGCTAGTGCTATCTGCGCCCATCGCTGACAGTCACGCGGCCACGACCCATAGTGGCAAAGCTTGAGAAAAAACACAAGATCTAGTAAACAAAAATCTGTCAAGGCATTCTGGCTTAAAATTTTTTTAAGCGAATTTTCCTTTTGACCCGAATCGCCCGGTGGGCCAAAAGATTTTGTGAATACAGGGCTTTTTTGGATATCGCGAAAAATTTTTTCGCCCCTATCCGCCCGCCCCGTCCTGTGCCAGCCGGTCCGCCACCAGGCGCAAAACCTGGCGGTTCACGGGCAGTCCGAAGTGACTTCCGCGCACTTCCGCGCATTCCGTGTGCGGCGCGGCGGTCTCCAGACAGCACTGCCAGGCGACGATGCCGTCGGTCCTGGTATAGATCGCCGTGCAGGGCACCGGCGGCGGCACGCAGCGCTTGCGGAATCCTTCCCAATCCAGATTCACCGGCTTGCCGCGGTTGGCGATGCGGAACAAGGCGAGCATGTTGTTGGCATCCGGCCGCCCGGTGATCGGGCTGCCCAGCGTGATGACGCGGCGCACCAGCTGCGGCTGGTGCCGCGCCATCTCGCGCACGAACACGCCGCCGAGACTCCAGCCGATCAGGCTCAGCGGCGACTGATGGTCCGCGCTCAGTTTCTGCAGGCGCTGCGTCAGCGCATTCCTGATCGCGGGGCGCATGCCGAGGTTGGTGCCCTGCCCCCAGCCGTATGCCGCGTAGCCGAGCCGGCGCAGCGCGCGGCGCAGCGGCAGCGTGGCCAGGTCGCTCGCGCCGAAGCCCGGCACGATCATCACCGGATGGCCGTCGCCGGGCGGCATTCCGCGTACGCTCAAGCTGCGCAATAGAAACCAGGGCATCTCGGCGAACACGCGCGCTTCCAGCGCGAGCAGGCGCAGCGGCGGCGCCTGGATGTCCGGCCGCTCGGATGATTCGTTCATGCGCAGGTTCCCCTGATTGGATTTCAGGCGCATTATCGCCCCAGTGCGTCCCACAAATGCGGAGCGGACATGAACGGCAAGCACGATTATTTTGCCACCGTAGTGTGGCAGCGCGGCGCTGACGAGCACTACATCGACAACCGTTACTCGCGCGCGCACCAGTGGCGTTTCGACGGCGGCGCCGTGATCGCCGCATCGAGTTCACCCAAGGTGGTGCCGCTGCCGCTGTCGGTTGCAGCCAATGTCGATCCGGAAGAGGCCCTGGTCGCGGCGCTGTCGTCGTGCCACATGTTGTTCTTCCTGTCTTACGCCGCGCAGCGCGGCTTCGTCGTCGATCGCTACGAGGATCAGGCGGTCGGCACCATGGGCAAGGACGAGCAGGGACGCGTGGCCATGCTCAGGGTGGTGTTGCGTCCACGCATCGGCTTCGGCGGCGAGCGGCAGCCGGGCGCCGCGGACATCGATGCGCTACATCATCGCTCGCACCAGGATTGCTTCATCGCCAATTCGGTCAAGGCCGAAGTGGTGGTGGAAAATCCCTTACGGGACGAGCCGTAACCACCGCAATTGAACCGGACCGCATTTTTCCAAAACACGCCCCAAAGCGTCCTTTGCCGGGGATCGGGTGGTTCCCGGGATATTTCATTATTTGTTACTAATTTGGTTTCTAATTAAGCCCGAAAGAAGCCGGCTGTACCTAATATATGGAGACATCGGTCCTGTTCCTGTGCCCGGAGGTGGGGAAAACGCCTGCAAACCGGCACAGCCCAAGGTGCTGCCCTGCCGGAGCAGGGCAGCAGGAACCGCACCCTCGGCCGCAAGCCGCGCTGCGCGCCAGTTTGCGGCTGCCGATCGTGCCGGATGGACTGAGGAATCGATTCGACAGCGGCTGCGGAACGGGGTAGAGTGACGCTCGCAGTCGTTTCAAGCAGTCCGTACCGCGGTCCTTTACCCGCTTTCCAAAGCGGCGCTTTGTAATGTCTCCCGGCACCTCCTTGATCGCTTGCAAACCCGGGCTAACGCCCGTCCATCATCGTGTTTTATCGTAAAAGGAATGTCGTATGGCAGATACATCTACTGGTACCGTGAAGTGGTTCAACGACGCGAAGGGCTTCGGCTTTATTACGCCGTCGGACGGTGGTGAAGACCTCTTCGCCCACTTCAAGGAAATCCAGGGCACGGGTTTCAAGACCCTCAAGGAAGGTCAGCGCGTTGAGTACAAAGCTGCGCGCGGCCCGAAGGGCATGCAGGCAACTCAGATTCGCCCGCTGTAACCCAGCAGCACCGCTTAAAGAAACCGCGGCCGTCGCCGCGGTTTTTTTTGTGCCGGCTGTCGGCCGGATGCCCCGACTCATGCGTTTTAACCATTGGCGGCGCCGGCACGACGTGTTCCAATATCGTCGCAATCGCCTTCGATTGCTTGCAGCAGGCGGCCCGGATGCCGCCAGAGTCTATTCATGACCGATGCCGTCGCGGAAGCCCCCAAGGCTCCCATCAACATCCCCGCCGCTGTCATGTTTTCCATCAGCACACTGGCGGCCGTAAGCCTGCTGCCCTGGTACCTGTGGACCCACCATACCGGTGCGGGCCCCTGGCTGTTCTTTGTCTTCTGCATGTGGGCCACCGGGGTGTCCATCACCGGCGGCTATCACCGCCTGTGGTCGCACCGGGCCTATGAAGCCCATTGGAGCCTGCGCCTGTTCTACATGCTGTTCGGCGCCATGTCGCTGCAGAACTCCATCCTGATCTGGGCTTCGGTGCACCGCGTGCATCACAGGAACGTCGACGACGTCGAGTCCGACCCGTATTCGATCAAGCGCGGCTTCTGGTACGCGCACATGGGCTGGATGCTGCGTGACTACCCCAGCGCCGAGCCGGACTTTTCCAACGCGCGGGACCTGCAGCAGGACCCGCTGGTGGTGTTCCAGCAGCGCCATTACCTGGGGCTGGCCCTGGGCATGAACTTCGGCTTCCCCCTGCTGGTCGGCGCCCTCTTTGGCGACGCCTGGGGCTACCTGATGCTGGGCGGCCTGCTGCGCCTGGTGGTGAACCACCACCTCACCTTCTTCATCAACTCGCTGGCCCACTGTTGGGGACGGCGCCCGTACACCGCCGACAACACCGCGCGCGACAACGACTTCGTGGCCCTGTTCACCTATGGCGAGGGCTACCACAACTACCACCACCTGTTCCAATGGGATTACCGCAACGGTGTGCGCTGGTGGCAGTTCGACCCCACCAAGTGGTGGATCGCCGCGTGGTCCGCCGTCGGCGTGACGCGCGGCCTCAAGCGCGTGCCCGAATTCAAGATCCAGCGCGCCATGCTGCAGCGCCAGTTCGACAAGGCGCAGGAAAAGCTGCGCGCCTGCACCCACCCGGGCCGCTTCGCCGAGCTGCAGAAACTGCTTGAGCACGAGCTGGAAGCGTTTTCCATCACGCTCAACGAGTGGAAGCGCCTGCAGGCCGAACGCATCGAAGCGGCGCGCCGCCAGATCGCCGGCCAATGGGAGCACAGCGAGGCACTGCGCCGCTTCCGCGCGCTGGAACAAAGTCTGCGCCTGCAGCGCCAGCGCGTGCGGCTGCTGCGTTTGCAGACGGCCTGAGCGCTGGCGAGGCGAGAGGCGATTAGCCAAGGCCTCCTTCGATCCATTGGTCAAGCCTTTCCGCCGTCCTGTCTTTGCTTTTGCGCCTCCCGCCTCTCGCCTCCCGCCTCCCAATCCCGTCCGGGCAACAACCCCCGCAACTCTTCCGCGCTCAGGTCCCGCCACTCGCCCGGCTTGAGCTTGCCCAGGCGCAGGTTGACGATGCGCACGCGCTGCAGACGCCGCACCGCGTAGCCGAACACCTCGCACATGCGCCGGATCTGGCGGTTGAGCCCCTGGGTCAGCACGATGCGGAAGACCCGTTCGCCGACGCGGCTGGTGCGGCAAGGCTGGGTGGTGGCGTCAAGTTCCGGCAGCCGCACCCCCTTGGACATGCCGGCGAGGAAATCCGCCGTGAGCGGCCGGTCCACCGTGACCAAGTACTCCTTCTCATGCCGGTTTTCGACGCGCAGCAGTTCGTTGACGATGTCGCCGTTATTGGTCAGCAGGATCAACCCTTCGGAATCCTTGTCGAGGCGGCCGATCGGAAAAATGCGGTCCGGATGGTTGACGAAGTCGACGATGTTGCCCGGGATGTGCCGTTCGGTGGTGCAGGTGATCCCGACCGGCTTGTTCAGGGCGATGTAGACCTGCTTCTTCCTGGCCCCCACCAGACGCCCGTTGACCCAGACTTCGTCGCCCGGATTGACCTGGGTGCCCAGCTCGGCGCGCCGGCCGTTGATGCTGACCCGGCCCTGTTCGATCCAGCTGTCGGCTTCGCGGCGCGAGCATATGCCCGTCTCGCTGATATATTTGTTGAGGCGCATCAGGGTCTGTTCACGCTCGATTGATCGCTGCCGGGGCCCATCGGTGGCAAAATCCACCCATGGCCCTGAAGATAACCCACGACTGCATCAACTGCGACGTATGCGAACCGGAGTGTCCGAACGAGGCGATCTCGCAGGGCATCGAGATCTACCAGATCGATCCGCAGCTGTGCACCGAGTGCGTCGGTCATTTCGACCGGCCGCAATGCGTGGCGGTATGCCCGGTGGATTGCATCCCGCTCGACCCGGAGCACGCCGAGACACAGGAACAGTTGCTGCAGAAATACCGCCGCCTGACCACCTTGACGCGCTGAGCCCGGCATCGCCGATACGCCGGCCCACCCCTGATGGAGAACGCTCGCATGGATGCACCGCTGAATCGCCGCATTGACCACTTCGCGCGGCGACCCCGCTCCGGGCTGGCGGCCGTGCCGCTGCTGCTGGTCCTGGCCTTTTCCGCCGCTGCGGAAGGCACCCCGCCCGGCTACGCGGTGGCAAGCGCGCATCCCCTGGCGACCGATGCCGGCATCGAGATCCTGCAGCAGGGCGGCAATGCCTTCGATGCCGCGGTGGCGGTCAGCGCGGCGCTGGGCGTGGTGGAGCCTTACAGTTCGGGCATCGGCGGCGGCGGCCTGTGGTTGCTGCACCGCCAGCGCGACCGTTTCGAGACCCTGGTCGACGGGCGCGAGATGGCGCCGCAGGCCGCGACCCAGTCCATGTACCAGGATGCCCAGGGACATGCCATTGCCGACCTGTCGCGCAACGGCCCCATCGCCGGCGCCATTCCGGGCACGCCCGCGGCGCTGGACCATATCGCTTCGGCTTACGGCAGGCTGGGGCTGGCGCGCGACCTGGCGCCGGCCATCCGCCTGGCGCGCGAAGGCTTCGCGCTGGATGCGCGTTTCGCCAAGTTCATCGCCATGGAATCCAAGCGCCTGTCGCCGGCGGCCCAGGCCCTGCTGCTGCCGGACGGCAAGCCCCTGCCGGAAGGCGCGATGCTGCGCCAGCCCGACCTGGCGCAGACCCTGCAGCGCATGGCCGACCATGGCCGCGACGGCTTTTATGCCGGACCTACCGCGCAACTGCTGGTGGATGGCGTCAGGGCCGGCGGCGGCATCTGGACCTTGTCGGATCTGGCCGGCTACAAGACGCCGGAGCGCAAGCCCATCACCATCCGCTTCGAGGGCTATCGCATCGTCACCGCGCCGCCGCCCTCGGCCGGCGGCGTGGGCCTGGCCGAAATGCTCAACCAGCTGGACGCGCTGCACTGGACCGGCGCCGCCGGCCTGCACTCCGAGCAGCAGGTGATCGAGGTGATGCGCCGCGCCTACCGCGACCGCGCCGCCTACCTGGGAGACCCGGACTTCGTGAAGATGCCGCTGGAGCATCTGCTTTCAACTCAATACGCCCGGCAGCTGGCCGCCGGCATCCAGGCCGACCACGCCACGCCCAGCGCCGAGCTCCCGCCACCGGGCGAGCCCAAGCGGCCGGCAAAAGAAGGCGTCGATACCACCCATTACTCGATCATCGACGGCGAAGGCAACCGCGTCGCCGCCACGGTCACGGTCAACCTGATTTTCGGCTCCGCGTTCCTGGCGCCCGGCACCGGCATCTTCGTCAACGACGAGATGGATGATTTCGCCGCCAGCACCACCGACTCCAACGCCTTCGGCCTGATCGGCTCTTCGGCCAACGCCATCGCGCCGGGCAAGCGCCCTCTGTCGACCATGACGCCCAGCTTCGTCGAGGGCCCCCAGGGCGTGCTGGTGATCGGCACGCCGGGCGGCAGCCGCATCCTCACCATGGTGCTGCTGGGCATGCTCGATTTCTTTCGCGGCGACGACGCAAAAACCATCGTCGGCGCGCCGCGTTACCACATGCAGTACCTGCCGGACCGGGTGCAATTCGAGCCCGGCGCCTTCGACGCGGACACCCAGGCCACTCTGCTGCGGATGGGCTACCAGCTCGACGGCCTGAGCGCCACCTACGGCAACATGCAGGCGGTGCTGTGGCGGCCGGCCAAGGGTGTGCTGGAGGCGGCGGCCGATCCGCGCGGCGTGGGGACAGCGCGGGTGGTGCTGCGGGAGAAGCCGTGAGGTCGCTCCTCACAGGGCGCGTAGCGCCAGACCTCACTGCTTACGCCGCTTTGGCCCGCGATGCCGCAGACCGCGGGCGCTTCAGGATGGCACGCAGCTCGCCGGCGCCGATCGCCTGCGGCCGCCGCGTCAGTCCGTCGAAGGAGCCCTGGTCGATCATCGCGGCGATGCGCTTCAGGTTGGCCATCACGCCTTCGCGATAGGGATTGCGGCCGGCAAAATGCGCTTCAAGGTAGCGATGCGCGCCGCCGAAATAACCGTCCAGGCGTTCTTCCCACAGCTTGCGGTTGTAGTCCGGGGTGCGCTTGAGCAGATCGGTTGCCGAACGGTAGCTCGGCTCGGGTCCGCCTTCCCTGGGCGCGCCGGCCAGGCCGCATAGCTCGAATTCGCGATAGAGGTAGTCGCGGCACTTTTCCAGGTAGCATCGATCGGCGGTCTGCGCCAGCACGTCGGCGGTGCCGAGCAGGAAGCCCAGCACGCGGTCCTGCGGCTGCGACACGTCGATGCGATCGAGCGCGATCTCGTAGCCGGTGAAATGCACCACCCGGCTGGCGAGCTCCGCCTCCCCGGCGTAGCCGATCTGCGGCAGGTAGTGCTGCAGGAATTCACCGCTGCGCTTGACGTGGCTCAGGGTGAACTCGGCGCCGTTGCGGGCGGAATCTCCGGCATGCCGGATGTATCCGGCGTCGTGGAACAGCGCGATCGCCACGCCCAGAACCGCGCGCCGCGCGCCCAGGCGCTGCGCCGGCGGCACGCTGCGGTCGTGGCCATCCAGCAGCCGCGCCATGGCCAGTGCGCAGTCCAGGCTGTGCTGGGCGTCGTGATACCAGGTGTCGCACCCCAGGTAACCCGGCAACCAGCCGGCGTAAAGCTCGCTCACCGTGGCAAAGGCGTGATCCAGCGCCTGCAGATCATGGCCGGGATAGCGCTCCTGCAAAATACGGCACACCGCGGCGCAGACCTCGTCCGGGTTTGCAATGCACACGCTGTCCGTCACGTCGTAGTGGTTGCGACGCGCGGAAAAGCCGGAATCCGGACCATTGAGGGAACTGTGACGCATACCCCACATATTAGGGGTATCCGCGGCGGGCGCAAGATCAGTTATGTGCGCTGCGTCACAATTGCATAAAGAACCTAGAGGGCAAATTCCGCAATCACCGGCGTGTGGTCCGACGGACGCTCGTTCCGCCGCGGCGCAACATCGATCGTGCAAGCCGTACATTTGCCGGCCAGTGCCGTCGAGGACAGCACATGGTCGATGCGCAGGCCCAGATTGCGCCGGAAGCCCGCCTGGCGGTAGTCCCACCAGGAAAAGCTCTGCGGCGGCTGGTCGAACAGCCGGAAGCTGTCCCGCAGCCCCAGCTCCAGCAGGGCGCGGAACGCCGCCCGTTCCGGCTCGCTGCACAGCACCTGGCCGGCCCAGGCGGCGGGGTCGTGTACATCCTCATCGGCGGGAGCGACGTTGTAGTCCCCGGTTACGGCCAGGCTGGCCAAATCCGCGCCGGCCGCCAGTTCCGCCTGCAAATAGCCCCGCAGCGCCTCCAGCCAGCGCAGCTTGTAGGCATATTTATCGGAGCCCACTTCCTGTCCGTTGGGCACGTAGACGTTGACCACCCGCACGCCGCCGACGGTGGCGGCGATGACACGCTTCTGCTCGTCGGCAAATCCGGGCAGGTCGCAGCTCACCGCGCCGAGCGGCTGGCGCGCCAGCAGGGCCACGCCGTTGTAGGTTTTCTGCCCGTTGTGTGCGCAATGCCAGCCCGCCGCCTCGATCTCCGCGGCCGGAAAGGCCTCGTTGCTGAGCTTGGTTTCCTGGATGCCGAGCACGTCCACCGGATGCTCGCGCAGCCAATCCAGTACCTGGGGCAGGCGGACTTTGAGGGAGTTCACATTCCAGCTGGCGATTTTCATGGATACTTAAAGCCGGGTGATGGTTCTGGCCAGACTGACGCCACCGTCAGCTGGTGCCTTGGAAGTTGCCGCATGCGCGCTATGCTGAGATGATACGTAGTCTGGGGTGTTGACAACTAACATTTCTGTTGGGGACGGGAGTCACAATCATGGGTCTGCTGCGCTTTTCTATATTTGCCGGTGCTTTCGCCCTGGCCGCGCTTTCGCCGCTTGGCGCTTTCGCCCAGGCCGTGCCCGCCGGTACGATAACCCTGCTCAACGGGCAGGCCCAAGTCACCGGAACGAGCACGTCCCCCCATGCCCTGGCCAAGGGCGATACGGTTTATGGCGGTGATGTCGTCGAAACCGGGCATTCCAGTTACGCACTGATCAAGTTCACCGACCAGGGCTCGGTGCTGCTGCGGCCGGACACCAAATTCCAGCTGGAGAAATACCAGTACGCCGCCGGCGCGGCCGCCGCCGCGGCTGCCGCTCCTGCGCAGCCGGCGCCGCTGCAGGCTGCCGACACCTCCAGCGCTTCGGACTCCAATTTCTTCCGGCTGCTGCGCGGCAGCCTGCGCGCGGTCAGCGGCCTGGTGGCGCATGCCGATTACAGCCACTACGAGATGCACTCGCCGGTGGCCACCATGGGCATCCGCGGGACGGACTTCGTCGTCGCCCTGTGCGAGGGCAGCTGCCTGGATCCTGGCGCGCTGGAGGGTGTACCGGCCGGCGTGAATCTGCAGGGCTCCGTGGTCAGCGGCGTCAACCAGGGGCAGATCGTGGTGACCTCGTTCACCGGCCATACCATGACCCTTACCGCCGGCCAATACTGCGTGACGCTGGCCGACGGCACCCAGTACCTGCTCGGCGCCGCCCCCGCCTTCCTGACCACCGACGCCGCAGCCGTGGTGGAAAGCGGCGTGGCCGCCGGCAGCGCCTTCGCCGCCTCGTCCACCGCCAGCGGCAGCCTGCTGGTCGATGTCGGCGCAGCCGCTCTGGCTGCGGTGCTGATCGGCGTGGTGATCAGCACCTCCGACAACGGCAACTCGACGGCTTCCACGACGACGACCGCGGGGGCCGCGGCGCACTGAAGCGCAAAGGCCCGCCGCAGGGCGGGTCTTTCTTTCGCCTGGGCCTGTTGCCGCTATTTTGATCGCTGCGCCGGGGCCGGCGCTTCGACGATCACCGTGCAGGTCATGCCGGAAGCCAGCACCAGGCCATCCGGAACGCTGTCGAGAGCGATCCGCACCGGCACGCGCTGCGCCAACCGCACCCAGTTGAAGGTGGGATTGACGTCGGCCAGCAGCCGCGGGCCGCTGGGGTTGTCACGGTCGGTGATGCCCCGCGCCAGGCTCTCGATATGTCCCCGCAGGTCCGGGCCGCCGCTGAGCAGGTGGATGCTCACCGCATCGCCTTCATGCAGAGCGGGCAGCTTGGTCTCCTCGAAGTAGCCGTTGACGCGGAACGAGTGGCTGTCGATCACCGCCAGCAGCGGCCGCCCGGCGCTGGCGTAGTCGCCCGGGTGCACATCCAGGTTGGTGACGTAGCCGTCCACCGGCGCCAGCACCTCGGTGCGCTGCAGGTTCAGCGCCGCGGTGTCCCGCGCCGCCTGCGCTTCCTGGTACAGGGCCTGCCCGCCGCTCGCGGCGGCGGCGGCCGAGTCCTGGCTTTCGCTTGACACCACCACGCCGGAGAGCTGGGCGCGCCGGGCCGCTTCGCGCCGTTTGAGTTCGTAGTCGAACTTGCGCGCGGACACCGCGGCTTCGGCCTGGGCCAGCGCGATGCGGTAACGCTCGGGGTCGATGTGGAACAGCACATCGCCGCGATGCACCAGCTGGTTCTCGCGCACCGGCACTTCCACCACCAGGCCCGACACGTCGGGCGCCACGCTGATCACGTCGGCGCGGATGCGGCCGTCGCGGGTCCAGGGCGAATACATGTAATGCCGCCACAGCGCCAGCGCGGTCACGATGGCGACGGCGAAAATGATGCCGGTCGGCAGGAAGCGCAGCAGGGATTTGGCATTCATCGAAAAGTCTCAGCGGAAGATTGCAAGCGGAAGCGTTGACTCGAAATCAACGGTACAGGGCCAGCCCCATCGCGCCGAGCAGGCAGACGAACAGGCTGAAGCGGAACAGCGCGGGATGCCAGACATGGACGTAGAAGCCCAGCCGGCCGAGCACCGAGTCGATGCCCCATTGCAAGGCGAAGGCCAGCAGGAAGATCGGCAACAGGGTCGGCATATAGAAGCCGAGCAGTTCGATTTCACGCGGCATGGGACACTCCGGCGGTAAGCGCCGCGGCGTCGGGGTTCTCCGCCGCGGACAGCGTGTTGAAGGTTTCGTCGTCCAGCAGCACGGTGCGCAGCAGGTGCAGGCCGACGCGTCCGCGCTTCAGGGCCGCCCGCTCGGCCGCATCGATGCCGCTGTCGTGCAGCGCCGTCTCGATCCTGGCGGTGGCGCGCGCCACCGCTTCCAGCGCCTGCTCGCGCCGCTGCGGCGTCGGCTTCTCGAACAGGCGCGCCAGCGCGCGCACGCAGGCGTGCAGCGCGGCGCGGCTGCCCACGACCAGGGTGCCGGTCGCCGAGGCCTCGCGCAGGTCGATGATGGCGTGGCCGGCTTCCAGCACCGACAGGGCGCGGCCAAGCAGGCGCCGGTCTTCGCCGTTGGCGCGGTCGGCCCCGGCCAGCAGTTGGCCGAGCAGGTCGCGCGTGCTGTTCTCGAAGCGGTGGCGCAGTCCGGCCAGCCCGCCGAAGCAGGCCAGCAGCGTGCGCCGCCGCAGGCTGCGCACCAGGTGCAGGCGCAGGCGGCGGTTGCCGGCCGGCACCAGCAGGGCAAATGCCAGCGTGGCCGCGCCGGCGCCGAGCAGGGTCGCCAGGCCGTCGTTGAGCACCGGCAGGGGATCGAAGCGGGTGATGTTCTCCACGCCGACGATGTTGCCGAACAGGATGTTGTAGCCGGTGCCGATGCCGGCGGTGCGCGGATTGGCCGCCAGCTTGACGCCGAACATGATGAACGGCGCCATCCCCGCCGCCAGCAGCAGGAAGCCGTCCAGCTGCGGCAGCACCAGCAGGGCGCAGACGAAGGAGGCGATCAAGCCCAGGAAGAAGCCGATGCTGATGCTGCGCAAGGCCAGCACCGGCGATGGCGCCGAGGCGAACAGGCAGCAGAACACGCAGGCGATGATGGCGGCGCCGGCGCCGCTGGGCCAGGCCGAGCCGATCCAGAAGGCGCTCACCGCGAGCAGTGCCGCGGTGGCCCGCAGGCCGCTGAGCAGCGCGGTGATCCAGTCGGCATGCGCGACATAGGGCGGCGCGCGACGTAGGGTGCGGGTGCCGGGGCGCGACAAGGCCACATAGCTGGCGGTGTAGTCGTGCATCTCTTCGGCGAAGCGCAGCAGCAAGTCCGCGGCGCTGTCGAAATCCAGCAGTTCGGCCGGGTCGGCGTCGCCCTCCAGCGCCGCGCGCGACGCGGCGATGCGCTGCGGCAGCCGCGCGCGGAACGCCGCCAGGCGCTGCGCCAGCGGCGCCGCTTCGGCGGCGGTGGCCGGCATCACGCCGTCCTCCGGGA
>CAJCJI010000432.1 GCA_903970595.1 Verrucomicrobiota bacterium
CGTGCGCCGACCATACAAACAGCCGGCCAGGTAGCGCATGTGGTCGACAAAGTGACGAAAGACCGAGGGGCCTGGTGGGCCGAGAACAATATGGTCAACGTAGCCATCCAGGGACTGCTGCAATCCAAACGTGAGCGTCGCCATGCTGCGAAATCTCCAAAACCTGTCGAATTGGACCGGGGCTAGGTTATTGCATGAGATCGTCAGGTATCGACATGGCCGCGCCATTCCTTTTCATCCCTCGCGCGCAGGTCGCAGATGTCCGCTTCCCAGTCAGAGACCACGCTGGCGCGATGACCATAACGAGCGCAGAGCAGCCGCACGATACGGCGCCAGTCCTTGAACAGCTGTTGAGTTGCACTGAGAACTGACCCACTTTCGGGCGGAATTTCCACTGAGAATTGACCCATGTTTTGACCTTGCCCCGGCTGTTTTCAGCGGGGGTCACGGGAGTGATAGACATGGAGTTATTGAGTGTGATCCGCCGCTGGGCGCTACGGGACCGGCTTTCGATCCGTGAGATTGCCCGCAGGACTGGTCTGTCTCGAAACACCATCCGCAAGTATTTGCGCGGTGACGTGGTGGAGCCGGCGTTCAAGCTGCCGGAGCGGCCCAGCAAGCTAGACGCTTTCGCCGCAAAGCTTTCGACCTGGCTCAAGCTGGAGGCTGGCAAGTCACGCAAGCAGAGGCGGACAGTCAAGCGGTTGCATGCGGACCTGGTGGCACTCGGGTTCGAGGGGTCGTATGGTCGTGTTGCCGCGTTTGCCCGCAGCTGGAAGGAGCACCGGCAGCGGGAGCAGCAGACGGCCGGCCGCGGCACTTTCGTTCCTCTGGTATTCCAGCCGGGCGAAGCGTTTCAGTTTGACTGGAGCGAGGACTGGGCAGTCATCGGCGGCGAGCGGGTGAAGCTGCAAGCGGCGCATTTCAAGCTTTGCTACAGCCGCGCTTTTCTTGTCCGGGCCTATCCGCTGCAGACACACGAGATGCTGTTCGACGCGCATTGCCATGCGTTTCGTGTGCTCGGCGGCGTGCCGCGGCGCGGTATCTACGACAACATGCGTACGGCCGTGGATCGGGTCGGCGTCGGCAAAAAGCGCGACGTCAACACGCGCTTTGCCGCCATGGCCTCGCACTATCTGTTCGACACCGATTTTTGCAATCCGGCCTCGGGTTGGGAGAAGGGCCAGGTCGAGAAAAACGTTCAGGATGCCCGCCGCCGGCTGTGGCAGGCGATGCCGCGCTTTGCCACGCTTGACGAGCTGAACGGCTGGCTGGAGCAGCGATGTCAGGCGCTATGGCGGGAGATTCCGCACGGTAGCCACGAAGGGTCGATATTCGATGCGTGGCAGAGCGAGGTTCAAAGCCTGATGCCACCAGGCGCGCCGTTCGATGGATTTGTCGAGTGCGGCAAACGCGTCTCGCCGACCTGCCTGGTGCATTTCGACCGCAACCGCTACAGCGTGCCTGCGTCTTTTGCCAACCATCGCGTCAGCCTTCGGGTGTATCCGGATCGGCTTGTCGTCGTGGCCGAGGGGCAGGTCATCTGCGAACACGCGCGGCTCATTGAGCGTTCACATCACGTGCCCGGCCGCACCATCTATGATTGGCGCCACTATCTCGCGGTGATCCAGCGCAAGCCGGGCGCCTTGCGTAACGGCGCGCCGTTCGCCGACTTTCCGGAGGCCTTCAGGCAGCTACAGCGGCATCTTCTCAAGCAACCCGGCGGCGACCGGGAGATGGTGGAGATCCTGGCGCTTATTCTGCACCACGATGAGCAGGCGGTGTTGTGCGCCGTCGAGCTGGCGCTGAGCGACGGCGCGCCGACAAAAACGCACGTCTTGAACCTCCTGCACCGGCTGATCGACGGCAAATCCGCGCCGGCAGGAACCATCGAGGCGCCGGCGGCCCTCGCCCTGAACCGTGAGCCGAGGGCCGATGTCGAACGCTACGACGCCCTGCGCGACAAGCTGCAGGACGCGCGCCATGCGTCATGATCCGGCCGGGGCGGCAATTGTCGTCATGCTGCGCAGCCTGAAGATGTATGGCATGGCGCAGGCCGCGGGCGAGCTGATGGAACAGGGCGCGCCGGCCTACGATTCAGCTGTCCCGATCCTCTCGCAGCTGCTCAAGGCGGAGACCGCCGAGCGCGAGGTTCGCTCGGTTGCGTATCAGATCAAGGCGGCGCGCTTCCCGGTGTACAAGGATCTGAGTGGCTTCAATTTTGCGTCGAGCGAAGCCAATGAAGCCCTGGTGCGTCAGCTTCACCGGTGCGAGTTCATTGAAAATGCTGACAATGTGGTTCTGGTCGGCGGGCCGGGCACCGGCAAAAGCCACATTGCCACGGCGCTGGGCGTGCAGGCGGTGGAACACCATCGCAAGAAGGTCCGGTTCTTCGGGACGGTAGACCTGGTCAACGCGCTCGAGCAGGAAAAAGCCCAGGGCCGATCAGGCCAGATCGCCGACAGGCTGATGCGGTGCGACCTCGTGATCCTCGATGA
This sequence comes from Verrucomicrobiota bacterium, assembly GCA_903970595.1. Taxonomy (GTDB): domain Bacteria; phylum Pseudomonadota; class Gammaproteobacteria; order Nevskiales; family Nevskiaceae; genus Nevskia. Next base: position 2,499 of record CAJCJI010000432.1, read on the forward strand.
GCTGGGGTATTTGCCGTTCAGTTCCTCCGGGGGCGCTCTGCTGTTCCATCTGCTGAGCAAGCTGTACGAGAAGGCCTCCGTTGCCATCACCACCAATCTAAGCTTCAGCGAATGGGCTGGCGTGTTCGGCGACGCCAAGATGACGACGGCCATGCTCGACCGCCTCACGCATCATTGCCACATCGTGGAGACCGGCAACGACAGCTTTCGATTCAAGGCCAGCGCCGCCGCCACGAAGGGCCGGAAGGAGAAAGGGAGAAACTTGACCCAAGCATGACCCGCAAACCATAAATTACCCCGGGTCAATTCTCGATGGAAAACCCGGGTCAGTTCCGCGTGGAAATCAACACTCCGGGCTTTCCCGCACCAGACGCATGGCGCTGACATG
>CAJCJI010000433.1 GCA_903970595.1 Verrucomicrobiota bacterium
CCGGTGACCGGCGGCCCGCTGGACTGGGTGATCGTCGGCGGCGAGCGTGGCGCCGCGCCGCGGCCGCCGCATCCGTCCTGGGTTCGCGCCATCCGCGATGCCTGCGCCGCGCGGCGGACTCCGTTTTACTTCCGCGGCTGGGGCGACTACGTGCCGACGCGCAAGCCGGACCCGCGCGATGCGCGGCTGCTGCTGGTCGGCGAAACCGGGCTGCGCCGCGCCTGCGGCGGATCGGGCACCGCTCCGGTGGAGCCCGCCGCCGGCGACGTCTATTTCACCCGACTGGTAAGGGGCGACGAACCGATCCAGTTTTTCCTCGACGGGCAGCGCCACCTGGACCGGCCGCAGCAGCGTCCGCCGGAATGGAGGCTGAGCGTGGCGGACACGGCCGTGCTGGATCGGGAGTTGCAGCGCCTGACGCCGCCGATGCAGGCGCGCAGGCTGGCCTGAGGCTGTCTGCAGCCGCCGCGCCGTAGCTCCGTAAGCGTCGTTTCAAGGCCGCCTACACGCTGACCGTGCTCTGAGTGGAGGATAGCGTCCACGTACCTATAGGCGGACGCGTATGTCAGAGTCGGAAGGAGGGGTGCCAATACCCTTGATCTTGAAACGCAAGCGCGACGGGCGCTGCGTATACACCTCAGAGGGAAGGAAGGCGCTGGTCGAGCAGGCTTTGCGACCAGGCGTATCGGTGGCGAAGCTGGCGCGACAGCACGACATGAATGCCAACGTGCTGCGCAAATGGATCGCCAGCTCACAGGAGCAAGGGACATTTGCGGTCCGACAGCCAGACCCCAGCAACCTGGTGCCGGTGAATTTGACCGAGTCTACGAAGCCAGAAAAGCGGTTGCGCTCGGCGGCAGACCGCTCGTTCATCGAGATTGAAGTCGACGGCGCGACGATCCGGGTCCATGGCTTAATCGACTCTGGTCAGCTGCGCATGGTCCTGGACTGCGCGAGGCGGCGGTGATCGGGCTACCACCTGGAACCAAGGTGTGGCTGGCCGCTGGCGTGACCGACATGCGCATGGGCATGCACAGCCTGATGGCGCGCGCGCAGACCGTACTGCAACTCGATCCGTTTTCCGGCCACGTCTTTTGCTATCGAGGACGACGCGGCGACCTGATCAAAGTCATTTGGTGGTCGGGAGACGGTACCTGTTTATTTGTGAAGCGTCTGGAGTCGGCGAAATTCGTCTGGCCGCAGGCCGCGAGCGGTGTTGTAAATCTGTCGCCGGCGCAGTTGTCGATGCTGCTCGAAGGGATCGATTGGAGGCGCGCGCAACCGTTATGGAAACCGCGTAACGCCGCATGATTTTGTCCTGAATTCTCTTTCGCAAAATCCTGGTCGTGCCCTATACTGACGTGCATGGCAAATGCTTGGGATCAGCTTCCGAACGACGTCGAAACGCTCAAGCGGATGCTCGTCGGCAAGAACCAGCTGATCGCCAGTCTGACCGCTGAAGTGATGCGACTGCGGCGCGTGAATTATGGCCGCTCTGCCGAGCGCATCGATCCGGAAATCCAACCCCAGCTGCCTTTGAACGGCCTGCCGCCCGCCGAACCGCCGGCTACCCAGCCAGTCGAAGCGATGGCTCCGGACGACTCCACGCAGACGCAACCATCACCGTCAGACCGTCGGCGCCGGCTGCGTGCCCTTCCGGCACATCTGCCCCGCCGGACCATCGTCCATGCCCCGGCATCCTGCGACTGCCCGGATTGCGGCGCGCGGATGCGCCCATTGGGCGAGGATGTCTCGGAGATGCTCAATTTCGTGCCGGGCTACTTCGAAGTCCTCCGGAACGTGCGTCCCAAGCTGTCGTGCGGTGTGTGCTCGCGCATCGTCCAGGAAGCCGCGCCCTCGCGACCCATCGTGCGTGGACTGCCGACGGCGGCCATGATGGCGCAGGTCATGGTCTCAAAGTACGCCGACCACTGCCCGTTGTACCGGCAGCAGGCGATCTATCGTCGGGCTGGGGTGGACCTGGAGCGCGCGACGATGGCCTCCTGGATGGGCGATGGCTCCAGGCTGCTGGATCCGCTGGTCGCGGCCCTTGGGCGGTACGTCCGATCTGGCGAGAAACTCCATGGCGACGACACTCCGGTACCGGTCCTCGAACCGGGACGGGGCAAGACCCGAACGGCCCGATTGTGGACCTATGTCCGCGACGACCGGTCTTCAGGCAGTCTGGACCCACCCGCGATCTGGTACCGTTACTCCCCTGATCGACGAGGACGCCATCCGCAGGATCACCTGGCAGGCTATCGTGGCATCCTGCAGGCCGACGGATTTTCAGGCTATGGCGAGCTCTACAAGGGCGGCCGGGTCATCGAAGCCGCCTGCATGGCGCATGCGCGCCGGAAGTTTTATGACCTGTATGTCGCCGATCGCTCGCCGCTGGCCCAGGAGGCCATCCGTCGCATCGGGCAGCTATACGCCATCGAGCGGGAAATCCGTGGACAAGCTCCCGACGTGCGTCGGGCGGTGCGTCAGCAGCGATCACGTCCCATCCTGACAGAACCACACGCCTGGCTGACGGCGACGCTACAGACCGTATCGGCGAAGTCGCCGATCGCCGGCGCGATCAAATACAGCCTGGTGCGCTGGAAGGCGCTGACCCGATTCTGCGAGGATGGGCGCATCGAAATCGACAACAACACCGCCGAACGATCGATCCGTGGAATCGTGTTAGGCAAAAAGAACTATCTTTTCATGGGCGCCGACACCGGCGGCGAGCGGGCCGCCAACATCTACAGTCTCATCGCCACCTGCCAGCTCAACCAGATCGATCCGCATGCCTACTTGCAGTATGTGCTCGAGCGCATTGCCGAGCATCGCATCAACCGCATCGACGAACTGCTGCCCTGGAACGTCGCCCCACTGCTTGGCGACACCCTGCGTCAGGCGGCATGACGATCCATAAACCCAGTCGTGCCCTAGCCAACGTCCAAGCGGTGATCGACGGCGGCGGCCAGATCATGGTCGGGACCATTGCGCCGATCAAGAATGCCGCAGTGGCGCACGACGGAACGAAGACCCTGGCCATGCTCAAGCGCAAGTCCAACGAGTCGATTCCTGATCTGATGCTCCGCCTGGACGCCGCCATCATGACGGCCGTTTCCACCGGCCAACGCGTTGACGAGATTAACAAGCCGACATCGGATACGCATTACCAACTCCGGAAGTCGTAATCGCTGCGGGGTAAAGGTCGTGTCTCCAGAACAGATCATTCAAGAACTTTCTAACCCGGCTCGCCGGATACCCGAGGTCGCGTTGCGCGAAGCCTTCGCGCAGCAAGACGCACTGAAAGAACCTCTGCTCGATGCCCTGCGCGATTTTGTAGCGCGTGCAAGGGACCCTGCAGACATCGACGACAGAGGGGACATGCTGGCGGATATGGCGATGTATCTGCTGGCCCAGTGTCGCGAACCGCGCGCCTTCCCTCTGTATGAAGTCTTGTGCCGACTACCGGAGGAGCGAAGCGACTACTGGCTCGGCGACATGCTGCTACAGGATTTTCCGAGCTTCCTGGCCAGCACCTGTGAAGGCAATCCGGCCCCCTTGCAGCGCCTGGCCGAAGAACAATCCTTGCCCCTGCATGCGCGATGGGCCGTGCTCGATGGTCTGCTGACGCTGGTCGCTCAGGGCGCCTGGCCACGACGCGACATGATTGCGTGGCTGCTTGAGCTGTGGCCTCGCTGGCAGGCGCCGGATGCCACCCCCGATCTGACCGCGCTGGCGAGCATGGCCTGCGATCTGGCCGCAGCCGAATTGCTGCCCCTGGCGCGTGCCGCCTATGCCGCGGGCACATCGACTGGCGCGATGTCGATATGATTGATCTCGAACAGCGCTGCGAACTCGGCGAGCGCGCCAGCGTGGACGCCACCGATCTCAGGCGGCACTACGTCGAAGAACCCGCCAGGCAGATGTCGTGGCAGGCGCGATTTGCATCGGAATCAAGCTTCCTGAGCGAGGAAGACTTCGATGACTACGAGATCTCCGAACCTTACGTCCGACCAACACCCAAGATCGGACGTAACGATCCTTGCTTCTGCGGCAGCGGAAAGAAATATAAGAAGTGCTGCCTGCATGACGACGGCAGGCAGATCACCGATCTCGCAGTCCTTCAGTAACGATCCTACTCAACGCCAAACATCAGCATCAGAAAATCAAGACGGCCTTGAAATCACGCGTACGTAGCTCCCGCACATGAGCCTTTGCAATTCTTTGCAGCCGCTTTCCCTTGCAGCGGGAAATCGGCTCTGCATATATATGCAGCAGTAGCAGGCGGAATTCGTGGCGGCTGCGGCCCGGTCCACGCAGCGCGCGGCGGATGTCGCTAACAACCAGTTCAAGGCCGGTACCGTGCCGTACACCACCGTCATCAGCGCCGAGCAGACCCTGCTGGGCGACCAGCAGAGGGCTTGGCATCCAGCAATGCCTGCTGGCGGCCAGCGTGACCCTGAACGGAGCGCTGGGCGGCGGCTGGGATACTTCGCATTTGCCGTTGCGGCCTGCTCAGGGAGCGGCCACTTCAGCCGCTCCCTGAGCATCAGACCGACTGAATTCCAAGCGGTTTCTCGCTAGGCTGGATGCGCTTGGTCAGGAGTGGATACGGCCTTTGCCGAGTACCGGAAACAGGTCCAGAATTTAGAGATTACCTTACCATGACATGGCCAAGCCAACCGCCGATGCCCTCGGGTCGCGGCACGCCTCGATCATCTTTGCCTTGAACTCGTCGCCGTGCCTGCGCCGCCGCCGTGCCGAGGTACTCTCGTGCTTTGTGTCCATCTGTCCCCTGCTTCATGGACACAATGTTTCGCGGTTACTGCCTCACCAAGCAAGGTGATTTGGCAAACCGCTTACAATCAATTTCCGCCAACAGCCAGCTTAAAGACGATGCCACAGCCTTGGTTACAGCTGGTGCCCGCCCCGCCATTTACCGTTGTTCCATAAAAATTGCCGTCGCTACCTTGAACCAAACTTGCATAAGGTGCGGCGCCATCGGAACTACCTCCGCCGAACGAATACAACACAGTCTCCACGCCAGCAGGTGTAATCTCGAAGACCGTACCATCCTCATTTGAGGCATTTCCTCCGGTCGACGTTGTCCCGAAGAAATTGCCGTTGCTCCCCTGAACAAGGCCTGCTAGAGGTGTGGCGCCATCGGAAACGCCCCCGCCAAACGAGTAGATCACCGTCTCCACGCCAGTAGGTGTGATTTCGAAGACAGTGCCATTATCCTTGGAAACACCGCCACTTTTCGTTGTCCCATAAAAATTGCCATTGCTGCCCTGAACAAGACTTGCGTACGGGAAGGCACCATCGGAGCCTCCGTTGCTACCGAACGAGTAAAGCACCGCCTCCACACCAGTAGGTGTGATTTCGAAGACAGTACCATAGCCGTTCGCACCGCCACTTTCCGTTGTCCCATAAAAATTGCCGTTGCTCCCCCGAACAAGGCCTCCATAAGGTGTGGCACCGTCGACTCCGCCGAACGAATACAACACTGTCTCCACTCCAGCGGGTGTAACAGAGAAAACCACACCATAATCAGCCGCACCACCAATCGTCGTTGTGCCGTAGAAATTTCCGTTGCTATCTTGAATTAAGGCAGATTGCGGATTACCTCCACTGGGTGTAATTCCACTTCCGAAGTTGTTCGCAGCGAATGAGTAAAGCACCGTCTCCACGCCAGCTGGTGTGATTTCGAAGACAGTGCCATTACCGTTGGCACCACCACTTATCGTTGTTCCATAAAAATTGCCGTCACTGCCTTGAATAAGGCCTGCGTACGGGCTGACTCCATCGTTAAAGTTCTGGGTGGGACTTTGGACGCTACCAAATGAGTGAAGTAACGTTTCGGTTCCGCTGGGCGTGATTTCAAAAACCGTACCATGGCCATAAGCCCCTCCGGTCGAAGTTGTCCCGTAGAAATTGCCATTTGTGGCCTGAATTACCGCTGCATACGGCGCGCTTCCATCGGTACTACCCCCGCCGAAAGAGTGAAAGATCAATCCTGTCGCTCCACCACTTCCGGAGGAACTGCTACTGGATGAGGACGACCCGCTACTCGACGACGATGAACTGCTGCTTGAAGAACTACTCCCAGACGAGCCGCTGGAGCCGCCACCGGATGAAGACGAACTGCTACTCGAATTGCCCCCGGAAGACGAACTACTACTCGATGAGGATGAACTACTGGACGACGAGCCACTACTCGACTTACCACCCGAGGATGAGCTACTGCTTGATGAGGATGAACTGCTGCTCGACTTGCTGCCAGAGGAAGAACTGCTACTCGATGACGAGCTACTGCCCGATGAGGATGAGCTGCTGCTAAACACGGCGTCTTAAATAATGCAGCATAGACGTCGCAACACATTGTTTGGTCTTTCCCACTGACGGAAGCAATTGGTAACGGCGTCCAGCACTGCGGGGAGCGTTGCGAAATACCGGTTGTGTGTTGCCAGTCGCCGCACGAGTTTCCAGACGCGCTCGATCATGGACAGCTGCGGGCTGTACGGCGGAAGGAAGAGGAATGTGATCTGCCGGTGATATTTGTGCAGCAAAGGCGTCAACACTCGGGAATGATGGTACGTAGCATTGTCGAGCACGACGATCATCCGCCTGCCACGACGTCGATGGCGCAGCAGAAGCCGCACGAATACTTCGAAGGTCTCGCCGTTGAAGACTGGGCACATCTGGTAGACAAAGCGACCCGTACTCAGATTGACGGCACCGAAGCACGCCACGGATTTCCGGGTCGATGCGTGCATCACGACAGGGTCGCGGATCTCCGGCGGAATCCACATTCGGCATCGCGATCCGTGCTGTTGGAAGTGGCATTCGTCCAGGCTCCACAGGTCAACGTCGTTGCGCTTTGCCAGACTTCGCAGTTTTTTTTACCGCAGCCACAAGAATCGGGTCGGCTTGGGCCACCTGCGGGCGCGGCTTTCGAAGCCGGAAACCCATGTGACGGAACAGGCGCTGGCATTGGCGCACGCCTAGGTTGATCCCGTAGGTCCGACGCAGATGCTCCGACAACAATGGCCCGTCCCAAAGATTGGCTTCCAGACCCAAACTCCGCGGGTCCTTGCGCAAGTCAGCCTCAATCCGGCTCCAGCTTCGATCATCCAGCGCGCGAGGGCGTCCGGAGCGCTCGCCTTCACGCAGTCCGGCGAAACCGCTCTCTTCAAAGCGACGAACCCAGCGTTGTACCGTCGTCGCCGCTTCGCCAAACAACTCTCCGACCTCAGTACAGGAGCGCCCGCTGGACACCAGTAACAAACCATGCAGGCGGTGGTCGTAGCGGGACTCCTCGCTGCGATCAATTTCTTCGCGAAGCGCCAACTGCATAACCTCCGCGTCCGCAATCTCAAGCTTACGCATGGCCACTCCTGGAACGGATGACCATCCCATCATACATCATGCTGCATTATTTATGACGCCGTGTTTAGAACTGCCGCTCGCGGAGGAACTTGAACCGCCTCCACTACATGCCGCTAATGCAGCCAAGGCTGTTGTAGAAAGCAAAAGCCGCGCGATATCGCGCGGCTTTTTATAGACAAATAAACACTGAGATTGCATGACGTTCCCTGGTTCCCTAAAGCTTTAAAGCTTTATTATCTAATCGAACAAACTGGGAGCGTCCATGCTTCGTACATCCGGCTTTCAGTATGCTAAACGAGCTGAGCGCCTGTCAATCCAAAACTCAGATCAACTTAGAGGACAATTGTACGATGACTACCCATCAAGACGCGCTTGATCTTCTCAGTAAACACAATAGCCCCAATGTTCGTCTAGCGGTGGCATCCAATCAATCCACGTCTCCCGCGACTCTACATCATCTGAGCACAGATCAAGACCCAAGGGTTCGCCTGGCAGTAGCGTCAAATCAATCCAGATCACTTGCGACTCTTGCTCAACTTCTAGAAGACCCAGACTCCAGCGTCAAGGAGGAGGCAGAAAAAGAGCACATCGACTTCAACCTTCACCTTTTTCACGGTTGTCGGCTCGAATCTTAGAACGCAATTGGACGTTACTTTTACTATAGTTTATGTTCTAGGTCTAGTGAATTGGCCACCTTGTCGGCATGCCGTCAAGAGTTGCCGCCAAGCGTGTTGCAAAGGTTTTTGGGAAGGTGCTATCGGAAGCGCGTAGCAATGCTGGGATGACGCAACAAGTGCTGGCTGAGGGGGCTGGGGTGGATCCGGTCTTCGTATCCTTCCTCGAAAATGGGCATCGTCAGCCTTCGCTAACCGTGCTTTTGTCCATCGAAAAAACCCTGCAGCTGCCGGATGGCGAACTGGCGATCCGGACGGCTCAGGCTTTGCGCGTTTGAGACTCCCTATTGAGAGAGTTGTCGGCATCTGCTATTGAAGGTCAATAGGCTGTCCCTCTTTGATTGCCGTCGCTTTAAGCCCTTCTTCTTTATATCACTAAGTGATACTATGTGACCCAGCGACGTGCCTTCAAAACGCGGCAGTTCTCGCGCTGGATGCGCAAGACCTTGCTGACGGATGCGGTGCTTTGCAAGGCCGTAGCCGAGATGGAGCAGGGCCTCGTGGACGCAGACCTGGGCGGCGGCGTGGTCAAGAAGCGCGTGGCGCTGCCGGGACGCGGCAAGAGCGGCAGTGCGCGGACGCTGTTGGCGACGAACAAGCGGGATCGCTGGTTTTTCGTATTCGGATTCGAGAAGAACGAACAGGCCAATATCAGCCCGAAGGAACTAGCCGCGCTGCAGCTGTATGCCACTGAATTGCTCAAGCTTACTGCCAAGCAACTCGATGCCGGCATTGCCGAGGACCGATTGCAGGAGATATGCCATGACCAAACCCAAAACGAAGAGCCGCCTGCTTGAGGCAGTGCATGAGGGCGCCCGCGATCTGCACGAGGCAGGCTTCATCGACAAGCGGCGCATGCGCGAATTCGATGCGCTGTGCCTGGACCCGATCCCTGCCTACGACAAGGATCGCATTCGTTCCCTGCGCGAGCGGCACCGTATCAGCCAGGCGGTGCTGGCAGCGGTGCTGAACACCAGCCTGTCCACCGTCCGGCAGTGGGAAATCGGCGACAAGCAGCCGAGCGGCCCATCGCTGAAGCTGCTCAATTTGCTGGACCGCAAGGGGATTAAGGCGCTGGTCTGACCAGCTGATCAGGCCGAATTATTGAATTGCACAATCTGATCAGTACGATGCCGCTGCCCATGCCCCACTTGTGCACCGAATCCCGCCGCATCGCCGCGCGCGCCGCGTCCTTGCCGATCGGCGCCCTGCTGCTTGGCCTGGCGGCCTGCACCGCGCAGACCGGCCTGCGCCGCAACGAGGTGCCGGAGTGCCTCGACAAGGGCGCGCCAGCCTGTGCCGCCGCGCGCGAGCGCTTCCAGGTGGTGCGTTATCCCGGCGAGCCGGCGGCGCACCTGGTGGCTGCGGCCAGCCGCGCGCTTGGCGACCTCAACTTCGAAACAACACGCGACGACGAGCGCCGCATCGTCAGCGGCGACTACATCGACTCGGCGCCGACCCATCCCAAGCTGCTTGATGACCTGTTCAAGAAGACCCTGAAGGACTACCAGCCGGCGGCGCTGTCGGCGCGCGTCGAGGTGCTGCCCCCGCCGGACCAGCAGACCGGGGCCGAAGTGCGCCTGCGCCTTTACTACGCCAGGCCGGATGCTGCTTCCCCGCAGCCCATCGACAGCGTGGCGCCCTACCAGATCTTCTTCAACCAGCTTGGCATCGAACTGGGCGAGGCGGTGGCGCC
>CAJCJI010000434.1 GCA_903970595.1 Verrucomicrobiota bacterium
GGCGGGTCACGGACCCGCCCTACGTTGCCAGCTAAAGTCAGGCCGCGCCGGCTTCCGCCAGCAACTGGCCGATGCGGCGGTCCTTGTCCGCCCAAAGCTGCGCGATCCAGTCCTGGAAACGCTTGCGGAACGCGGGGTCGTCCTCGTAGTTTCCGGCATACATCTCGCTCGGGATGGTCAGGCTGCGCACCTCGACGATGACGCGACGCACGCGGCCGGCCATGAAGTCCCAGAAACCCTTGGCCCCTTCCGGGTAGACGATGGTGACGTCGAGCAGCGAGTTGATCTTCTCGCCCAGGGCCGACAGGCTCAGGGCCATGCCGCCGGCCTTGGGCTTGAGCAGGTAGCGGTAGGGCGAGTCCTGCCGGTCGTGCTTGTCCTGGGTGAAGCGGGTGCCTTCGAGGAAGTTGAGGATGGTCACCGGCACGTTGCGGTAATGCTCGCAGGCGGCGCGCGTGGTCTCCAGGTCCTTGCCGCGCAGCTCAGGATGCTTCTGCAGCCTGGCGGCGGAGTAGCGCTTCATGAACGGATAGTCCAGGCCCCACCAGGCCAGGCCCAGCAGCGGCACCCAGATCAGCTCCTGCTTGATGAAGAACTTGAAAAACGGCGCGCGGCGGTCGAAGGCCTTCATCAGCACGAAGATGTCGTTCCAGCTCTGGTGGTTGGAGCAGACCAGGTACTGGCCTGCGGGCACCAGCCGCTCCACGCCGCGGATGTCCCAGTGGATGCGCAACAGGTGACGGCTGAGCCAGACGTTGACGCTGGACCAGTTCTGCGCGCCCCAGGCCACCCAGCGCGACACGGTGTCGCGGGCGCGGCCCCTGGGCGCGAGCAGCTTGATCAGCGTGGTGGCATAGACCGGCACCACCCAGAACAGGGTGTTGAGCACCAGCAGCAGGCTCATGACGGTACCGAGCAGCGGCGCGGGCAGGAATTGCAACATGGGCGTCGATCAGTGCTTGTCGTCGGCGGCGGGCTTGAGCTCGCCCTCGGCTGGATGGGCGGACCAATGGATGTGCTCGATGCCCCAGGTATTGCCCGAGCGTTGCAGCAGCATGGTCTCGGTGCCGACCAGGTCGATCGCATGCCCCTGGAAATTGCCCTGGGTGCGGGTCTTGGAGATGACACAGGCGGCATTGTCGCCGAACCACAGGATGCGCCGCTCCAGCACCTGGAAGCTGGTGCCCTGGGCAAAGGCGGAGTCGGCCGCGATGTGGGCGCCGGCATAGTCGGCGCGGGTCTGGTCGACGAAGCCCTGCTCGAAGATGGTGACGTTGACCGAGAGCATCTTGAGCGCGGTGTTGGCATCGCCGGACTTCAGCGCGGCATGGAAGCCGTCGACCACGGCGACCGGCCCCGGCGTCTCCTCCGCGGCCGCTGCGGCGGCCCGGGCAAGCGGCGCCGCCAGCAGGGGCGCAAGCAGCACCAGGCACAGCACGGAAATTCTGACCACAGAGGCACCTTTGGGTGTTTCAGATGGAATGGCCGACAAGTGTAGATTCAACTGCGGATTCAGGCGCAGATCCAAGCGCGGATCATTGGGCGGCCGCGGGCGGCCGCGGCGGCAGGGCCGAAGGGGCGGACGGATCGGCGCGCGCCAGGAGCTTGCCAGCGGGATCGTACAATTCCGCCGCGCGGTAGCGGCCCTCGGGCAGGGCCACCAGCACGCAGGGACTGGTGGCCTGCGGCGGCGTCGCGGGATCCGCGGCATCCGGCGCGAACAGGCTGGCGCCGAGGCTGACCACGCCGTCGCTGAGCATCGCCTGGCGGGCGATGGCCAGGCCATAACCCGCGGTCGCGCGCTCGCCCAATTCCGCCAGGACGTAGGCGCCGGCATCCGGCAGGGGATCGACGCCGACGATGTTCACATCGCGGACATGCTGCCAGATCCCCACCGCTTCGCGGTCGGCCAGCAGGGTCAGGCGCGCCTCGGCTCCCTGGCTATGGCAATCGGTGAGCCGCCGCACCTCGGCCACTTCGATCGCCTGCCGCGTGCCCAGCGTCCAGGGCTCGAAGCTGCATGCACCCAGCAGGGACGACAACAAGGCCGCGGCGAGCAGCGGCGTTCTTGCGGATCGGAACATCCTGGCTCATTTCTCCAGCAGGACATCGGCGGCGGCCGACGCGGGCGCGTAGTTTGGCACGTCGATTCCAAGCGCCGCATCCTGCAGGATCAGATCGGCGGCGCGCTCGGCGATCATCGTGGTGGGGGCATTGGTATTGCCGCCGATCAGCGTGGGCATGATCGAGGCATCGACCACGCGCAGGCCGCTGAGCCCATGCACGCGCAAGCGCGGATCGACCACTGCCATGGCATCGCGGCCCATCTTGCAGGTGCCGACCGGATGGTAGACGGTTTCCGCGCGCGCGCGGATGTAGGCGCGGATCTGTTCGTCGTTCTGCACCGCCTCGCCCGGTTCCAGTTCGCGCAGGCGGTGCGGCGCGAAGGCGGCCTGCTTAAGCACCTGGCGCGCCAGCTTGAAGCCTTTCACCAGGGGTTCCAGGTCGCGCGGTGCCGCCAGGTAGTTGGCGTCGATCTGCGGCGGCTGCAGGGGGTCGGCGCTGGCCAGCCGGACGCTGCCGCGGCTCTCCGGCCGCAGAAAGCAGGTCATGAGAGTAAAGGCATAGTGCTTGAACAGCGGGATGAGATTCTGGCCGTGCTCGGCGTAGATGAACGGCACGAAATGCCACTGCAAGTCCGGGATGGGCTCGGCCGGATCGCTCTTGAGGAAGCCGCCGGCCTGGGCCAGGTTGCTGGTGAGTTCGCCGCGGCGCCCCCGCAGATACTGGAAGATGCCTTTCAGCGTGCGCCAGAGCGAGGTCCAGTGCAGGCTGACGGCGAAACGCGTCCGCTCCTCCCAGGTGAGGTGAATGTCCAGATGGTCCTGCAGGTTTTCGCCTACGCCCGGCAGCTCGTGCAGCGGCTGGATGCCCTGCTGCTCGATCTGCGCGCGCGGACCGATGCCCGACAGCAGCAGCAGCTGCGGCGAACCGATCGCGCCGGCGCTGAGGATCACTTCGCGGCGCGCCAGCGCTTCGGCGTAGCGGCCGTTCTGCAGGTAGCGCACGCCCACCGCGCGCCGCCCCTCGAACAACAGCTTTGCCGCGTGCGCGGCGGTGATGACCTTGAGATTGGGCCGTCCCAGGGCCGGCTGCAGAAAGGCGCGCGCATTGCTGCAGCGCTGGCCGTCCCGCTGCATCACATGGTAGTAGCCCACGCCTTCCTGCTGCGCGCCGTTGAAATCCTGGTTGCGAAGATGGCCCGCCTGTTCCGCCGCGCCGACGAAGGCGGTCATCAAAGGATTCATGTAGCGCGCTTCGGCCACGTTGAGCGGGCCGCCGCTGCCGTGGAAGTCGCGCGCGCCGGCCACGCGGTCGATCGGCTCGAAATTTTCCATCTTGCGGAAATAAGGCAGCACGTCCTTGTAAGACCAGCCGTCGTTGCCGAGGCTGGCCCAACGGTCGTAGTCGCGCGCATGGCCGCGGATGTAGCACATGGCGTTGATGGAGGAACTGCCGCCCAAGGTGCGGCCGCGCGGCCAGAACATGGCCCGGCCGGCGCAGTTCTTCTGCGGCACGGTCCAGAACTTCCAGTTCAGCGCATTGCTGCGGATCACCGGGATCACGCCGGTCGGCACGTGGATGAAAGGATTGCTGTCGGCCGGGCCGGCTTCGAGCAGCAACACCTGCCACTTGCCGCTGGCGGAGAGCCGGTTGGCGAGCACGCAGCCGGCCGAACCGCCGCCGACAATCACGAAATCGTAGTTGTTCATCAGGCTCCTCCGGCTTGCCGTCGACGCGCTCAAAACAGGAACGGATCGAACGGACTTGATGCGCTAGCTGCTTGAACGCACGTTCATTTGACTCGAGTGTACTCCCGCTCCCCGGCGGCTGTGAACCGCATCCCTGCGCACCGCCGGCGGGCACTGCTGGTGGCCGGTGCGGCCGGACGGTTAAGCTGCGCGGCGGCGCCGGCCCCTGCCGGCCATCATGGATTCACCGCAGCCCGCAGCGATGCCAGGCTGCTGACGAATGCGGGCAACCGTTTGTCCGCGCCTTGGGCGCGTCCATCCATCTGGACTGCGCCGGGCGAGGCAAGGGCCGCTAAACCATAGGCTCATCTACGAATGGGGGGCAAGCAAGGAGGTTTCCGGCCACAGGATTTTGCGCGGCGGCTTTGCGTTCCGCGGCCAGTCCGTACTGCCGATGCTCCTTGTTTGCCTACCCGCCAGTCCACAGGACTGAGCGCGGTCGTTCGGCCAGTGCCGTCCGGCTCTCTCCCTAGCCCGGACGGCGTGGTGCGCGGCACCGAGCGCAAAAAGCCCGCGAGGGCATCGGTGCTCTTTTTACGGATCAATGCGTCCCCTTGGTGGGCGCCCTTGCTTGGGCACAGCCGCAGCCGGCCATCGGCCGCTACAGTTAGAGCTTAGCCGTGAATAAATCGCGCCATGCGTCGTTGTCAGGCCTGGGCCATGGAATCACCATGGCCCAGGCCCTCCGCCTAGCCTGACGCGATTTTGAGCAGCAACGCAGGTGCGATTTATTCACAGATAAGCTCTAAGATTGAGCGCAGAGATAGAGACGCATCGACCCACCACGGCGGATCTGCGCCGCAGGACCCAGGCTGCAATGAGCATCGAGATACCGGAGCTGTTTTGCTGGGCGAAGGTCGGCGCCGATTCGGGCGAAGGCCTCCGGGCCATCATCTGCCGAAAGGAGCTGGAACGGCAGGCCGGCGGGGGCAGGTTTTACTGGGGCGTGGGCAATTCCGTCGGGCCGGCGGTGACTGAACTGGCGGTCGACGGGCGGCATCCGGCGGTGGTGTTCAGCCGCATGCGCACCGCCGCGCCGGTCAAACAGGACGCCGAACCGGGGGCCCTGCTGCTGTGGCGCGCCTGCCTGGACCGTCACGGCAATGCCGAGCCGCTGCCCGACCACGTGGTCGTGACCAGCCGGGCGCCCGCCCATGCGGGCAACACCCCGCGCCACCACTACGCCCTGGTCTGCTTCAGCGCCGAACCGCTGTCGGCCGAGCCCAAGGGCGCGATGCGCTTCAACGAACTGATCAACTACACCAGCGGGCGGCCGCTGGGGTACTCGCATGTGACGGCCCTGGTGAAGCGCCGCGCCGCCGGGGCGCCCCACGGCGGCCCGGACTACCCGGTGCTGATGGTGGCGGCGCTGCAGCCGCCCTACGTGGTGCAGCTGCAGGACCCGGTGCTGCTGCCGCCGGAGGTGGCCATGAGCCTGGGCAGTACGGCCGCGAGCCTGGATGCCGAGGGCTGGCGGCGCTTCGCCTCCGGCTTGCGCAAGCATTGATCGCGAGCTGAACTCTCCCGCGCCCGGCGCATCGAAGACAGGACCGGCGCTCGTTCAAGCCTTAAACCCAAAGGACCCGCCTCCATGAATCTCTCCGCATTCCCCATCACGCAAAAATGGCCGGCGCGGCACCCGGAACGCATCCAGCTGTATTCGCTGCCCACGCCGAATGGGGTCAAGGTCTCGATCATGCTGGAGGAGACCGGGCTGGCCTATGAACCGCACCTGGTGGACTTCGGCAGCAACGACCAGATGACGCCGGAATTCCATTCGCTCAATCCCAACAACAAGATCCCGGCCATCATCGACCCCGACGGCCCCGGCGGAAAGCCGCTGGCGCTGTTCGAATCGGGCGCTATCCTGATCTACCTGGCGGACAAGTCCGGCAAGCTGCTGCCGCAGGATCCGGCCGAGCGCTACCAGGCCATCCAGTGGCTGATGTTCCAGATGGGCGGCATCGGCCCGATGTTCGGCCAGCTCGGGTTTTTCAACAAGTTCGCCGGCAAGGATTTCGAAGACAAGCGGCCGCGCGACCGCTATGTGGCCGAGTCCAGACGCCTGCTGGCCGTGCTCGACGAACGGCTGGAACACCGTGCCTGGATCATGTCCGACCAGTACAGCATCGCGGACATCGCCATCTTTCCCTGGGTGCGCAACCTGATCGGGTTTTACGAAGCGGGCGAGCTGGTGGGCATGGCGGATTTTCCCAATGTCACGCGGGTGCTGGAGGCGTTTGTCGCGCGGCCGGCCGTGGCGAGAGGTTTGACCATTCCGAAGCGGTCAAGCTAAGGACCGCATCCTTTTGGGCATTCGGCTTTCGCAAGCAACCCGGCGGCGAATTAGTGGTCAACTGACTCTCCATCTCGCCAGAGTCGAAAATGACCGATCGGACTATCGCAGGCTTTAGCCGAATTCTCGCGCAGACAGTGGTCGCGGCCTGCGCATTCGCGGGTCTGGTCACGGCCCTGCCATCCCGCGCCCAAGCGCCGACTGGGTTTCATCAGGCACCGGCGACCACGGCGCAGCTGGCCAACCCATACCGCGGACAATCGGCAGCGATCGCCGCCGGCGGCGCGTTGTATGCCGAGCATTGCGCCGCCTGCCATGGACGCAATGCCGAGGGCAGCGGCAATATTCCGCCGCTGGCGCATGGCGCCGTGCAGCAGGCGGCTGAGGGCGAGGTCTTCTGGTTCATCGGCACCGGAGATGCCGCCAACGGCATGCCCTCATGGGCTGCTTTGCCGCAGCCGCAGCGCTGGCAGATCGTCAGCTACCTGAAGACACTGAACGCGGCGCCTTCGGCCTCCGCTCCTGGTCCGGACACCGCGGCCGCCATCGCCGCTCCGCCACCGCCGCCACCTTTCACCGACTTCCGCTACGAGGCGCCCGGCACGGTGCGCAAGATCAGCGTCGCCGATCTTCCAGCGCCCTACGCCTCCGCTTCCGCCGGCAACGCGCCCCAGCTCGTGCCGCGCCCGGACGATGCCTGGCCCCAAGCCCCCGCCGGCTTCAAGGTCGGCCTGTATGCGCAGGGTCTGCGCGTGCCGCGGGCGATGCGCGTGGCGCCGAACGGTGACGTCTTCCTGGCCGAAAGCGGCGCCGGCCGCATCCGCGTGTTTCGCGGCATGACGGCGGACGGCAAGCCGCAGCGCTCGGAAATCTTCGCCGAGCACCTGAAGCAGCCTTACGGCATCGCCTTCTATCCGGCAGGGCCGAATCCGCAGTGGGTCTACGTGGGCGACACGGATGCGATCCTGCGCTTCCCCTATCGCAGCGGCGACTTCCAGGCGGCCGGCGCGCCCGAGCACATCGCCGACCTGCCGGCCGGCGGCGGCCACTGGACGCGGGACCTGCAGTTCTCCCTCGACGGCAAGACCCTGTATGCCGCGGTGGGCTCCGGCTCCAATGTCGACGATCCGGATACCAAGCCGGCCGAGAAGGACCGCGCGGATATCCTGGCCTTCGATCCCGACGGTTCGCGGCGGCGGGTTTACGCCTACGGCATCCGCAACCCTTCGGGCCTGGCCATCGATCCGCGCAGCGGACAGCTGTGGTGCACGGTCAACGAACGCGATGGCCTGGGCGACAACCTGGTGCCGGACTACATCACCACGGTGCGCGAGGGCGGCTTCTACGGCTGGCCCTGGTGGTATATCGGCGCGCACCAGGACCCGCGCCATGCCGGCAAGCACCCGGAGCTGAAGGACCGGGCCATCGTGCCGGATGTGCTGCTGCAGCCGCACAATGCCTCGCTGCAACTCGCCTTCTACGAAGGCAATCGTTTCCCGCAGGAGTACCGGGGCGACATGTTCGCCACCGAGCACGGCTCCTGGAACAAGTCGGTGCGGGCCGGCTACGAAGTCATCCGCGTGCCGCTGCACCAGACGGGCAAGGCCAGCGGCGAATACGCGGATTTCCTCACCGGCTTCGTGCTGCCCGATGGGCGGGCCTGGGGCCGGCCGGTGGGCGTGACGGTGGCCCCCGACGGTTCGCTGCTGGTGAGCGACGACGGCTCGAACTCGATCTGGCGCGTCGACTATGTCGGCAAGTGACAGGGGAATATCTAGAGCATTTCTCCATTGCGTACAAGCCAAATTGTCCCCTCTCCCGCAAGCGGGAGAGGGGAGTTGTATGGGACCAAGGTAAATTTGCTCTACACATAGGATAGGAAGCGACGGCAATGAAGATCGGATTCATCGGGCTGGGAAAAATGGGCGCGGCGATCTGCGCCAACCTGCTGCGGGCCGGGCACGAGGTCTGCGTCTGGAATCGCACGCCGGAAAAGACCCATCTCCTGCTGAAAGCTGGGGTCAGCCTCGCTGCCAGTCCCAGGGAATTGGCCAGGCGCAGCGAAACCGTCTTCAGCATGCTCGCCGACGATGCGGCGCTGGACGCCGTGCTCGACGGGGAGGAAGGCTTGCTCGCCGGGCTGAACGCGGGCGCGCTGCACATCTCCATGAGCACCATCGCCGTGGCCACCGCCGAACGCGTCGCGGCGCTGCATGCGGCGCGCGGGCAGCGTTATCTCTCGGCGCCGGTGTTCGGCCGGCCCGATGCGGCCGCGGCGGCGAAGCTGTTCGTGGTCACGGCGGGCGCCGCGGCCGACGTGCAGGCTGCGACGCCCTTGTTCGAGGTCATCGGCCAGCGCACTTTCCACGTCGGCGACAAGCCCGCACACGCCAACCTGGTCAAGCTCTGCGGCAATTTCGCCATCCTGTCGGCCATCGAGACCATGGCCGAGGCGATGACGGTGGCCGAAAAAGGCGGCGTGCCCAGGGCGGCGCTGCTGCAAGTACTCACAGGTACCTTGTTCGACACGCCCGTGTACCGCAACTACGGCGCGATCCTGGTCGAGGAGCGCTACCGGCCGGCCGGGTTCGGCGCGCCGCTCGGCCTCAAGGACATGCGCCTGCTGGGTCAGGAAGCCGACACCCGGCGCGTGCCGATGCCGCTGCTGAGCCTGCTGCGGGACCATCTGCTGCAGACGCTGGCCCAGGAGGGGGAGGACATCGACTGGTCCGGTATCGGCCGCACCATCGCCGGCAATGCCGGGCTGTAGCCCGGTCTGCACCTCAGAGCGCGGTTCACTGCCCGTTCAGCGCCGCGATCGCGGCGGCAATCGATTCCACGTCGGCGCGCATGCCGAAGCTCGGCGGCGCCGAGTAACCGAAGCGCGCAATCACCAGTTTCTCCGAAGGAATGATGTAGATGCGCTGGCCCAGGTTGCCGCCCGGTCCGGCCCCAGCGCAGGGCGGCAGCCGTAGCCCGGGGTGTAGACCGCCCGCGCATGCGCCAGCAGCAGCCAGGCATCCACGGTTTGCGCGGCGGCATCGACCTTGACCCGCAGCAGACGCTCGGACCGTCCGAACAATCCCCTCACCAGTTCCTCCCGCGTCTGGCGCTCCGGCAAACCGGAGATGAACAGGGAGGAGTAGAGGTTATGCGCCGCCGAACCCGCCCCGGTCCGCAACGCGGCGCCGACCGGACCGAGGCAAGCCGCGACCACCACAGCCCCGACGGCCGCGAGGCTGAGCAGCAGAACCTGCTTGATCGGAATTCGCATGAGGCCTCGGAGGCTTGATCGAGTTGCCTGGCACCAGCCGGCATTGTCGGCGCGAACGCGAAATCGCAGCCAGCGGCGCGGCACGCACTGGTTTCAAGCGGCGCTCCATCCAGCGGCTTCATGTTTCTTCGGAGTTATTAGCGCATTACCGTATCATTGCGCCGGCCGGCGCCGTTTTCGTTTCTATGGGTTGAACAATTCCCATGTGTACGCGACCGCATCGAGGTCGACGGCTTGTTTCGGATGACGCTATTCCATGAGAATGGAACGGTGCGAGCAATCAGTGCGACGGGAATGCGCCCCGGCATCCCAGGCATTGCTTGACGAAAGATTCCCGGCTAGAGCGGACCCCATGGCGTTCCAGGCAGGCGTTCCAGCCGCAATGATAAAAATTTTAGGAGCAGTGATATGAAGCTTGGCCTGCCGGAAGACAGCCAGCCTGTAAAGGAGATGTTCGAGCGCTTTTTCGCCACGGAATCGAGCACCGCGCGCGTGCGCGCGGCCGAGCCGCTGGGCTTTGACCCGGCGCTGTGGCGCGAGCTGGTCAAGGTGGAAGCGCCGTTCATGAGGGTGTCGTCAGCTGCTGGCGGCGGCGGCATGAGCCTGTTCGATACCTGCCTGATGCTGGAACAGGCCGGCCGCAGGCTGGCTTCGGTGCCCCTGGCGGAGGCGGTGGTCGCGCTGCGCATGCTGGGCGAGTGCGGCGGCGACGTCGCGCGCCAGTGGATCGAAAAATTGCGGGACGGCGAGACCGTCCTCAGCCTGGCGCTGCAGACGGCGCAGCCGGGTGAGCCGCAACTGGTGCCCGGCGGCGCGGCGGCCAAGGCCATCCTGTGCTTTGACGGCCGCGAGATCGCGATCGAGACGCCGGCGGCGCCGCTGGCGGCGCCGCCCACGCTCAGCGGCACGGCCATCGGCGTGTTCCAGCCCGGCTCCGGCCCGCGCCAGGCGATTGCCGCCGGGCCGGATGCCGCGCGCATCTGGGCAGCCGGCATCGAGGAATGGAAGCTGCTGACGTCCGCGGCCCTGGTCGGCCTGTCGCAGGAGGCGCTGAGCATGGCGGCGGCCTATGCCTGCGAGCGCATCGCCTTCGGCCAGCCGATCGGCGCCAACCAGGGCATCGCGCATCCGCTCGCCAACGACGCCATCGACGCCGACGGCGGCGCGATGCTGCTGTGGTGGACGCTGCGGGCCATCGCCGACGGCCATCCGGAAGCGGCGGCGACGGTGTCGATGCTGTTCTGGTGGTGCCTGCGCACGGCCACCAGCTGCGTGGCCCATGCCATCCATACCTTCGGCGGCTACGGCCTGTCGGTCGAATACGATATCCAGCTGTATCACCGCCGCGCCAAGACCTGGCCGCTGGTGCTGGGCGATCCGCAGCAGGAGCTGGTGCGCGCCGGGCGCCGCCTGCTGCTCGGCGAAACGGCCGCGCTGCCGGACCCGGGGCTGGTGGAGGTGGATTTCTATCCGCCGCACGGCGGCCGGGAACTGGCCGAGGAAACGCGCGCGCTGTTCAACCGCATCCTCGATCCGGCCAGGCACAACCTGGTCGACCACAACTTCGAGTCGCACGACTGGGAGGTGCACCGCGCCCTCGGCGCCGCCGGGCTGCTTTACCCGGACTGGCCGGTGAAATGGGGCGGCCGGGGCGCGGACGCGGATTCCACCCGCGCCAGCCTCACCGTCTGGCAGGAAGTCGGCTACGCCGGCCTGCCGCGCAGCACCACGGCGATGATCGGCCACATCGTGCAGCGCTTCGCCACGCCGGAACTGCAGGAAGAGGTCTTGCTGCGCATGGGGCGCGGCGAAATCAGCGCCTGCCTGGGATACACCGAGCCCTCGGGCGGCTCGGACGTCTTCGCCGCCAAGACGCGCGCGGTGCGCGACGGCGAGGGCTGGATCATCAACGGGCAGAAGATGTTCACCTCGGGTGCCGAGTTGGCGAGCTACGTCATCCTGATCACCCGCACCGACCCGGATGCGCCCAAGCACAAGGGCATCACGGTGTTCCTGGTGCCGCTCGACAAGCCGGGGATCGAGATCCACCCGGTGCATACCTTCATGGACGAGCGCACCAATGCGACGTTCTATTCCGATGTCCGCGTCGAGGACAAATATCGGATGGGCGAAGTCAACGGCGGGGCGAAGGTGCTCGCCTCGGCGCTGAGCATGGAACAAAGCGGCGGCTACTACCACATCGTCATGCGCGAGATGGCCGAGAACGTGGCCGAGTGGGCGCGCAAGCAGCAGCGCGATGGCCGGCCGCTGATCGAGGACCCCAATGTCCTGGCGCGCATCGCCAGGGTTCACGCCGACTGCCGCATCTGCGAGGCGCTGTCGGGCCGCGTGCTCGGCATGCGCCTGGCCGGCCTGCCGGACATGGCCTACGGCCCCGCTGCGAAAGTCTTCTCCACCGAAGCCTTCATCGTCGACTCCGCCGACCTGCTCGACCTGGCCGCCCCGTGGTCGCTGCTGCGCGGCCAGGAAGGCCTGGGCGTGGTCGAAAAGGGCTACCGTCACTCCACCGCCACCACCATCTACGGCGGCACCAGCGAGGTGCTGCGCAGCATGGTTGCCGAAAGACGGCTGGGCTTGCCGCGCAGCAGGGCCTGAGAAGTTTGGCGGAGATTCCTGTACAGGCCGGCATGGCCGGCCTGTACCT
>CAJCJI010000435.1 GCA_903970595.1 Verrucomicrobiota bacterium
ACCGCGTCCGGGCGCTCCTTCTCGATGATGCGCGCCACCGTCTGCCAGCGGATCGGCTCGATGTAGGTGGCGTCGGCCATCTCCGGGTCGGTCATGATGGTGGCCGGATTGGAGTTGACCAGGATCACGCGATAGCCTTCCTGGCGCAGCGCCTTGCAGGCCTGCGCGCCGGAATAGTCGAATTCGCAAGCCTGGCCGATGACGATCGGCCCGGCGCCGATGATCAGGATGCTTTTAAGGTCGGTGCGCTTAGGCATCTCGGCTCGTTCTTTAGAAATGCTTAGTTCACGCTGGCGGTGGCGAGCTTCACGCCAAAACCGACGAAGGCGGCCCCGGCGCCGCCGGTCAGCGCAGTGCGGGTGCGGCGCCAGCGGCGGAACGCCGCGGCCAGGCGGGCGCCGCCGAAAATCAGCGCGCTCATGTAAAGCAGGCTCAGGCACTGCGAGCTGAGGCCGAGAATGGCGAAGGACAGCGCCTTGTGCGCATAAGCAGGATCAACGAACTGGATAAAGAAGGCGATGAAGAACAGGATCGCCTTGGGATTGATCAGGCTGATGCCGAGGGCACGGCGCAGCGGGTCGCCGGCCGGCGCGGGCAAGGTTTCGGACGGCACTGCGTCAGCGGGCGCACTCAACCGGCCCTTCCAGGCTGCGATCAGCAGGTTGGCGCCCAGATACACCAGATAGGCGCCGCCGGCGTATTTGAGCAGCGTGAACACCGCCGGATAAGCCTTGAGCACCGAGGCCACGCCGGCCGAGGCCAGCACAATCAGCACGCTGTCGCCGAGCAACACGCCGCAGGCCGCGCGATAGCCCAGGCGCACGCCGCGCCGCGCCGCCGTGCTGAGCACGAACAGCGAGTTCGGCCCGGGCAGCAGGATGATGATGATGGCGCCGATCAGATAGGTCGGCAGGTGGACGACGCCAAAAAAGCTGGTGCTCATGCGGAAGCATCCATCAGTTCGACGAAGCGATCGAACAAATAGCCGACATCGTGCGGCCCCGGACTGGCTTCCGGGTGTCCCTGGAAACTGAAGGCCGGGGCGTCGAGCAGGCGGATGCCCTGGTTGGAGCCGTCGAACAGGGAGCGGTGGGTGATCACCGCATTGGGCGGCAGTGTCGCCTCGTCCACCGCGAAACCGTGGTTCTGGCTGGTAATGAGCACGCGGCCGGATTCCAGATCCTGCACCGGATGGTTGGCGCCGTGATGGCCGAATTTCATCTTCAGGGTCTTGCCGCCGGCAGCGATGCCCAGGATCTGGTGGCCGAGGCAGATTCCAAACAATGGCGTCTTGCGCGCCAGGAATTCGCGCGCGGCCTCGATGGCGTAGGTGCAGGGTTCCGGGTCGCCGGGCCCGTTGGACAGCATCACGCCGTCGGGCCCCAGCGCCAGGACTTCCGCCGCAGCGGTCTGTGCAGGCACCACGGTAATGCGGCAGCCGCGGTCGGCCAGCATGCGCAGAATGTTGCGCTTGATGCCGAAGTCGTATACCACCACATGCCGGTCGGCGGCACCAGGTTCCGATTCGGAATTGGTTTCCAGCGTCCAGGAGCCGCGCGTCCAGGCATAGGACGCGCTGACGCTCACCAGCTTGGCCAGGTCCATGCCCTTGAGGCCGGGGAAGGCGCGAGCGCGCTTCAGCGCCTCCTTCTCGGTGGCCGCGGCTCCGGCCAGGATGCAGCCGTTCTGGGCGCCCCCGTCGCGCAGGACGCGGGTCAGGCGGCGCGTATCGATGCCGGCGATGGCCACCACGTTCTGCTCGCGCAAATACACGGAAAAATCCTTCCGGGACCGCCAGGAACTGGCCGGACGCGGCACTTCGCGCAGGATCAGGCCGGCCAGCTGCACCTTTTCGGACTCGGCGTCCTCGTCATTGGTGCCGACATTGCCGATATGCGGATAGGTCAGCGTGACGATCTGCTCGCGGTAGGAAGGATCGGTGAGAATCTCCTGGTAGCCGGTCATGGCGGTGTTGAACACCACCTCGCCGGCGGTGCTGCCGTCGATGCCAATGGAAACACCCCGAAAAACGCTGCCGTCAGCGAGGGCGAGCAGTGCCGGGGCGGTGGGCGTCATCGGTCCGTCGACTTCCTAAAGAGAGGATGGTGCACACAAGAAAGGGGGCTTGCGCCCCCTTGTCAGGATTAAGCGGGTATTTTACCCGCCCCAGGTCGGAGCGTCCACGCTTAAATTTGCCCAATTCAATGGCGCCGGCCGGTCTATTTCTGGCAGACCCCTTGCGTCCAGGCTCAGGGCAGACGGGTTCCAGGCGCCGCCTGCATGAAATCCGCGGTGCGCACTGCCCGCAGGGTCCGGCGGGCGTGGCCGCATGCAGGTACGATATCTCTTTGGCGGCAAGCGAGCCGCGCTGAACGCCGGGCGGAGTCCGGGATCAATGCTCAATCGTCGGGAGTTTTTGGGAGGGCTGATGCTGTCCGGGGTCGCCGGCTGCACGATCGAGCCGCATTCAACCGAGGAGAACCCCAATTCGACCTTGAGCCTGGTGTCCAAGACCTGGACCAGCAAGGCACCCTCCGCCAGCGATTACCCGCTCAGCAAGCAGCAGATCTTGAGCATCCCCTATGCAACGCTGGGCGTGAGAATCGACCGGAATCCGCGCGTGGTGCTGGTGCTGGCCAGCATCAACGACCGGGCCTTGCAATGGGTTTCCGCCGATTTTGTGAGCTTTTATACCCGCGATGGCTGGCTGCTGAAGACCCAGGGTCTGCAGCGGGACCTGACTGCCACCCGCTGGCGGGAAGCGTCGAATCAGGATCCGCTGCGCGGTTTTGTGCAGTCCGGCGCCCTGCCGCCGCGCGGAATCTACCGGGAAATTGACGTGGACAACGCCGAAGAGCAGGGAATTGCCGTGGAGTCGCGCTTCGAGAGCCGCAAGGACGAAACCATCACCATCCTGGGCGAGCCGCACCTGACCCGCCGGATCGACGAAATCGCCAACATGCGCGCCTGGCACTGGGAGGTTCGCAACAGCTTCTGGCTGGATCCGCTGTCCGGCGATGTGCGGCGATCCGTACAGCACTACTGCCCGGAGATGCCGCCGATCGAACTGGAAGTGCTCAAGCGGGCGGCGGTTTAGGGAGTTCGGGCAGGCTCGCACCGGAAACAAAAAGGCCGCCTGAGAGGCGGCCTTTTTGTGAAATTCCTATAACAAAAACATCAATGTGTGGTCGTAGTGGAAGTGGTTGAATTATTGTTGTCGTAGCTGCCCGCCACCACGCCAATAATCGCGGCCAGCACGACCACACCGCCCACCACCGACGTCAGCGTGGAACCGGAAGCCACGTTGGCCGCCTGCGTGGCGGAACCCGCTGCCGGGGCGTTGTCCTCGGCGAGCGCTAGGGAAGATACACCCAGCATCGCGGCGGCTACTACGGTCAACTTTAAAATCGATTTCATGATTTCTCCAATAATTATTCAAAAAATCAATAATTATCCTGAGTTAACGACAACAGCAAAGCTTCATTCGGCACCGGCAAATTTGACGCGCCCTGCAGTTGCCAGCCTTCTCTCCGAGTATAACCGCTTGAAGCGACCCAAACAATTAAAAAGATCTGCGAGGCATTCTCACGCAAGTTCCTGGCCAAGCTTGCGACAAATTTGTTCTATGGGCAGGCCTGTCCTCGTTACAATTGCCGTGGAGCGGAAATCTTCAGGTTCCAGACCAATTGATTTTACGGAGAGAAATTGAGTGAAGCGCGCATTGATCACGGGAATTACCGGCCAGGACGGCGCATATCTTGCGGAATTCCTGTTGGCGAAAGGCTATGAAGTGCATGGCATCAAACGGCGGACCTCGCTGTTCAATACCGCTCGAATCGATCACCTCTACCAGGACCCCCACAGTACGAAGAAAAACTTCGTGCTGCATTACGGAGACCTGACCGATTCGACCAATCTGATCAGGATCATGCAACTGGTAAAACCGGATGAGATCTACAATCTGGGGGCGCAAAGCCATGTTGCGGTCTCTTTCGAGAGCCCGGAATACACCGCCAACTCCGATGCCATCGGCGCGCTGCGTATCCTCGAAGGGATACGCATCCTAGGGATGGAAAAGTCGACGCGCTTCTATCAGGCCTCCACTTCCGAACTCTACGGCCTGGTACAGGAAATTCCTCAAAAGGAAACCACGCCGTTTTATCCGCGTTCGCCGTATGCCGTTGCGAAACTCTACGCCTATTGGATCACGGTCAATTACCGCGAGGCTTACGGCATATATGCCTGCAACGGAATCCTGTTCAATCATGAGTCGCCGATTCGCGGCGAAACCTTTGTCACGCGCAAGATCACCCGCGCCATGGCACGGATCAAACTGGGCCTGCAGGACTGTCTTTATCTCGGCAATTTGAACGCGCTGCGCGATTGGGGGCACGCCCAGGACTATGTTGAAATGCAATGGCTGATGCTGCAGCAGGATCAGGCTGAGGATTTCGTCATCGCCACCGGCGAACAGCACAGCGTTCGCGAATTTGTGGAACTCGCCGCCGCGGAACTGGGAATACAGGTGTCGTGGAAGGGCGAAGGCATCGAATGCAAAGGCTTCGATCAGAACGGCAAATGCATTGTCGCGGTCGATCCACGTTATTTCCGTCCGACTGAAGTCGAAACCTTGCTGGGCGATCCAGGCAAGGCCAAGCGCAAGCTGGGGTGGACTCCCAAGATCAGCTTCCGCGAACTGGTCCGTGAAATGGTCTGCGAGGATCTGAAATCGGCCGAACGGGATGAACTCATCAAGCGCCATGGCTATAAAGCCATGGATTATCACGAATGAACGGCAAGGCCGGCCGTCCAGACCGGCCTTGCCGGCACTGATCGGGCCGCCCGCGCTTAAGGCCAGGTGCGCCTGCGGCGCGCCCAACCTGGCAGGAACTGCGGGCTGATCCGGGCTGCCAGGCGAGTAATCGCCTGGCTTTGGGCCTAGATCTTGCGCCCCTCCAGAAACGGCACTTCCAGAACCTTTTCGTGCACGATCGGCCCGTGCCCGAAGTAGCCGTGCTCGCCGAAACATTCGCCGTGATCGGCGGTGATGATGAAATGCGTGTCCTTCGGCGCCTTGTCGATTAGGGCGCCCAGCACGCCGTCGACGTATTCCACGCACTTGATCTGCTGTTCGTGCAGGGACCGCATCTGTTCGTCGTCGAAGAACTTGTCTTCGCTGCTCTGGCCCAGTTCGTCATCCATCCGCTTGAATACGCCGTGGACGCCGGAAATATGCGGCAAGCCCTTGGGGTCGAGCATGTAGGGGTAGTGGGTCTCCCCCAGGTTCAGGAAATAGAATTGCGGTTCCGACTCGTCGAACTCGATCTCCTTCACCATGCCGGCGAAGTCATTGTGATTGGACATCAACTTGTAGTCGTCGAAATGCCGGTTCAGATGCGACAGCGGGTTCAGCACCGGCATCGACACCTTGGCGGAGGTGCGGTAGCCGTTTTGCTGCAGCACCAGCGGCAGCGACAGCTGCGGCACGAAGGTCTTGAACGACAGGCCGGGAATATCCAGGCGGTCCACCCACAGCGAGAAGTCTTTTTTATAGACCTCGGAAGCGAATACCCCCTGCGGGCTGGTATGCGGGATCATGCCCATCAGGTAGGTGTAGTGGGAAGGGCTGGTCCAGGAAGCGTAGGAGTAGCGCTTCGCGCCGCTGCCGATTCGATCCATATTGGGCCGCTTCGCCGCCAGGTAGCTATCGTATCGACAGCTATCCATGACGATGTATACCAGATTGTTTTCGCTCATAAAATTCTGTCCCTTTGTCGCAAGTGCCCTGCGGCAGATAAGCAGATCCGGACGGGGCGGCGCGGTCATCGCGTTCGCCCTGGCCGGTCGGCGTTGGTGTGACTAAGATTATAATGTGTAGTTATGTCGTGGGTTTGAACAAGATCACAAAATCTAAGGGCCCGGCGGCAAATCGGAGCTGCCGGCCGCCGCGCGGTCATTGTTCAACCGGTTCACCGCTCAAGCCGCGGACGGAAGTCAGCTGCTCCTGATCGCGTGATTCGTCCGGACCACAAGAATCCAGTCGTTGAGCTTGGTCGGCCTATCGTTCAGACCCCCTGGATGAGCCAGCGCAATGGGAGCGTCGCCGATGCTCGATGCTCCCCCTCCGCAGACGCAAATGAAGAGTAGTTTGCAATTGCCGTGCCTGAATGCCCCCGGCGCACCTCCCCATTTGACCCCTATAATCAAACCTCCCCCTTCATTGAACGGAATCCAGAACATGAGACTCGCGATCGCCGCCTCCGCAGCGCTACTGTTTGTGTCGCTCACGGTACCGTGCCATGCGCAGACCACGCCGCCGCCAGCCGCCACGCCGCCCGCCCCCGCCACGCCGGCACCGGGTTCCCTATCGCCGTCGGCAGAGGGTGTATCCCCAGGGTCCGGAGACCTTCGTTCCTGGTGCAGGCAGCACACCGGTGCCTGCAGGCCGCTGTACATGGACCATCAGGCGGCTGAAGCAGCCTGCCAAGGCCAGCCGAAAGGTATCGATGGGGTCACCGATGGCTGTCGCCAGGCGCGTATGAAAGCCCGGAGCGACATGCAAGCGCTTATGCAGCAAGGCGCGCCACCGCCCGCCCGCGGCGGCTTAAACTAAAATACCAGCATCCGTCATCACAAGAGGCAATCTGAGCCCTGCTTCAGCGGGCTCAGATCCAGGCCTGCGGGAACCGCCTCCCGCCGCAGCCGATCCATATCCGTCATTCAGGCAAGCGGTATCGCCCTTTGGGGCGATACCGCACAGAGCCTCGTTCAGGGAGCATTTAGCTTATGCCCGATAGGATGGAACTGTTACCCGGAACGCACGACCTAAGCATGCGCTACCGCATGGATGCGCAGATTCCGCTGTTTCATTCATTGTTCAAACAACCGGCCTGGAAAAGTGCAGTGAACGCTAGCGCAGTGTTGAAAGGAATTTCCCTGTCCGTTTGCCCTTTGCTGCTGCTTTGCGCCTGCGGTGGCGGCGGATCAAGCTCAAATGCTGCGACAAGTTCCAGTTCGAGTGGGGGTTCGAGCGCGAACTACAGTCAAATCGCCACCAATCTGAAAAGTTTTGTCACTTCCGCAAACAATCCGCCTTCGGGTCAGGTGAACGGATACGCGTTCATGTTGATCGACCAAAAGGGGACGGTGCTTTACCAAACTGCAGCCGGGAATCTGTCGACAGATTCGGTGATTGCCATCGCCTCCGCCTCCAAACTCCCCTCCGCGCTCGCCATTCTCACCTTGGTGGATGGTGGAAAACTGAGTCTGGATACTCCGGTGTCGACCTATCTTGCCGGCAGCGCCGTCACCTGGCCGCAAAGCATGGCAGCCATCACCCTGAGAATGCTGCTCAGTCATACCTCGGGCCTCCCTGGCTTAAACGACTACAACTACCCACCATGCGTCAGCGACTACGAGGGCACCACTCTGGCCCAGTGCGTGCAGGACATTGCGGATGGCGGGCTGGGCATCGCAACCAGCACGAGTCAGCCGTATCAGCCTGGCCGGCAATTCGACTACGGCGGCGCCGACTTCCAGGTTGCGGGTTACATCGCCACATTCGTGTCAGGTCAACCGAGCTGGCAGGATTTCTTCAATGCCGCGATCGGCACGCCGCTTGGCCTGTCTTCGAATTTCAGTTATGACGCAGGTGCACCGAACCCGCGAATCGCTGGCGGCGTCAGTACCGACGCCGCGGATTACGTGAAGTTACTGCAATTGGTGCTGAACAACGGCAACTTCAACGGGACCCAGTTGATCTCCACCAGCACGATCGCCAATTCCCTTGAAGTGAATCAGATCGACGGAGTTTCCGTCGCGTTTAATCCGTTGGTGCCGAATTCCGATTACCCGGGCTATTCATTCGGCCTGTTTTTCTCGAGTCCCTCGATTTACTCTCCGAGCCCGGGACCTGAGTTCAGCGATCCGGGCGCATTTGGAACGACACCCTGGTTCGACACGGGTCTTGAATATGGCGCCATAATCATGATCAATCAGGATACGGCTACCGGTGTATCGATGTGGAACGCCGCCCGGCCGGTAATCATCCAAAACCTGCAAGGCGGCTGAAACGCGTTCCAGGTCATAGACTCCGGATTTGGACTCCGCTTACGGAATCCATGACCAGACTTCAATGTTGAAAAACCGCAGCAGCGACATGGAGAAGGCCTTCCACACCGGAATGTGGATGCCTTCGATTTTGGCGTAGCCGACCATTCCCGCCACCAGCCTGCCATCGGTATTGTTCAAGGAACTGACGACCTTCACGTAAGGGACGGAACGGTCCTTGTCCAGGCTTGAATCAACCCCCGTAACAGTCCCGGTAAACTCTTGATGCCGGAACGCGTCGGCACGCGCACGGATCGGCTTGCCGGGGACAATGGGGCCGACGAAATAGGTTTCCGGTATGTCGATCTCCGCTGTGACCTGGCTGTCGTCCTCGACATCGGCAAAAAACTGTCCCTGATCCAGATAGGTATTGATCTTCTGCATCAAATGCAAGGTGGTGATACGGCCATCGAAAGGCATGTAGAGAACGGCCCGATTGACCTTGTCCTGGTAGTCGTCGCGCAATTCCTTCAGGCTTTGCACCTTGGCCTCGGCGGCGGCAATTTCATCGGCTGTCGGGCCTGCCTTGACCAGGGCCAGCTGCGCTCTTTTCTGGGCCACTTGATCGACATCGATGCTGTGCGCCTTGCGTACCGTGTCGAGTTGATCGAATGAAATAGCGGTCTGCTTGTACAGCTTTTCAAAGCGGGCGAGCTTTTCGGCCGAAAAAGCTTCTTGTGTGATCGCCGTTTGCAGATCCGCTTCGGCGACCTTGATCGCTTCAGGCCTGGGCAAGGTCTTCAGATTCTCGACCACCTCCTGCTGCGCTTGCATCTCGGCCCCGTATCTCAGGACCTTGGCCAGATTGTCGTCGTCTTTCAAGCGCGCGATGACGGTGCCCTTTTTCACCCATTCCCCGCCGTCGAAATAGACATTGGCGATGATCCCGGACACATCCGGCGCGATTTCCACTTTCCGCAGCGCATAGACGGTGAGATTTCCGCCCGGCTCATAGGGGTACGGCAGGACCAGGAGGATCAGGAACGCCAAGACCGCGGCGCGCACCGCATAGCGCCAAAAAATTCCTGCCCTGCCGGTATTGGCCGGCTCCGCCTTTTCCGGAACGGCCGGCTTGATCCGCCGCTCCCACTGTGCATAGACGTGCGAATGCTCGAGCGCCGAGCCGATCTTGCCGACGCGCGACAGTTGTCCATTGATCAGATAAATACCCAGGGCAATAGTCAGCAGGATCGAGACATTGCCGATGCCCGCTTTTACGAGTCCGCCGTAGACCATCTCCAGCACGAAGGTGACCAGGATGAACATGTAGGCGACCACGCACAGCGCATAAAGAGCCAGTGCCTTGCTCTTTTGACCGTGAAAACCCGGAGAATCCTTGCCGGTGAACAGATTCTTGGCCGCTTCGAACGCATCGCCGCGCAAGTTCGGCGACGAAAACAGCGCAGTCAGAAACTTGTATCCACTGCCCTTGGCAAATGGATTGCCCGAGGCGAACAGCAGGTCGACGGTGCAGATCATGAACAAGCCCAGTCCGATATTGGCCTGGGCCATGCTGAAGCTTCTGGCGTGATACCACATCCAGATGCCCAGGCACTGAAGGAAAAACCGGGACAGAAGCGCCGAGGAATGGACCCAGAGCTGTTCGCGGCGCGGCAGCTTTTCCACGTAGTTAAGCCTGGCGCGGAACCTGGGCAGGAATCCAAAGTAAATTGTCGTGCTGATTTCGCTGACGATCGCCCCGTAGTAGTGGGCGGTGCAGGCCAATATGGTTTGCGAGAACAAATCGATCGTGACCAGGCTGAACGCCATGTGCACCACCAGCTGAACGCTGATGTAGAGCCCACGCATGTCGTGGACGAAATCGACGGAGTGATTGTAGACCGTGAGTATCGCAGCGAGAATCAGAAACGGAAGCAGGTAAATGCCGAAGCGCAGCGGCCGCAGCCAGGGCACGATCACGTTCAATATCGGACGAGGATCGAACATCCGCCACGACGCGGTGGCCACCGTATTCGGGTCGTGCGTGAAGTAGTCCTGAACGGTCTCCGGCAACTCACGCAGGTAGGCGCTGCCCTGGCTGCGCAGAGACAGCGGCTTGGTGGCAACCCCAGGGGCCGGCAGGGGACCCGCCGCAGCCAGGCGCGGGGGGAAGAAATAGGTCTTGGTTTCAAACTCCGCTTGTGGCGGCGTCTGCTCGCTGCAATGGGCAAACAGCGGATGGGCCAGGGCCTTGTCGCTGAGCAGTTCATCTTCGGCCAGGTCCGAGAAAAATTCCTCGATCTGCTTGCGGCTGACCACCACGCCGCAGCGGCTTACGAGCATGGTGATGAGTTGGGTAAAGGAATCGCATGCCGGCGCTCCTTCCAGCGCGATCCATTGCCAGGGCTCGCAATCATGATGCCGGCGATTGCGCTTGTCCCTGAGGATGTAGCTCTCCCCCTCGGGACGCGTCAAGCGAAAAACTTCGATCCTCTTCGCCAGAAAGTCCGGAGTTTCAATCGCTTCAATTTTGGTTGGTTCGCCAAGCTCGCCCATATGCTTGTTCCACAAGTTCTCGCCGGAATCAGCCCCTGCCCTATACTACTGCACGGCGAGGCACAACGGTCTGCGGCAATGGCGGCCTGGAATGTCATTTCCCACAAAAACCGAAGATTCGCAGCATTTTTACCTGGTCCCGTATCGCGGACCAGTGCTCCGCCGCGATCGGCATGCAGCTAAGGCCGGCTGGCCGCCAATCAGGCGCATTTTGGATAAGTGAGGGTCAAGCGGGGCAAGCCGGTCGATCCGGGGAATGGTCCTTTCAAAAACATTCGGCAAAGACCCCCCAACGGCCGCATTCGGAATATGCCGCGGCACCAAGCCCGGATAAGAAAAGCGCCCATCGTCGCGGTCTGCGGCGATGGGCGCTGATTGAAACCAATGCCCAGCTTCCAGCGGCCCGGCCTGGAAGCCAACCCCGCCTACCCCTCGCAAACCGGGCGGCTGCAGCTGCCATCCGGCCGCAGGGAAGCGAGCTTAGTTGGGTATGCTGTTGAGGAAATTGGCAATCAGGCCAAGCAGACCGGTTCCTCCCGGGGCGCCGTTGCCCGAGGCCACTTCCAAAGAACAGTTGTCACCTTCACCCGCCGAACAAAGACCATGTGAGTAGCTGAGCGGGTGGTTGGCGTTGAGAACCTCTTGCAGCATGATGGTTCCGCTGCAATTGCTCCACACAGTGTTCAGACTATTGCTATCCGCAGCGTCTAGAGTCAGCGTAGTCTCTCCGCACATGAGTTTGGCGCGAGAGGCCTGCTGCTGGTACTCGTTGATCAGATTCGGGTTGATGAATGCCGAGCTGCCATTGATGTAGTTAGGGTTGATCGTCCACGTCGCGCTTGCTTGGAACGTCGAAGTGTCACAACTGCTGAGTGGGTTAGTCGAGCCGCCAGCATCGGTGGTAGCGCTGCTGTTGTCGCAAAGTACCGTATCCTGTGCCCCGATAATTCCGTAATAGGGTTTTTTTGTGGAAGGAGCGCAGGCGGTGGTCTGGTAATGCGTTGAAGGCGGGCCTGCCAATGCCACGTAGCCGTCGAAGGTGCCGGGTGACTCGCACCACATGCGGTTGGCCATCATCCCGCCGTTGGAATGTCCTACCAGATAGACGCTGCCGACCCCGTAGGTACTCTTCACATACGTGGCCAACGCCTGCAGCATGGCCACATCGTCCTGACCGGAATCCATGACCCAGTTGTTCCAGGTGCCGCCAACTATCAGCCCCTGCCCTTGTGGAAACACGGCAATGATTTGGTTGTCGGTGAGCCAGCCAAAGTTGATATCGCTTGAATTGGGCGGAGCATCGTTATCGTTCAGGCCCAGATCGTTTTCCATGCCGAAGTTGGTACCGCCGCCGCCATGGAGAAAGATCACCGCCCGGGTGGCAGCCGAGGTATAGAGAATGTCCACCGGATTCCAGAATCCGCTACTGTCACTATCCGACGAAGGCGCAGATGACGGGCAGTTCGTGCTGACCGTGGTGGTGCCGCAAATCGTGATGCTGTCCACCCGTGTGGTGGTCGTGCCGCCGCTCGAGCCGCCGCTGCTTGAACTGGTGGTGACGGCAGCCGTTCCGCCGGAACCACCGCCGCAGGCCGCCAGGGTGGACACACAGGCGATCAGCGCCGTTGAAAGCAATATATTTTTCATCTTGGCTTCCCGTTTCGATTGATGCTCAAACAGAATGTTCGTGCGGCATTAACCCGCCGTCCTTGGCTAGTCTGAGCATTCGACCCTGAACAAAACCTGAACGTTCCCGGCAATATCCAGGCTGGCCGCCGAACGGCATGGGCGATGAATTTTAGCCATGCCGCCTATTCGATCGGAATACGGTGTCAGCCGCGTGCGGGGCCTTGCCGATCTTGCCGCGTCATGCGCCGGCGCCACAGCGCCGCCAGTCCGAACAGGGCCAGCATTTCCGGGGCGAAGGCGCCGTTATTGCTGCCTCTGCCGGGCTCCGGCTCCGCGGAGACCGTCGAAGTGGCGCTGGTGCCGGATGCGTTCATTGCCGAGATGCCGAAGACGTAGATTTGCCCATTCGACAGGCCGGTCGCCGTGTAAGTCGTCGCGGTCACTCCGGTTGCCAGCAGGACTGAGCCCTGGGATCCGGCCTCCTCGAAGATGTTGTAGCTGGTAGCCGTGGGCGAGGCAATCCAGTTGAGGGTCACCGAATCGTTACCCGCAGAGGCCGTGACTCCGGTCGGTGCGGGCGGCGCCGGTACGGGTGTCGCGCTGACTTCCTTCGATGGCGGACTGACGCCGGCGGGGTTGACCGCGACGATTTCGAAGTAGTAGGCCGTGCCATCGGCGAGACCGAGGGCTTTGTAGGACGCCGACTGGATGTTCGTCTGCACCAGGGTCTCCTTGCCCGAGGCCGTTCCCTGGTAAAGCTCGTAGCTGGTGGCGCCGGTGACCGCGAGCCAGGTCAGGTCGACCCCGCCATCCACCGGCGTCGCGGTGACGCCGGTCGGGGCGGCAGGCAGCGCTTGCGGCACGGCGGATACCGGGCCTGCCTTCGGCCCTTCGGCGCCGATCGAATTCACCGCGTCCACCAGGAAGGTGTAGGTGGTGCCGTTGGTGAGGCCGGTGACGGTGGCGCTCACGGTTCCATCGGAATTGGTGGTGAAGGCGACTCCGGTGGTCAGCTTGCTGAAGCCACCAGTGGCTGAGGTTTCCTCGTAAACGTCGTAGCCGCTGGCGCCGACGACCGGGGAGAAAGTGAGCACGACCTGGTCGTTGCCGGGCGCAGCCTTCAACCCGGTGGGCGCTCCCGTTGGCGTCGCGACCGGCGTGACGCTGACATTGCTTACCGAGAAGGCGCTTTCCGCGACACCTGCGTTCGGATTTTGGCTGGCCACGGTATAGGTGTACGTCGTGCCGTCGGTCAGGTCGGTGATGGTGCAGCTATCCGTGCTGGAGCCGTTGGAGCAGGTGATGTTCTGCGTCACCGGGGTTTGCGTCGTTCCGCTGACGCTATACACCTGATAACTGGCGGCTCCGCTGGCCAGGGTCCAGCTCAGGGTGGCCTGCGAGTCTCCGGGCGCGGCCGTCAGGTTGGTCGGCGCCTGCATGGGCGTGGCGTGAACCACCGTCGCATTGGTGCAATTGGAGGTACCGGCGCTGTTGGCGGCGACGACCTTGAAGTAGTAGGTGGTTCCGTCCACCAGCGGAACACCGCCGGTAGCGGTGGTCACATTGGCGCTGTCGCCGGTCACCGTTGCCACCGGACTGGCGATGTTGTTGCAGCTGCTTTCCACGACTTCGTAGTCGCTTACACCTTCGCCGGCCGCAATGGGCGACCAGCTGATCTCGACCGAGGCGTCGCCGAACTGGATGGCGACGTTGCCGGGGTTGTCCAGATCATTCACGGTCAGGGTGGTGGAACCGGTTTCCACGCCTCCGCAGGTGAGCTTGTAGGTGAAGCTGCCGGCCGCTGTGGGCGTCAAGCTTTCAGTTCCCGACGCCGCCTGGCTTCCGCTCCAGCTACCGTTGGCGAAACACTGTCCGGCGGAACCGCCGCCGGAGGCGTTCGCCGCCGACCAGGCAAGCGTGGTGCTTTGACCGAGATAGATCGCCGCGGGAGTAACGGAGAGGGACAGCGGAGGAGCCAGCGCCGGCGTCGGCACAAGCTTGAATACGCCGCCATCGGCGTTCAGCCCGCCGGTGGCGGTGACACCGTACAAATTGCCGTCGCTGCCCAGCACCAGTCCGGCAACGCTATCGGCGCCGTCGGATCCGGAAAAATTATAGATTGCGTCGAAATTCTGGCCGTTGGTGGAAAGCCAATAGACCGTGCCATCGTTGTTGGCGCCGCCGGTGGAGGTGGTGCCGTAAAGATTGCCGTCGCTGCCCAGCAGCAGTGTTCCCATCGGCGAGGCGCCGTCAGCGCCGGCGAAAGCATGCAGCGTCGTCAAGGTACCTTTGCCGGCGCCGCTGATCGCGACCTGGAACACGGTCCCACTCGCACCCAATCCATTGGCCGAGGTGGTTCCATACAGGTACAGGGTACCGTCCGTGCCATTCGGCCCCTGCACCAGACCAGCCAGCGACGCGCCCTCGTCTCCCAGTGCGCCCGGAGTGGTACTGGTGCCGCAGGTGAAGGTGTAGAGCGTCGAAAAGGTTCCGGTCGGATTGGAGACGCTGGGCAGGGTGATTTCGAACAGGGTGCCGCAGTTGTTGGCGCCGCCCATGAAGGCGGTGCCGTAAAGATTGCCGTCGCTGGCCTGCACCAATCCGGCCTCCGGATAGGCCCCGTCGCTGCCTCCGGTGAAGCTGTACAGGGTGACGGGACTCGATGCCCCGGTGGAGAACTGGAACACGGTTCCTGCGTTGTCGACGCCGCCGCTGGAGGTGGTGCCGTAGTAATTGCCGTCGCTGGCCTGGATCAGGCCGGCCAGAGGCTGGGCGCCGTCATTGCCGCCGGTGAAGGCGTATTGCGTAGCCAAGGTGCCCGATGAGGTCACCTCGAACAGCGTACCTGCGTTGTAGCCGCCGCCGTCCCTGGTAGTTCCATAGAAGGCGTCGGCGGTATTTTCGACCAAGTTTGCGGAAGGGTGGCTGCCGTCCGTGTTCCCGGCGAAGCTATGCAGGGTGGTCAGGCTGCCGGTTGAGCTGATCTGGAAAACGGTGCCGATATTGTTCGGCCCGCCGGTTTGTGCGGTGCCGTAGAAATTGCCGTCGCTGGCCTGGATGAGCGCGCCGGAGGGAGCGCTGCCGTCGGTGCCGGAGAAGCTGTAGATCGTCGTTTCAGTCACACTGGAGACGTCGGCCCGCACCGCCAGGGCGATGACCGCCGACCACAGCAGTGGTGAGGCAAAACGCCGAGCGGTCACAGCGAGCTTGCGATTAAACATTCTGCTTCCCCGGATAAGGGCTGTCGTGCTGTTCATGACAGGCCCAGTGACTCCATGAAGGTTTCCACCAGGCTGGTGTAGCCGCCGGCGAGGCCGAGGTTCTCGTTGATCTGCCGATGCGTCAGTTCCATCGGCGCCACGGCGGCCCTGCCGCCGCTGGCATTCACGCGGTCTGCAAAGTCCCGCGCCTGGCGGCACGAATCTTCGCGCAAACTTGAGCATACCAGGAGTATCGGCTGCGGTTTGCCGCTGAGCCGATGGAACGG
Organism: Verrucomicrobiota bacterium; assembly: GCA_903970595.1. Classification (GTDB taxonomy): domain Bacteria; phylum Pseudomonadota; class Gammaproteobacteria; order Nevskiales; family Nevskiaceae; genus Nevskia. The sequence goes on from CAJCJI010000435.1 coordinate 15,722, forward strand.
CGACACGCTCGTCCAGAAAACCGGGTCTCGACCAAACACACGATCGTAAAAACGCATGTGCGGTGCGCTCATGATCTGGTTCACGTTCATCGCCGCACTGTCGAGCATGATCGTTCCCAGCCAGGGCTTGGCGCCGGCCTTTGCCGCAATGGCCGGGTCTGCCGCCAGCAGGCCTATGAGGTGGGCACCGGCCGAGTGCCCCAGCAACACAAAGCGCGAGGCATCGCCCCCCCAGGATGCTGCTTGCCCCTGCGCATAAGCCAGCGCCGCCGCCACATCGTCGGCCTGCGCCGCCGGATTCGCCCGCGGCACCAGGCGATAGTTCACGGAGATCAAAATGAATCCCTTGGGCAGCCAGCGCGCGACCTTGTTCGCGACGAAGCGCGCGGAAGCCTTGTCGCCGAACAGCCAGGCGCCGCCGTGCACCATGAAAATCACCGGAGCCGCCGTGACGGCGCCCTTGGGCAGGTACACGTCCAGGCGTTGCGCGGGAGCTGCGCCGTAGGCGAGGTCCCGCTCCACCCGGGTCCCCTCAGGCAGTTCGACAGGTGTTACGGGCTCGCTGAATTCCTCGATTTCGCCTGCGGCGCCGCCCATTCCGCCCTGGGCAATCACTGCATGCCCTCCGCTTCCTGCCGCGGTTCCCCGGCCATCGCCGCTCCGGGCTGACCAACCCTGCGATTGAATGGAGCCTGCGATTCCATCATGCATTTCCTGGTTCAAATTCAAAGTCCGGCCTGATGCCTGCCGCATGGAACAAGATTGAGCCTATGTGGTAGCCGATCATCCTGGCCATCAGTCGCCGAGGGTCACCTGGAAGCTCATGACCTGATTGATCACGTCGTTGAGCGGGAAATTCGTTGAACTCGCGCCGCTGCTGCCGTTCTCGTATTGCTGCAACACCGGCACGATCACCGGCGTCGTCGAGGAAGTCCAGGCAACGGGCGTTTCGACGCGAGGATTATTGAAACCATCCGTGCCGTTGGAAGGATCGCCCAGGCTGGTGATGTTGTCGTGCGCCAGCAGATAGGCATAAGTGAAGGTACTGCCGTTGTTGGTGCTCTGGTAGCCGCGAACCAGTTCATCGTCGTTGACGAAGATTTCCAGCAAGCTGCCCAGGCTGCTCTGAACCAGCGAGATCTTGGGATAGGTCGCCGAAGTCGAACTGCCATCGGTGTTGGTCGCGGGCATGATGACGCGCGGCTGATTCCAGTACAGGTTGGCGGCGGCGAAGGTCATGTAGAGCAGGCGCTGATGATCGCAAAAAGCCAGGTGGATGTTGTTGCTCGAATCCTCGACCTCGCTGAAGTGGCTGGAGTACGGATTGCTGTCATAGGGCGGCGACTCGGTGAATATCGAGGCAGGCGCGCTCCATTGGCGGTTGACGGACCAGGTGTTCAGCCGCAAGGACCAGAAAAAGCTCTGGTGCACGGTGTAGATCATGCCGATGCCGTTTTGCATCAGCACCGGCCGCGCGCTGCGTTCGACATTTCCGGTGTTGCTGTCGGTGGTGCCGAAGGTCAAACCGGTGTCCTGCCAGGAAGGCTGGGATGGCGACGCCGGCGCGGCGGTCGTCCCCACCGACATGCGGATATTGGATGTGGGGTAAGGCGGCGTGTTGGGGTTGTAGGCGACCAGTGTTTCTCGCACATAGGCGCACCAGATCCGGTTCTGGGCGTCGACCACGATCGCCGGATTCAAGGCGACGTACTGCGCCGAGTTCGAGCTGGCGGCATAGACCGAGGTGCTTGGGCCCGCCGACCAGGTGTGCAGCGTTGGATTGTAGGTCAGCACGACATAAAAAATGGAACCGCCCTCGACTCCGCCGCCGACATCGTTGCCGGAGTAGGCCAGGTCGAGGGTGTTGCCCACCAGCAGGCCATCGGAAGTCGAGAAGGACCCGGAATTCGCCAGGGACAGATCGGCTGTCCAGGTCTGCCCGTTGTTCGCACTGGTGTACAGCGTCAGGCCGTTACCGCCGCCATCAAACGGCAGACCGGTGTTTACCATGAGGTGCAGATAGCCATCCGCTGTTTGCCAGGAATGCTGCTGGTGACGATACGAAATCATGCGGTCGACATTGCCCTGCAGGGGCACGGATGACCCGCCACTTTGGGGCACCGTCGCCTGGGTGGCTTCGAAACACGGGACGCTCGACGAGCTGCAGCTTGTGCTGGAGCCCAGGCAGGCCGGCGCGGCGAAGGCCGACAGCAGCGCCAGCGCCGCAGCCAGCCGCGCGGTGCGGGCCTGGTGCACGGGACGCGTGCGGAACACCGTGTTTCCACGAATTCCAGTCATATGACAGGCCCTCGAAAATTTGATCATCGCAGGTGCCTTACGGAATCCACGACCAGACATCGATGTTGAAGAAGGTCAGCAGTGCCAGGGTAAAAGCCTTCCATACCGGCATGGTACGGCCGCTGGTCTTGGCATAGCCGCTCATGCCGGCCTTGAGTTTGCCGTCCGGGTTGTTGATCACGGCGATCACTTTGACGATGTTGCCGGCAACCTGGGTGGTGACGCTGGGATCGATCGTTGTGACCTCGCCGTCGAAAATCTCGGTGTTATAAGCCTGCTCCCGCGCGCGGACTTTCTGTCCCACGGCCACGTAGCCGATGTCCTGCTCGGGCACATCGATTTCCACCGTCATCTTGCTGGGGTCTTCCACCGCCGCGAAGAATTTTCCGCGCTCAAGGTACAGGTTGGTCTTGTCCTTGAGGTGCATGGTCATGATCCGGCCGTCGAAAGGCATGTAAAGCACCGAGCGGTTGACCTTGTCCTGATAGTCGTCCCGCTCCGACTTGAAGGCGGTGAGCTTGGACTCCGCGGCGGCGATTTCGTCGGCCGTGGGTCCGACCTTCACCAGTTCCAGCTGCGCCTTTTTCTGCGCTACATTGTCGACGTCGACATCGTGCTGCTTCTTGATCGAATCGTATTCGTCGAAAGACACGGCGCCCTGCTTGTACAGCTTGAAGATGCGCGGCTCCTTTTCCTTGCTGAACTGTTCTTCGGTGATTGCAATCTGCAAGTCGGCTTCGGCCAGCTTGACCGCTTCCGGCTTGGGCAGGGTCTTGAGGTTGCGGACCACCGACTCCTGCTCCTCCACTTCTGCATTCAACTGCTGCAGCTTGGCGTAGTTGTCGTCGTCCTTGATGCGCGCAATGGGCGTGCCTTTCTTGACGAACTCGCCGCCGTCGAAATAAACGTCCGAGACAATGCCCTCGACGTCGGGCGCAAGTTCGACCTTCAGCACGGGATAGAACGTCACGTTGCCGCCCGGCTCGTACGGGTACGGCAGCAGCAGAATGATCAGTATCATCAGCGGCACCGCGCGCATGGCAAAGGTGCCAAACCCGGTCGGAGGGGATCTGCCGGAGGCCGCGGCCGCCGCTTCCGACTCGATCGCGGGCGTCTGGTCCTTCCAGCGGGCGAATTGCAGCGAGCGCTCGTATGTTTCGTTGACCTTCTTGAGGCGCAAATAGGCTGCGGTGAACAGATAAATCCCAAGCGCCCCGATGAAGATCACTTCGCTGCCGCTGACCTGCACGTTCGTCAGGCCGTTGCCCGCCACGATCAGGGCCAGGCAAATGACGACGTACAGGTACACGCCCACGGCCAGCGCATAGGCCTGGAGGATCTCACTGTCCGCTTTCTGGTAGCTCCTGCGCAGCAGCCCGTTAAACAGGGTGGAAGATGCCTTGGCGCGCAACTTCGGCTGGTCGAGGATGGCGGCAAGCAGGTGGTAGGCACTGCCTTTCACCAGGGGATTGCCCGCCGCGATCACAATCTCGGCGGTGCACACGAGCAGCAGGGCCAGGCCGAAGCTGGACAGCCCCGCCTTGCTGCCCGCAAAGACGCACCAGACCAACACCCCGATTCCAAGCAGCGTGCACAGCGTGACCAGGGGAGCCGCATGCAGCCAGCAGCGCTCGCGGCGCGACATTTGCGCGGCATTGCCGATGTAGGGAACAAACCCCGGGATGAAGCCGAAAAACAGGGATATGCCAATCCCGCCGACGGTGCATCGGTACGCGTATGCAATACAGGCACAGATCAGGGTGACCAGCACATTGATCCCCAGAATGCTGATGAGCACGTCCACGATCAGCGCCGGCGTCTTGTAGAGCCGGGCGATTTCCTGCAGCAGCGGCTGCGCCTGATAGATCACGACCAGCAGCGCAACCAGCATCAGCAGCGGGAAAACGTAAACGGTGTACCTGAATGACGCCAGGACCGGAGCAATGCGCTTGAGCAGCGGGCGCGGATCGAACAAACGCCAGATCGGCCGGGTGGCATCCGGGTCCAGGCCGATCGCCTCCTTGACGCCCGCCGGCAGATCCTTCGCCTCTTCGAATTTTCCTCCGGACTCGGGGTCGAGGCTGGCTACCTGCGAACTCGAACTCTCCCAGGCGGCGACGCCCGCCGTAACCCTGCCGGACAGGGACCTGGCCTTGGCCATCCGGTCTTCCACGTCATAGGCAGGCAGACAAAACGGCGCCAGCAGGGGATGCTTGGCCGCATCGTCGTTGAACAACTTGGCGTCGGCCACCTGCGCGTAAAAATCCTCCAACTCCTGGCGCCCGATCGCGCGGCCGAAGCGGTCCTGGAAGGCTGCGGCGAGCCGGCCAAAAGTCTGGCACCCCGGCAGCACCTCGAGCACAAAAAACTGCCAGGCTTCGAGTTCAAAGTTCTTGCTGAGAACCTTGTCCTTGAGCAAATAGCTGACTCTGCCACCCTTGCCGATCTGGAACGTTTCCAGGCGCTGGTGCAGGTAGGCCGGCGCCGCTACGTTCTGAATGGTTTCAATCTGGACTGGTTCGCTCATGGCTTCGCTTCGCTTTTGTCGTCGGCTGCTACCGGATGACCGTCAGCGTCGACAGGAGCCCCGGCTGACGGTGCAGTGTCTGAGGGAGATTTATCTGAGGACACCTGGACTGCCGGTGCTTGGTCTGCAGGCGTCCTGTCAGCGGGTGCTTTGTCCGCCCCCGTATTGACGGCAGAATCTTTTTTACCTTTTCCAGCATGAAACTTGTCGATGGGATCGGCGTCGATCGGCCAGCCGCCGCCCATGGCCTTGTAGATGCTGACCAGCGAAACGTAAATGTTGCGCTGGTTTTCAACCTCGTTCAGCTGCGCCGAGAACAGGCTGCGGTCCGCGTAAAGCACCTCGATGTAGCTGGAATAGCCCCCTTCATAGCGCTCTTCCGCAAGCCTGGCGTAATCCTGATAGGCATCGACTTCCTTGACGACGGCATCGAGGCGCTCGCTGTACAAGTGATGCGCGGCCAAGGCGTTGTCGACGTCCTGAAATGCGGTTTGAATGGTCTTCAGGTAGCTGGCCGTGTAAGCCCTGGTGATGGCTTCGTTGCGCTTGATATCCGCGCTGATGCGGTTGCCGGTGAAAATCGGCCCGACCAGGCCAGCCCCGAAGAAAGTGCCGAATTCCGAACTGCCGTGCAGCCAGTTGATCAGCTCGCTGCTGGAGAAGCCAAAATCGCTGGTCAGCGACAAGGTGGGGAAATATTCGGTACGCGCGATGCCGATACGCGCATTGGCGGCGACAATCAATTGCTCCGCTGACCGTACATCAGGGCGCCGCACCAGGATATCGGAAGGCACGCCGCCGGGGACTTGCGGCAGCGCCAGCGAGTCCAGCGTTCCCCCGCGGACGATGCTGCCCGGATTGCGCCCCATCAGGATCGAAAGTGCGTTTTCCTGTTCGGCGATGTGCAGCTGGAATTCCGGAATCGAAGCGGCGGTTTCCTCGTACAGCGCTTTCACCTGGGCGAGTTCCAGCGCGGACGCGGCACCGCCGTCGTACTTATCCTGCGCCAATTCCAGGGCTTTGGCGCGGTCCCGCAGCGTGGCGTTGGCAATTTCCAGTTCCTTGTCCAGGCTCAGCAGCTGGATGTAGCCGCTGGCCACCTCGGACACCAGGGTGAGAATGACCGTGCGCTGGTTTTCCTCCTCCGAGAACAGATCGGCCAGCGCCGCCTCGGTGGAGCGCTTCACCCGGCCCCACAGATCGACTTCATAACTGGCATCGGCCGCCACGATGTGCGAATAGTAAATCGGCGCAATAGCGGCCGGCAGCGGCACTTCGTCGTTGTGGGTAAGCTGCTCGCGCCCGCCATGCGCCTGATAGCCAAGTTGCGGGTACTCCGCCGATTCGCGGATCTGCAACTCGGCCCTGAACTCCGCGATCCGGGCGGCAGCGATGACGATGTCCTTGTTGTTCTTCAGCGCCTCCTCGATCATTGCATCCAGTTGCTGATCGCCGAAGGCCTCCCACCAGGCCACGTTGGCGACATTTTCGGCGCCCTTTTCATCCACGCGCCAATCGCTGGGCATGTCCACGGCCGGCCGCTTGTAGTTCGGCCCCATCACGCAGGCGGCAAGCAGGAAAGCCGCGGCAGCCCCGGCTAAGCCATTGCAAAAGACTCTTCTGCTTGACATGTCGTCGATCCGCCCTCGCACCCTATTATTTGCTCTTGCTCTTCTTTTCAGCCGCATGCAGATAACCCTGCCTTACGTAATCAAGCGCCTGACTTTCGATTTCCCGAAGTTCGATGAGTCCTGCCCGAATCTGCGCCTGCGCCCCCTCAAACCACTCGACAATATGCGTCATGCGCCGGCGCTCCCCAATGACCGTCGCCAGGTCCGCGTCAGGCGGCGGAATGGTGGACTCGTCGAATACCGCTTTAGCTCCCTGCGCGATCATGACATTCATATGAATATTCGTCACATGCTTTTCGACGAATTTCCGCAGCTTCTTGGAACTGAACTGGAACACCACCACATTTTCGAGCGTCTCACGGTACTCCTGCTTCGCCGCATTGGCCAAGGCGCCCTGGCTGGCGCCGGTGAGCGCCTGCCTTGCGGGGATCGCCAGGTCCTTCGCCGGAGCGCTGATCAGGCGTTCCAGGGCCTGCCCCTCCCTATCCGTCAGCAGATCGCGCCGCTTGCGCAACTGGACCAGAAGCGCCTCCAGCCAGCGATCGGCATATTCGCATTTTCTGGCTTCCTCGATGATATCCTCGATCGGCGCATTGGCGGGCGGGCGGCCATGCTCGTCGAACAGGAAATCGATTGCATTTTCGGCCAGTTCCTCAAAGTCGTCCGGCGCGATGTAGTCTACCTGCTCATTGACGAACAGCTTGACCTTTTTCGCCTTGAACTCATAGAGCAGCGCATCGCGGAAGGCGATCTGTTCAGGCGTCAGGGCGTCCAGATCCGGATGCGTGGTCACCGGATCGCCGTCAATCGGGCCGATGCGGCCGCGGCTGGAAGGCATGCTGGAACCGGCGCGCTCCGCGTCTGACCCATAGCCCAGTTCTCTTGCCAGGCTGATGACCTCCGGGCGCAGCCCCTTGCCGTCGGTGCGCCAGGGTACCGGCTTGTCCATCGGTGCAAACTCGACCTTGTGCGGGCGAAAAGTCGGCCCGCTGAGGAAGTTTGGATCATTGCCGAACAGTGCATTTACCGGCCCGAAACAGGCAAATGGCGACCGTTCGGGATGCATCATCTGCTCGATCGCCTCTTCGTCGTCGCGAATGCCGAGCCAGCGGCAAACGGCGGCAAGCCCCGTCTTCGGCTCGTTCATGATGTCTTCGCCGCGCACGCGCATCTGTTGCTCCTGCGGCACCGTTTTCAGGAACTCCATGATGTTCAGGTTCAGATCGTGCCAGCACAGTTGCGGCTCGATGATGGCGCGGTCCGGCAGGAAATCGATGGAATTGACGTAAAGAGCGAAGGCGCCTTCGTTCATGTTCATCACAGACTTGCATTGCCCGATCGGATCGCGCGTCAGATGGATGAAACGCGCATCCGGAAATGCTTCGAGCATCGCCTGCATGCGCTTGACCGAAATCGTATAGGCGGGACTCTTTTCCACCGGAATCAGGGGATGGATCTGCGCCGCGAGTTCGCGGTAGATGTCCGCGGTGCTCCAGTTCTGCCGCATCGCGCACCAGTGCGCGGCCATGGTTACCGTGGAACTGGTCTGTTCGCCGGTGTAGATTTCAGCCACTGCCCGGTACAGACCATGCCGGGTCTTGCTGAAGTTCTCCATCTCATCGGTTTCCCTGACCCACAGATCCTTCAGTACCTTGACGTTGAAAAGGCACAATTCCGGCAGTCCGAACGCCTGCGGATGCTGACCCAGCATGGCGTTCATCAGGGAGGTATAGGACCTGGGCGGGGCCAGAAGGAACAAGGGCGCGGCCATCGGCGGATTACTTGTTACCCTTCAGACCGCTGGCAAGGAACACTTCGCAGCCGCCGCGCGGATTGTGGCGGTAACGGGATCCCTTGAGGGGAATGATCTTGGGTCCAAACGGATTGGCCGTGCCAATGAACAAGCCGTGCGGCGTCGAAACCAGGGTGCGCAGCCCGATATTGTACGGATTGCTCATGCCGTTGGTGGTCACCGGCACCCAGTTCGCCCCATCGTGACTGCGATATAGGGAAAACCCGGACTGGTTGTCGAGAATCTGCTGCGCATCGACTTGGTTGACCACCTCGGTAAACGGGCGCGGCCATTTCGACCGATTGGCATAGCCCAGCAAAGCACTCCATTCGAACGTGCCCATGTAGAGCCAGCCATCGTGTTCGCACATGCGCCAGAAGTAACCGCAGAAATAATTGTCGAAGCCCGGCAGGTAACCCGACAGGGGCTCCTTGCGGCCATCCGGCGTATCACGCGCTTCGCCCACCAGCAGGTCCCAACTGCCGTCCGGGAATATCCGGATCAGTTCCGGCGGCGCCGGTCCGATCTTGTTCTGCGTATCGACTCCGCCGCCCTGGATACCGCTGCCGACATACAAGGCGCCCTTGAAGGGCTGCATGCTGATCGCAATCTGGTTCAAAGGCCCGCGGTAGGCGCCGCGATCGATGACCTTTTCCCACTGGTAAGGCGGCGTGCCTTCGACGGTGCTGCGCCAGATCTGGAACCCTTCGAGATTGAAGGTGCCGACGTAGAGGTAGTCGCCGAAGCCGACCATCTCGAAAACCGACAGGTTGCCGGCGGCGCCGAACCCGAAATCGCTTACCGGCTCCCACTTCCCTTGCGCCGGGTTGCGGCTCTCGTAGACGATCGAATGCGCCGACACGTTCGGGTTGCCGCCGCGCGAACCGGCCGGCGTCGTGAACAGGCGCCCCTTGAATTGCACCAGGGTGCGGATCGCCGTAACCGGCAGACCAATCAATCCCGGCTCGCAGGAAGGTTCGAAGTTCCGACCGTCGACGGATCGCAGCAGCACCGGTCCGGGCCCCTTGGCCGGCGACCAGGTGGCGACATAAAGCTCCGGCACCGCATCCGCCGTCGGCTGGTAAACCAGCATGCCGCGCAAACCCAGCTCTCGCGTGATCAGTTTGCCGTCGCTGCCGACGATCATCGGTGCCTTGAAGACCCGCTCCCATCCCTCCTTGCCCGGGCGGTAGCGCCATATTTCGGCCTGCAGATCGAGCGCGAACGGATCCTCGGGACACTCGACCGGCCAGACGTCCATGCTGATCGGCAGGCGTTTGCGCGCCAGCGGAAAATTGCCACGCGTAGTCGCCACATACAGATGGCCATTGAACCAGGCCATCGAATGCGCGTAAGCGTTCAGGCCGTCGCCAAACCCGCCTTGAGCGATGAGATCGAAATCACCACTGGCCAATCCGGGCTTTATTCCGAGTCTGTTGATCGCGCGCCGCATTCAGGGTCAACTCGCATGATGATGTGAACATCTCATTCGTGGCTCCTCCGTCCGTAGATATCCGCTTACGCGGGCCCGCAATCCTGCGAGCCCGCTCAAATACGGCAACCGCAGCCGACGATGTCGACCCCAACCCCTCCCACTCCCGCCCGCGTTTATTCCATATACCCCAACATCTGGAGTTGGGCCAGAATCTTGTCCTTTTCGTCAGTGGCCATGCTGCTGGAGTCTTCGCTCTTTCCCTTGATATTGGTGGCGGCGCCGATCTTGATCGGGTGAGCGGCCAAGTGATCCTTGGTGAACATGGCGTCAGGTACGCGCCCTTCAAAATCGACCGGTACGTCCAGGCCGAGACTGTACAGCAAGGTCGCACCGACATCGGTGATATTGCGGCGCTCGATCATCTCGCCGCGCTTGATGCCGGGACCGTAGCCGATGAATACGCCATCGGGGTGATGCGTGCCCGCGACCTCAGCGCGCTTTTCGACAACCGGCTGCTTGTTCTTGATCGATACGAAGCCGAAATCCCGTAGAACCAGCAGCAAGTCCGGGGCGTCCTCCATCGCCGCGCCCGGGAATACATCTTCGCGGACGTGGATTTGCGTGATGATGCGCTCCCCCGTCTCCGGGTCCTTGAGCTCCTTCAGATCGGCAATAAGCTTGACGCGGAAAGACTCATACTCCTCCGGCTTGATGCCGGTGTCGCCGGGCTTGCGCGCGACGCGGATGTTGATGCCGTTGCTCGACGGCGTGCGGCAATAGGCGAACGTATTGGCCCAGTCCAGATAGGCGAACATGCTGTCTTCGCGGCGCTTGCCCTCTTCGGTTTCGGGAACCGGCTTCCACTTCAGATAGCCCTTCTCATGAAGATAGGCGTTGATGCGCACGACTTCGGTGGTGGCCGTGAAGCCATGATCGGAGGCCAGGAAGACCTGCACGTCGGGACCGGCGGCCGTCACCAGGCTCTTGATGAAGCCGTCGAGCTGGCGGAAGTAATCCATGCACAGCTTGCGCATGCGCAGATGGTAGTCGCTCAGCTCGCCGACCTGCTGGTTCGGATCGATGTACAGCCAGGCCTGATGCTGCAGCTTGTCGACGCCGTCGAACATGACGGCCATCAGGTCGGGAGCCTCCTCGCGCAGCAGGAACTCGGCGATTTTGAACCACTGCTGCTCACGCGGCAGATGATAGCTGACCCATTTCTCGCGATCCGCATCGGTCAGCAGATCGAGCGCCTGCTTTTCCTGCTCGAAATCCCAGGCGAGTTCCTTGGGGTTGAAGTCCTCGAGCGCTTTCAGGCGATCGTACAGATCCGACGGCGCGGTATTGCGGCGCAGGTGGCGCCAGGGCACAAAGCCGGGAACCATGAATCCCTTGAGATCCGCCGGCGGCGGCGCCGTGAACGGAAAGTTCAGCGCGGCCACGCGCTTGCCATTGCGGCTGGCAATGGACCAGATGAACTCCACCTTGCAGTCACGGGAATCATAGAGCGTGAAGAACACGTCTTCGCCATGCTCTTCGGCGCGGATGAAATCCAGCACGCCGTGATGTCCCGGGCTGCGTCCAGTCATCAGCGACACCCAGGCCGGCGGCGTCAGCGGATTGGGCGTGGAGAAGAGTTTGGAGCGCGTGCCGCCCTCAAACAGGCTGGCCAGGAAGGGCATCACGGGCCCCTCTCCGTTTTTGGAGGTCAAGTCGTTCAGCACCGTAAAGGTGGCGCCGTCCATACCAATGAATAAGGTTCGCGTCGTCATAACTGGAGGCTTCCCGAAATGTTGTCATGCCAAGAATCAAAAGTGTGTCGTGAAGAGCCGGGAATTCCCGCAAGGGGCCGGCGGTGTTCGATGGCCGCACGCCGCGATCAAGCGGCCGCCCGCTTGAGCTTGGCTTCGACGAAATTGGCGATCTGCACGATCGACAGGTCGCCGACGTAACTGCCATCGACCATCAGCAAATCCTGAAACCCGAGCTTACGCCCGTAATGCTCCTCCAGAGCGACCGCCAGCTGGATGATGTCCACTGACGCAAACGTCAGGTCCTTTACCAGCATGGTGCCGCCGCCGACGTCTTCCTTCAAGCTCAGATCCCAATCCTGAACCAGATCCTCGACGATTCTGATCACTGCCTGTTCGGCAGTCTCTTGCTTGCCCATAGCCATCAAAAAGCCTCGCTGACCCCATGCAGATCGCTGGACTGCGCCAGCACCCCAACTGCAATAATCGAATTCATTTCGCGCCGAAGCCGGACTTCGACGGTGGCTCCCTCACGCTCCACGAAAGCCCGCTCGAACAGGCCATCGGCGAAGCTGACTTCAAATGCTTCCGGCCGCCCCTGCAAACCGGTCCCCAGACACTTTGCGGCGGCTTCCTTGGCACACCAGAACCGTACCAGGCGTTCGTCGAAAGCCGCGCGATCGAGCCCTTCAAGCAACGGCCGCTCGGAGTCCGACAAGGCTTCGGCGAGCAGTTCCGGCTGCTGGACCCGGCCGATTTCCTCGACGTCGATGCCGACCGGCTGCTGATGGTCCGCCACCGCGGCGAAGCATACGCTGTGGTTGTGCGACAGCGACACCTGGGGCGCCGCCGCCAGTACGTCGCGCCACCAGCCATCGACGTAGGGGGCGCCCTGCTGATCGTGCAACACCACCACGTCCGAAGGATAAATCAAATCCCCGGTGCGTTGATACAGCCAGTACCGTGCCGCCTCCTTGACCGCGGCACGGCCCAACAGCCATTCGCGCTTCCGCCGCACATGCCCTTGCAGCGCGCGCCACTCCTCGCGTTCGTCATAGCTCAGGAAGATATGCGCGAGTATGCGCAGGAAGATGCCATTGGACTGGGCGCAGAAGTCCTCCTCGAACAGCGGCAGTTCCCACAGCAGCGGCTTGCCCTCGCCCTCGGCCTCCAGCGGATATCCCAGCCACCCGTGCAGAGGGTCCTTGCGCGTCTCATAAAACCGGTGCGGCACCGGGAAATAGACATTGACCAGATTGCTCACCCGCAGCAGCGGCTGACCGCTCTGGTCCAGACACTCGAATTGCCAGGCGCGCGGCGCGGCGAAGTCCTCGCCGTCCGCATCGTCAAGATCGATCAGCGGCTCGCCGCGTGCGCGCAATTTCAAGCCCGGCAGATCCGCCGGGCAGCGGCTGTACAACTCGATCCGCTCGATCGTCGAGGGGAAGCAGTTGAAATCCGGTCCGCCCTGGGCGATCCAGTACGCGGCGAGCTGCCCCATCGCGTCGAGAAGGACCGGATTGAGCACCATTTTCGGGGTGTGCGAAGGGACGAAGAAGCCATTCAGGCTGACCTGCGAAAGCTCCGCATCGATGCCGCCGCGATCCCAGCCCTCGATATGCCGGATGCTGCGGAACACCGGGCCGTGGAACATGCCGGTGGTATACAAGTCTTCGCCGTTCCAGACGGACGGCCGCTGCTCGGCAAGATCGGGCACCGGCAAGCAGCGCCAATCCGGGGTGTAGCAGAAGTCGCCGCTGACCACCGTGTTCTCGCCGTTGATCAGGGAAACACTGTAAACGCCGCGCGCGCGATCCGCGACCTGCACGCGAACCTCGAGCTGCACTTCGCCATCGTCCAGCGCGATCCAGTCGAAGGCCTTGACGTTTTCGATGGCGCATAGTTCAACGCTGCCGGTAAAGGCGGCGCAGGCCTCCGCCATGATCTCGAAGCTGACCATCATCGGCACGCAGGACAGTCCCAGCAATTCCGGATCGCTGGCGGACACGCTGCCGGACAGGACATGATCCCGCAGGAAATTGTCCTGATACAGGTTGAGCCGGCAGCGGGCAACCAGGTGGTGCTCGTCCCGTTCGGCGATGGAGTCGATAAAGCCGAGATGCTGCTCGAGGTCGGTAAGCTCCCCTTGTTCCCCCGTGATTGCCGCTGGCTCATGGAACTCAGTGGTATCGGGCGGCAGTTCGGCCCCCTCTGAAAACCGGGAAACCTCGGCACCGGCCATGGCGGCCCCGGGCGTCTCGGCGATTTCCAAGGCCGGCGCGGCCAAAGCCCGCAGTGCCTCGCGGTCTTCGTCGTTGATCCGCACCATCGGCATGGTGTTGTCCAGATAAACGCCCGCCGGCGCGGCAGGCCCCTTGCTGGCCCAGTCCACCCGGCGGATCGCCCGTCCGTCGAACAGGCGGCTCACGGTGTCGAAACGGCGGTTGACGTAAAGCTGGGCCAGGGCGGCGAGCAGCTGATCGACCCCGCCGCGGCGGCGCATATTGGTCGCGAGGCCAACATACTCCCGACCGGCGAGAATGTCGTTGACGAAGGTCGAAAGGTTGTTCGAAGGGCCGACCTCCACAAAATAGCGGACGCCATCGGCATACATCGCGGCAATCGTCTCGCGGAAGCGCACCGTCGTCGACCATTGCGATGCCGCCAGTTTGCGGATCCCGGACACGCTGTCGGGGAACAGGCCAACCGAAGCGCAGGAGTACAGCGCAGTCGCCGGCCGCCCGACCTTGACGGCGTTGTAGTACTTTAGGAAGGCTTCGCTGACCTCGGCGAAGGCCGGGGTGTGATAGCCCCGGTCGAACGGCACGGGCAGGCACATGCCGCCGGCCAGCCCCAGGGCCTTTTCGATGGCGTCGATGGATTCGGCCTGGCCGTACAGAACGACCTGGTTGGCGCAATTGTCCATCGCCACCACGATGCGCGGATCGATTTCTTCGATGAACCTGGCAATGCTTTGCAGCGGCATGGCGCCGACCGCGAGCAGCTTGCCGGTGGGGATCTTGCCTGCTTCCAGCACCTCGCGGTACACCGCGTTGAGCCGGCGGATGAAGCTTCCCAGCTTGTCCCGCTCGGTACCGGCCAGTGCGCCGGAGGCCGCCAGGGCGGACGACTCGCCGGTACTGTGTCCGAGCATCACGTCCGCTTTCACGCCAAGCCGCTCCAGCAAGGTGTAGATGGCCTGGGAGCCGATGAATACCGCTTCGGACCCGACATCCATGTCGTTGATCCGGCGCTCGAGTTCGGCACGCCGCTGCGGGGTTAGTTCCGCCGCCGGCGGGAACATGATCTCGGTGCGGCTCCATCCCGGCTGCTCGTCGTAGAGGCCGCGCCAGAAATCGAACCACTCGCGCACTTCCGCGAAGTGCATGGCCAGATCGGCGAACATGCCCAGGTACTGCGAACCTTCACCCGGGAACAGGAAGCCGAGCTTGCCTTCGACCGGCTCGGCGCTGTAAACGACCCCGCCGCGTGTGGACCAGCGCTTGCCGTCGGATTCCTTGAACTGCTTGAGGGCCTGCTCGATGCCCTTGAGCAAGGCGGCCGGCTCCTTGGCCACCAGGGCCAGCCGGCATTCGCCGCCGGTTTCTCCTTCGGCGAGAGAGGCGGCGATTTCCGCGTTCTGCCACTGCGGGTTGCGCCGCACGCACTCGGCGACCTGCTGCAGGCGCTCGGCCAGCTGCTGCGGTCCAGCAGCGGAAAAAACGAACAATTCGGCCGGCCACGGCGCGAACAGCTGGGGCAGCCTGGCGTCCGCCGGCGCTTCCTCGACGATGGCGTGGGTGTTGATGCCGCCGAAGCCGAAGGAATCGACACCGGCGCGGCGCATCACGTTCGATGGGCTGATCCAGGGCGACGCCTTGATGTTGACGTAGAACGGCGAGCGGTCGAAGCTGAGCTCCGGATCGACCTCGCTGCACAGCGTCGGCGGCAGGATCTTGTGCTGCAGGGCCAGCACCGTCTTGATCAGGCCCGCCATGCCCGCGGCCGGAATGCAATGGCCGATCATGGATTTAACCGAGCCGATGGCGATGGTGCCCTGCACGCCCTTGCGTTCGCCGAACACGGCCTTCAGGGCGGACAATTCGGACTGCGTGCCCAGGGGAATGCCCGTACCGTGGGCTTCAATCAGGCTGATCGACGCGGGATCCACGCCGCAGGCGGAATAGGCGCGCTGGATCGACAGCATTTCGCCTTCCACGCCCGGCGCCAGCAGGCCCGGCCCGCGGCCATCACTGGCGTGACCGACGCTGCGCAGCACGGCATAGACCCGGTCGCAGTCCGCCATCGCGTCCGAAAGCCGCTTCAGGGCCACCACGCCGAGACCTTCGGAGAGCAGCGTGCCGTCGCTGCCCAACTCGAACGGACGCACCTTGCCGCGCGTGCTGAGCGCGCCCAGCTGGGTGAAGATCACCGCAACCTCGGCCGGCAGCGAGGCATTGACACCCCCGGCCAGCATCAGGCGGCTGCGGCCGGCGCGCAACTCGTCCATTGCCGCATTCACCGCCAGCAGCGAGGACGAACAGGCTGCGTCGATCAGGTAATTCGGGCCTTTGAAATTGAGACGGTTGGCGATGCGCCCCGTCATCACGTTGGGCACCACGCCGGGCACGATATCGACGCCGGCGGGCGGCAGCTTGCTGGCCAGCAAGCTGCGGATCAGGCCGAGCCGCTCCTCGTCGATCGAGGGGCAGACCGCGTGCAGCAACTCGATGGTCTGATCGAGCACGGTGTGATTCTGGATCAGCGTGCCCTGGCCGCGATGCAGGTAAGTGCTGTGACCGAGGACGATGCCGGTGTCGGTATGATCGTAATCCTGGCGATGATAGCCGGCATCGGCGAGCGCATCGCGCGCCACGCGAAGCGCCAGGTACTGGTCAGGTTCGCCGCCGTTCAGGGAGCTCGGCATGATGCCGAACTCGCGCGGCTCGAAGCGGTACAAGTCCCTCAGGAAGCCGCCGTAGGGCGTGTTGATGCGCCCCGATTTGAGGTAGCGCTCCGCATCCCATTCCGCGACCGGTTCGCCGATCGCGTCAACCCCGGCGAGAATATTGCTCCAGTAGGCCTGCAAATCCTGCGCGCCAGGAAAGATGCAGGCCATGCCGACGATGGCAATCGGCTCCGGAGCGGAGGACTTGCCCGCGGAACCCGATCGAGAAATAACGTCTGCCATCGCCGCGCTCCGCCAGCTCAGCCGAAAAGGGAGTTGCTGAGGGCTTTGGCGGTGCCACCAAGGCGATTCAATGCCGCATCGGCGATGCATTGCATTTCTTCGATCATGATGACGACATTGTTGTTCTTGTCGTAAAAGCAGACGTTGGCGCAGACCTGGGACGGGTCGTCAGAAGGCAAGCGTTCGAAATCCATGTACAGCCGCTCCGGGAACGTCTCGGAGTAGCGGATCACGCGGCCGAATTTCGTCGGCAGCGAAGTTTCGTCGCGGAAGGCGCGCGCCCACAGAATCGCCATCTGGGCGGCGGCGTCGATCACCGCGGGATCGAACATCCAGCGGTCCTGGGCGGAGGACGAGGCCGGCTGCCACTCGGTCGGATGCGTGGTGCGCACCTGTGCCGCGACCCCTTCCTCGCTCATGCCGGCGATATTCTCAATCACCTGGAAGCAGGGGCCATGGAACAGCCATTCGGCGTAGGCCTTGGCCACCGCAAGATGCTTCGCCGAATACTTGCCGCGGCGCTCATGCTGCACGGGCGCCGGCAACTGCTGTGCAAAGCACAGCGTGCACTTGTAGTGAATCAGCGAGCGGCCGCTCTCCTGCTCGGATTGCAGCACCGCATTGGCCTCGAAGCCCTCGCTGCTGCCATAAACCGGCGGGCTGATGACGACACTCAGATGCCGGCTGGGCTCCTTCAATTCGATTCCCTTCATCAGCCGGAAATCGCGAACTTCGACCACTTTCCAGCCCGGCCACAGCCGGCGTGCCGCCTGCGCCACCATTTCCAGGGCCCCCGCCGCGGGCAGCACCGGCACGCCATCGATGCGATGGTGTTGCAGATAGGGATGATGCGCATCGAGGCGCAGGTTGACCACCTGTTCCCCCTTGGGCAGCGCGCTGACGACAACCTCGCCCAGCAAGGGCAACACCAGGCGCTCGCCGGCGCCGGCCTCGGAGGGAGCCTGCGCATCCTGCAAATGCACCACCCCTACCGTGGCCTCCTGCTTTTCCCAGGGACCGACGCCGCAGATGATTTCGATCTGCGAATGATCGGCGCGGGTGATTTCGTCCTTGAACAGGCGCCGTCCGCTCTCGGCCGTGACCAGGGCGACGCCTTTCTCCGCAAACTTGGCTTCCGTTTCGGGGGTGACCATGCCGACGCCGAACTTGGTCGGCCCCCACGGTCCCCAGCACAGCGCCATGACGTTGACCCGCCCCTGCCAGCGCTGGTTGAGCTGGCAGCAAAGGCGGTTCATCAATTCGTTGGCGGTGGCGTAATCCGACTGGCCGCTATTGCCATAACGTCCCGCCACCGAACTGAACACGCAGAAGAATTTCAGGCCGTCCGGGCGCAGATACTTCTGCAGCAGCGCCAGGCCGAGCACCTTGGTCTCGACCACGCGCGACCAGCTGTCGCCGGCCTTGTCGGCCAACAGCTTGTCCTCGATGATTCCCGCGCCGTGCACGATGCCGTCGATTCGGCCATGGCGCTGATAAATGCCCGCGATCAGCTCCCGCATATCGTCTTCGCGCGTCACGTCGACAGCGTGGTATTCCACCACGGCGCCATGCGCGCGGAAATCCTCGATATTGGACAACAATTCGCGTGCGGCCAGCACCGCCTGGACCTTGCGTCCGATGTCCGCGAGCTTGAATTGCGCCGTGCCGCTGCGGAACTGATTGATGAAGTGCTTGCGCAGATCGTCCGCCGACAGCAGCGGCGTGAGCTCCGGGGACTCCGGCTGCGGCAAGGCATTGCGTGCGGTGAGCACCAGGATATTGCCGGGCAGCGCGAGTTCGCGCAGCACCTCGGCGGTAATGCCGCGCGCGCCGCCGGTGGCCAAAACCACGAGCTCGCGCAAATCCTCTTTGGAAGCCGGCTGAGCCTTATCAGCCGATGCGTCCACGGCAGCTTCGACCGTGTGGAATACGGTGCGCCGTCCCTTCGGATACCCGACTTCCTGGCGGCCGCCATCCAGTTCGAGTTCGGCCAACAGGCTTGCGGCAATCGCCGGAGCCGCCTGGGCCGCGTCCAGATCCACTGCCTTCGCACGCAAATCCGGCCGCTCTTCGCGCAGGGACTTCAGCATCCCTACGGCGCCGGCCTGCAGATACAAAGGCTCGGCAGCGGCATCGCGCCGGCCGAAATAACCGCCCAGCAGACTGGCCGACAGTACGTGCGCCCCTTCCACGAAGCGTCCGCCAAGATCGTGCACCAGCCTGAACAATGACTTTTCGCCGAACTGAAGCTGGGCGCGCCAGCTGTCCAGCCCGGCATCGGCGCTCAAGCCCTCCGCGCCGAGCTGCGCCAGGTGCACGATGCCGGCCACCCCGCCGCCGGCCGCGGCGGCGCACCAGCGCGCCAGCACCTCATCGTCCACCAACTGATCGCGGGCGACGACATCGACCGTGCAGCCGCGTTTGCTCAACAACTTGCCCAGCTCGGCGGCGACGCCGAGCCGGTCTTCCGTCACCACGAAATGCCCTAGCGTCAACTGCCGCCGCGCACGGGCATCGATGGACTCTTCTTCCGCAAGCATCACATGCCGGGGCGGGCGACCGTCAACAGCGACGGCCGTTACTCCCGCCCCGGCATAATCAAAAGGGCCGGAAGCGACCCCATTCACCTTCACCGAGGTCAGCATGCCGATCATGCCGCCCAGTGTGGTCTGCGTGTTGAGCTTGCTGCGATTCGGCGCAAGCTGCTTGCGGTAGCTCTCGGGCAAGCGTTGCAGCATGGCGCCGACCACTTCCACGCGCTTGATCGAGTCGATGCCCAGATCCGATTCCAGGTTCTGGTTCAGGCCGACCATGTCGCGCGAGTACCCGGTCTTCTCCTCGACAATGCTGAACAGCATGTCGGTGAGCTTGTCCTCGCCGAAGACGATCTCCGCGCCGTGATCTTCGGCCTTGGCCTGAGCGGCGGCAGCCGCTGGGGCTACGACCGGCTTGGCGGCCACCGCTGCCCGCGGCGGCGCTGCCGAGGCGGCTGGCGCCGGAGCGGGAGCAGGACGCGGCGCTGGCGCAGCGGCCGCAACCGGCTTGGACGGCAGCGCCGGCGCCACGGCCGGACGCGACACCGGAATCTGCGCCGGGGCCGGTTCCGAAGGCAGCTGGATCGACAGGGCATGATCGCCGCGCACGGAGCGCGACGGCAGCCTCTCGGTCCGGGAATTCGGATCGCCTAGATAACGGCTGATGACCCGTTCCTGGCTTTCCAGAAACTGGCGCATGACATCGAAGTACTCCGCCATCACTGCCGGATCACCGGCTGGAAATGGCCTCACCGCTCTCTGTTCCATGGGATACCCCCCCGTATGGGATGTTGCCGTAGCAACCTTGGTTGAACGCACCGCGCGAGCGCCCGATGCGAATTGGGCCGCCGGCCGCATGGGCTCGGCACTTGGTTCCTGCTTCGTTTCCTGCCTCGCGCCCGCGCTGACCATCTCGATCACCGGCGGCGCACTGCTCACATCTTCCAGCCTGACTCCAATCTGGCGGGTCGGTTCACCCGCGCGGCGCGCCCCGCTGCCATTGAGCAGCCAAGCGTGCTTGGGAACAATCTCCATATGGTGCAATGACGGCAAGTCATCAGGATTGCCTAGCCGGCAGCCGCGCCCTTCGAACAGCTGCATGACATCCAGGTCGATGCCGGCACACAGCAGCTGAGCCAATGCACCAAGCGTGCCGGCCATGCCGCCGTCGTCGATGGCGACCGCGCTGTGCGGGCGCCCTTCGAGAATCTTCGACGTCAGGCGGCTGAGCACGGACTTGGGCCCCACTTCGAGAAATACCCGGGCTCCGTCCTGATACATCGCCTCCACCTGGGCGACGAACTCGACCGGCCGTACCAGGTGCTCGGCCATCAAGGCCTTGGTCTCGCCCACATCCGCGGAGTGCGGCTTGGCGCTGGTATTCGAATACACCGGAATGCTTCCCGGCTGCCAGGCAGTGGTGCCGATCAGTTCCGCCAGCTTGCCCTGGGCCGGCTTGACGAACTCCGAATGGAAGGCCGCGGCCACCGGGATCTCGCTGACCTCGAAGCCCAGCCTGGACAGCTCGGCGATTGCCGACTGCACCCCGGCGTGCGAACCCGAAATGATGCTCTGCAGCGGCGCGTTGTGGTTGGCGACGATCACCCCGGCGATCGGCGCGATCGCCTTTTCGACCTCGGCCCGCTGGCCCTGCACGGCCGCCATCGTACCCAGTTCCGATCCGCCGGCCTTGGCGGCATCGACGATGAAGGCGCCGCGGGCGGACGACAGCGCCATCAGGCTGGCGAAGTCGAAAGCGCCGCTTGCATACAAGGCGGAGAATTCACCAAAACTGTGCCCGGCAAGCATGTCGGGTTTGAGGCCGAGCTTGCGCAACCACTGCCACAGTCCGGCCTCCACCGCGGCCAGCGCCGGCTGCGCCACGTCGGTCGAGGTCAGCGCCTGCTTGGCCGCCGCCTTCGCCGCCTCGTCGTAGCTTGCGCGCGGGAATATGAAGTGACTCAGACGCACGCCCGGGCCAAAGCGCCTGGCGAAATGCGCGTTGAGCTCGCCATCGGCCTTGGACAAGGCGTCGCCCACGGTGGAGAAGTACAGCGCCGCCTCGCGCAGCATGCGCGGATACTGCGAGCCCTGACCGGAAAACAGCACCGCCAGCTTGCCCTCGGTCTTGCCGCTGCCGTGATAGATACCCGGCTGCAGGGACTCCGCTTCGCCGCGCAGCCAGGCCAGGGCGCGCGCCAACTTGGCGCCCAACTCGACCACGTCCTTGGCCACGATTGCCAGGGTTTCTCCGCCGGGCCGCGGGGCTTCCTGCCACTGCCTGGCCAGACTCGCGGCCAGGTCACGCAAGACAAGCTGGCCGGCGACGGCGAGACCATCCCGCACGGCGGCGAGCCGGGCGATGAGTTCTTGGCGGTCGCCGCCGTGCCAAAGCAGCAGTTCCACCGGCCAGGCTTGCGCCGGCGCCGGACGCAGCCAGTCGCGGTATTCACCCGTATATTCTTCGAGCACCAGGTGAAAATTGGTGCCGCCGAAGCCGAAAGCGCTGACCGCGGCGCGACGCCGCTCGTCGCCCGCCGTCACCCACGGCAGGGCCTCGTCGGGCAGGTAGAGCGGACTGTCCGGCGCCTGCAGCACGGCATTCGGAACGGTGACGTTGCGGTGCGGCGGCAACACCTTGTGATGCAGCGCCAGCGTCGCCTTGAGCAGGCCCGCCACACCGGCCGCAGCCTTGGTATGACCGATGTTGGTCTTCACCGAGCCGATGATCGCCTGGTGCGGCGGGGCTCCGCTCAGATGCATCAGCATCGTGGTGCTTTCCAGCTCGGCAGTATCGCCGGCCACGGTGCCGGTGCCGTGCGCCTCGAACATTCCCACCGATTCCGGGCCGAACCCGGCCTGCGCGTAGGCGCGGCGCATGGCGCGGACCTGGCCTGCCGGCAAAGGCGCGGTCATGCCCTTGGAATTGCCGTCGCTGCTGCCGCCGGCGCCCTTGATCACGGCGTAGATGCGGTCGCCGTCACGCTCGGCATCGGCCAGGCGCTTGAGCGCGACCATGACGATGCCCTCGGAGATGACGATGCCGTCACCCGCGGCATCGAACGAGGAGCAGCGCCCGCGCGGCGACAGGGCCTGGGTCTTGCTGAAGCACAAATAGCCGAACGGCCCCTGCACAGTGTCGACGCCGCCGGCCAGCACCATGTCGCTGCGGCCCGCGATCAGTTCGGATACACCCTGGTACACGGCGGTCAGCGAGGAGGCGCAAGCCGCGTCGGTGGTGAAATTGACGCCGCCGAAGTTCAGGCGGTTGGCGATGCGGCCCGCCACCACGTTGACCAGGATGCCGGCGAACGAATCCTCGGTCCACTCCGGCAGCCGCGCGGCGACCGCGTCCGGCAGGGCGCCCTGGAAGCGCGGCAGCTCGGCACGCAGGCCGTATTGCGAGCCGACGTCGCCGGTGCCGCCGCTGGCACCGATGATCACCGAGGCCCGCGAACGATCGAACGGCCGATCCTTGTAGCCCGCATCGATCAGCGTCCGGTTGGCGACTTCCAGCGCCATCAGCTGCATCGGATCGACCGCCTCGATCGCCTTCGGCGGCATGCCGTAGCGGATCGGATCGAACACCAGGTCGTCGAGAAAGCCGCCCCACTTGGAGTAAATCTTGTCGCGCGCCTGGCGGTCTTCGCTGAAGTACAGCCGCCAGTCCCAGCGATGCGAAGGAATCTCCGTGATCGCGTCGACGCGGTTGAGGATGTTGTCCCAGAACTCCGCCACCGAATTGGCCTTCGGCAGCACGCTGGCGACGCCGATAATGGCGACGTCGGCGGGCGCGTCCTGCACCGGTTCGGGCTGGGCGCGTTCGGCCAGGCGCGACTCGAGCAGCGCCACGGCATCGTCGGTCACTTCGCGGTGCAGCGCGGCGATGTCGGTCACGCCCGAGCGCAGCGTGGCCACCTGGCCGAGCATGTACATGCCCTGCTCGCGCTGCTCGTTTTGATCCAGGGTCACCAGCTTGCCGTTGAGGCCACTGCGGTTCTGTCCCTTGGAAGCGATGCGCAGGCGGCCCATGATCAGGTCGTCGAGGACCTGGCGGGCTTCGTCCGCGGGAACCTTCTTTTCGCGCAATTCAACACGCTTGCGGAAGAATTCCTTGGCGAACGGGGTGTAGCCGCAGCGGCTGGCATGGCCCGGGCCCGATTCGAGGTTCGCCGTCTGCTCGCACTCGATCACCTCTTGCTGGAACATCGGCACGATCGCACCGGAGGAGACAATCTCCTTGGTGAACAAATAGGCCGAGCCCATCAGGATGCCGATCTTCACGCCCTTGGCCACCAGCGGCGCCACCAGCACCTGCACCATGGCGGACGAAACCGCATCGTGAATGCCGCCGGCAAACAGCAGCTGCACCTGCTCGCCCGGAACCTTGCCGCCGCCCAGTTCCACCAGCAGGCGGTCGACCATGGTGCTCCACAGCACGAAGCTGCTGAGCGGACCGATGTGGCCGCCGCATTCGCGGCCCTCGAAAATGAAGCGGCGCGCACCCTCCTGCAGGAACAGCGGAATCAGCGAAGCGGAGGGAACGTGCAGGAAGCTCGGGATGCCGGCTTCCTCCAGCTTGACCACCTGGTCCGGCCGGCCGCCGGCGACAATGGCGTAGCTGGGCTTGAACGCCGTCGCGGCCGCCAGCTGCTCGTCCAGCAGCGCCTGCGGCGCGAAGCCAAGCAGGCCAATGCCCCAGGGACGTCCGCCCAGCAGGCGTTGCGTTTCCTCCAGCACCTTGTGCAGCGGTTCGCCCTTGAGCAGGGCGAAGGCGATCATCGGCAGTCCGCCGCCCTCGGCCACGGCCTGGGCGAACCCCGCGACGTCGGACACGCGCGTCATCGGTCCCTGCACCACGGGAATCTCGACGCCGAGGGCCGCTGCCAGGGGAGCCTTCCTGGCGATGGTTTTTGCCGCAATCGCCAAGGGCAGGTTGTTCTTGATCGCCGCATCGATGGCGTCGAACACGCCGGCCAGGTTGCGGTATTGCTTGCTCCAGGAAGCGGCAAAGCACACGTCCTGCCCGATCGGGAGCAGGCCGTTGCGCGGATCCTTCCAGTTGATCTTGCCCGCGACCAGGCGCCGCAAGCCTTCGAAATCCTGTCCTTCGCCGGCGTTGACGAAGTTGCGCGCCACCTGGTGCCCGGGGCGCAACAGCACGCGGAAATACTCGCCGATTTCACCGTTGCCGACGCCGATGGTCTCGCTGCCGGCCAAAGACGCCAACAGCGAGCGAACCGACTCCGGCAGGCGCACGTCGTCCAGCAGCAGCAGTTGCGAATCCAGCACGCCGCCTGCAAGGCCGGCGGCGCTGCAAGCCGCCGCGACCTGGGGGGTAAGGCCGCCGTGCACGTAAAGCGGCAAGCTGGTCTGTTTCAGCCAGCGCTGCACCATGACGAAGCTGGCGCTTTCGCCGACAAAGCCGCCGGCCTCGTTGCCCTTGAGCACCAGCCCATCGACCAGCGACTCCAGGGACTTGTCCGGCCAGCCCAAGGTGCGGATCACCGCCAGCACTTTCACACCGGCCCGGCGCAGTGCGGCAATCTGCCGCTTTCCCGCGGACAGCCTATCGGCGTCCAGAATCAGCCAGCCCAGGCCCTTTTGAACGCGATCGGCAATGCCGGACGCCAGGGTGTCGTCGATAGCGACCAGCCTGAGACCAAAATTTCCCTTGGTTTTCAGCGCGATGCGGTCAAGCTGCTCAAAAACGCCGGAGGCTTCAGTCTCAAGTTCGGCGTCGAGTACGCCTATGCCCCCGGCCCGGCAGGCCTGGACGACAAGCGTAGAATCTGCCAGCGCGGCCGGCACGTAAACCAACTTGATAAAGTCAGCCACAACATCGCCCCCGGTTGCATTCCTCAGAACAAACGTCACCCCTGGCCCGTATGGTTAAGCCACGGCGCCACTCTAACAGGAACACCATCAAAGCGGTATATACATATGTTCATGCTGCGCCGAAGGGGCAAGGCACCTGCAACAGCACGCCTGGCCACTGGAGTGCAGCCTGGAAATCGGGCAACTGTCCTGAAGCCGGCACCTCGTCAGCTCAGACATCACTCGCATCCTCTTGAGTTGCCGAAATCGACCGTCCCTATCGACTTGCCCAATGTGCTCCAAAAAGGCCCACGGGACTGTGCTCCACATCACAACAAATGGCAGGATCTCAACTTCTCCCGCGAAATTGAAGAATATGATGCGCAAATTGCGTAAATATGACCCAATCGGAGCCAAGTAACAGTTCTCGGGGCCTGCTTGCCCTGCCCGCAAGCGCTTCAGCGAGATGCTTGGGCCATCAAAACCGCTACGTATTCTCCAATTTGTCTTATATGCTTATGCAAGAACGGTTCCAAAGCCCCTGACATAGCGGTTTTTGGCCAAAATGGCCTTAAACCCGGCTGTGTTATCACTCCAGGCTATAGCGCAGAATTTCGTCTTGACTTGGCGCCCGAACTGCCGGGGCAACTGAGACTGAGCAGCCGCGCGCACCTTCGCACGAGTCTTTCAACAATCGGGCGCGCTGCTCCGCGATGCGCATTTTTCAGCGTTTGGCATGATACGCGGCAGGCCGGTCCAACGCCCCGGTCAAAACAAACCTAATTGATCCCCCGCCGTCGGCGGAATCCGGAACACCTCGGGATTGAAGCTCTCCCGCTGCCGATCCAGGCGGTAGCGCCGCCTGGCCAGGGCAAAGCGCTTGCCGATCAGGTCGGCGAATTGCCCGGTGCCCCGCATGCGGCTGCCGAATTCCGGGTCGTTGTCCTTGCCGCCGCGGGACTGCTGGATCAGGCTCATCACATGCGCCGCCTTGAGCGGCATATGCGTCTCCAGCCACTCCCGGAACAGGCCCTTGAGCTCGTACGGCAGGCGCAGCAGGACATAGCTGGCCGTGCTCGCGCCGGCGTCCGCCGCGGCTTCCAGCACCCGCTCCAGCTCGGCATCGTTGACGAAGGGGATTACCGGCGAAAACATCACCCGCACCGGAATCCCGGCGGCGCTGAGCTTACGCATCACACGCAGCCGCGCCTGCGGCGAACTGGCGCGCGGTTCCAGGGTACGCTTCAGCTCCGGATCCAGGGTGGTGAGCGTGATGCCTACGCCGACCAGCTTGTCGCGCGCCAGATCGGTCAACAGATCCAGGTCGCGCTCGATCATGGCGCCCTTGGTGATGATGCCGACCGGATGCCGGAAGCGCGCCAGCACCTCCAGGATGCTGCGCGTCACCCGCAGCCGGCGCTCGATCGGCTGGTAGGGGTCGGTATTGGCGCCCAGGGCGATGTTGCTGACCCGGTAGCCCGGCTTGCGCAACTCCTGGTCCAGCAACTCCGCTGCATTGGGCTTGTAGAACAGCTTGCTTTCGAAATCGGCCCCAGGCGAAAGGTTCAGATACGCATGGCTGGGGCGCGCATAGCAGTAGATGCAGCCGTGTTCGCAGCCCTTGTAGGGATTGATCGACTGTTCGAACGACAGGTCGGGCGAGGCATTGCGGCGGATGATCGATCTGGCGACTTCCGCCGTCACCGTCGTCTTGAACTCCGGCAAGGCTTCCTCGATGGTGCCCCAGCCGTCATCGACCCGCAGCGTGTCGCGGCTTTCGAATCTGCCCGGCGGCCTGGAAGAGGTGCCGCGGCCCTTGATCGGCTCGGCCATGCGGAAAGACTATACAAATGTACAGTTACTGCGCAAGTCCGCCGCAAGCTCAGGAACCGGCCATTTTCCGCAGGGCCGCGCCTTCCGCACGGAACAAGCGCCAATCATCGTGCATTCTTGCGCCCAGACCCTCATAGAATTCGATCGCCGAAACATTCCAGTCCAGCACCGCCCAATCCAGGCGGTCGCAGCCCCGCTCCACCGCCAGTTTGGCCAAATGGAGCAACAGGGCCTTGCCGCAACCCTTGCCGCGATGCGCCGGTTCCACAAACAGGTCTTCCAGGTAAATGCCCGGGCAGGCGCGGAAGGTGGAGTAGTTGTGGAAGTACACGGCCAGGCCGACCGCCCTGCCCTCCGACCAGACCAGCGCCGCCTCCGCCGCCGGCCGCTCGCCGAACAGCGTCTGGCGCAGCCGCTCCTCCGTCGCCACCACTTGATGGCTCAGCTTTTCATATGCGGCCAGGCCGCGGATCAGCTGCAGGATTTGCGGCACGTCGTGCGCCGTGGCGGGACGGATGTCCATGCGGATTCCTAAATCTCGACCTGGAAGCCGAGTTCGACGATATCTTCCGGAGGCAGCTGATAGAAGGCGGTGTTGCGCATGGCATTGCGCGACAGGAACACGAACAGGTGCCGCCGCCACGGCCACCAGCGGCTGACCTTGTGCGAGGGAATCAGGGTTTCGCGGCCGACGTAATAGGTCGCATTCTTGAGGTCGATGTGCAAGCCCAGCTTCTCGCACATGCGCAGCGACAGCGGAATATTGGGAATCTGCATGAAGCCGTAGCGGATCAGCACCCGGCTGATCCCCGGCGCCACGCCGATCAGCTGCAGGCGTTCGCTGGCGGGCACGCGCGGCTTGTCGCTGGTCAGCACCGTAAGCAGCAAGACCTCGCTCTGCAGCACGCGATGCCGCTGCAGGTGACGAAAGATGTTCGGCGACACCAGGCCCTGCGCCGAGAAAAACACCGCGGTGCCGGGGATGCGATACGGCGGATGCTTCTCGATTTCCCGCGCCAGGTCGCCGGCCGGACGCGATAGCTGCCCCCACTTTTCACTCAGCACGCGGCGGCCGCCGGCCCAGGCGAACATCACCGAGAAAGCGACCAGCGCGGTGACGATCGGGTACCAGCCGCCATCGGCGACCTTGGCCAGATTGGAGGCAAAGAACGAAACATCGAAAATCAGCAGCACGACCGCGAGAAAGCCCACCAGCACCGGATGCCATTCAAAGCGGCGGGCGACGAAGAACGCCAGGATGGTGGTGATCACCATCGTCGCCGACACCGCGATGCCGTAAGCCGAGGACAGGGCATCGGAGGATCTGAAGCCGAGCACCAGCCCCAGCGTGGCCAACATCAGCAGCCAGTTGACGAAGGGGATGTAAATCTGGCCGTGCTCGTCGGAAGACGTCTGCACGATCTCCAGCGGCGGCAGCTGACGCAGCTGCACCAGCTGGCGGGTCATGGAGAAGGTGCCGGAGATCACCGCCTGCGAGGCGATCACCGTGGCCGCGCCGGCCAGCACCACCAGCGGATAGATGGCCCAGGCCGGGGCGAGATTGTAAAACGGGTCGTGCGTTCCCTTGGGATCGCCCAGGACCAGCGCACCCTGGCCGAAGTAGTTGAGCAGCAGGGACGGCAGCACCAGCCCGAACCAGGCGTAGCGGATCGGCCGGCGTCCGAAATGCCCCATGTCGGCATACAGCGCCTCGCCGCCCGTCACCGCCAGGAACACCGCGCCCAGCACACCAAAACCGGCCAGGCCATGGCGCAGGAAATAGTCCAGCGCGAACCAGGGATTCGCCGCCAGCAGCACCTGCGGCTGGCGCGCAATGCCGGACACGCCGAGCGCGGCGATCGCCAGGAACCACAGGATCAGCACCGGCCCGAACACCGCGCCGATGCCGCCGGTGCCGCGCGGCTGCAGCGCGAACAGAGCCACCAGCAGGACCAGGGTGATGGGAATGACGTAAGGATGGAACGCCGGGGTGGCGACATCCAGGCCCTCGATCGCGCTGAGCACCGAGATCGCCGGCGTGATGGTGCCGTCGCCATAGAGCAGCGCGCCGCCGAACAGGCCCAGCAGCATCAGCACGTAGCGGCTGGTGCCGGGCCTGGACTTCCAGGGGTTGAGCAGCGCCACCAGGGCGATGATGCCGCCCTCGCCGTGGTTGTCGGCGCGCATCACGAACACCAGGTACTTGACCGAGATCACCAGGATTAGCGACCACACGATCAGCGACAGCACGCCCATGACGTTGGCCGGATCGGGAGCGACGTGGCCGCTGCCGAAGAAGCACTCGCGGAAAGCGTAGATCGGGCTGGTGCCGATGTCGCCGTAGACCACGCCGAGGGCGCCGATGCTGAGCTGCAGCCTTTGATTAGCGGTATTGCCTTTCACATTCCCCCACTACTTGAACCCGTCACAGCTATGCACGCAGGCATGGCTGGCAACAGCCCCTCAGGCCTCGCGCAAACCGAGCACGTCCTGCATGTCGTACAACCCGGCCGGCCGGCCGGCCAGCCATACGGCGGCACGCAGGGCGCCGCGGGCGAAGTTGCTGCGGCTGCTGGCCTTGTGCGCGATCTCCACGCGCTCGCCCTCGCCCAGGAACATCACGGTATGGTCGCCCACCACATCGCCGCCGCGCACGGTGGCGAAACCGATGGTGTTGGCATCGCGCGCGCCGGTATGACCCTCGCGGCCATAGATGGCGCAATCCTCCAGCTTCCGGCCCAGGGCGTCCGCAACGGCCTGCCCCATCCGCAGCGCCGTGCCGGAAGGCGCATCTACCTTGTGCCGGTGGTGCGCCTCGACAATCTCCACGTCATACCCCGGGCCGAGCGTCTGCGCGGCGATGCGCAGCAGGCGCAGGCAGACGTTGACTCCGACACTGTAATTGGCCGACAGGCACACCGGAATGCTGCGGGCCGCCTCGGCTACCGCCGCCTTCTGCTCGGCGCTTAAGCCGGTAGTGCCGATCACCAGCGCCTTGCGCTGGCTCAGGCAGGCCTGCACGGCAGCCATGGTGCCCTCAGGGCGGGTGAAGTCCACCAGCACATCCGCCTGCGCCAGCGCCGCCGCCAGGTCCGAACCCAGCAGCACGCCGCTCGGCGCCAAGCCGGCCAGCACCGCGGCATCCCGGCCGGATTCCGGGCAGCCGGCACGGTCCAGCGCGGCGGCAAAGCGCGCCTGCGGTTCCGCGGCAATCGCCTGGATCAGCGCCCGGCCCATGCGTCCGGCGGCACCCAGGATGGCGACTTGAGTCATTGGTGGGTCAATGAGGGGCTCGCGCCATTATAAGTGAGGGGTGAGGAGTGAGGCCGGCCCTGCGTTAGGCCCCCTTATAGCGCGCCTAGCGGCGCGACCTCACGGAGCCTTCAAGTGCTCGTCGAAAAAGTGCTTGGCCTTGTCCAGCCAGGAACTGGCCTGCGGACTGTGTTTCTTCTCGCCCAGGGTTTCGCCCAGTTCGCGCAGCAGCTCTTTCTGCTTCTTGGTCAGGTGCACCGGAGTTTCGACCACCACGTTGCACAGCAGGTCGCCGGTAGCGCCGCCGCGCACCGGCTTGACCCCCAGCCCGCGCAGGCGGAACAGCTTGCCGCTCTGCGTCGCCTCGGAAATCTTCAGCGTGGCCTTGCCGGACAGGGTCGGCACTTCCAGTTCGCCGCCCAGCGCGGCGGTGACGATGCTGACCGGCACGGTGCAATACAGATCGCTGCCGTCGCGCTCGAACAACTCGTGCGGCTTGACCTGCACCTGCACATACAGGTCTCCCGGCGGCGCATTGCGCTCGCCGCGCTCGCCCTCGCCGGTGAGGCGGATGCGGTCGCCGGTATCGACGCCGCCGGGGATCTTCACTTCCAGGGTTTTTTCGCTGCGCACCTTGCCGGCGCCGCGGCAGCTCTTGCACGGGTCGGTGACCGCCGTGCCGCGCCCGCGGCAGGCCGGACAGGTCTGCTGCAGCACGAAAAAGCCCTGCTGCACCCGCACCTGGCCCGCGCCGCGGCAGGTGGTGCATTCCCGCGCCGGCTTGCCGTCGGCCGTGCCCTGGCCGTGGCAGGGCTCGCAATCCTCCACCGTGGGAATGCGGATGGTTTCGGAAGTGCCGAACACCGCCTGTTCCAGGCTCAGCTCCATCGTATAGCGCAGGTCGGCGCCGCGCCTGGGACCGCCCCGGCCGCCGCCGCCGAAAATATCGGAAAACACGTCTCCGAAGATGTCGGCGAACCCGGTGCCGAAGCCGGCGCCGCCGGCCCCGCCGCCGCGCTGCAAGCCTTCATGACCGAAGCGGTTGTAGACCTCGCGCTTTTGCGGATCCGCCAGGACCTCGTAAGCCTCGTTGGCCTCCTTGAAGCGCTCCTCCGCCAGGTGATCGCCGGGATTGCGATCCGGGTGAAACTTCATGGCAAGCTTGCGATAAGCCCTCTTCAACTCGTCGTCGTCAGCCTCCTTGGAGACGCCGAGAACTTCGTAGTAGTCGCGCTTGCTCATGAGCGGGAGGCGGGAGGCGGGAGGCGGGAGGCGCAACAGCACCCGATGGACGTGGTTTCAGCGTTCATTTTCGACTCGACACCCCTGCAAGATTCCTGCCCCAAACGCAGAAACGGGAGGCGGAGGG
>CAJCJI010000436.1 GCA_903970595.1 Verrucomicrobiota bacterium
CTGCGCGCTGCCCCGCCTGCCGTTGAGCTTGGCGTTAGACATGGCCGCCGCCAACTTTCCGACTTCAGAAGACATTGAGCACGCACTGACTGCGCGCGACAATGCTCCGGCGTCCATTCACCGCATTCTTGGGTTCGAGTTTTGTCGCAGAATCTGGTCGCTTATGCCCGAAAGGAGCCGACTTGCCATCGAGATGGCAGAGCAGGCACAGACGGAGCACGAACTTAGGTCGGCATTGAGCAAGGCCGAAGAAAGTCGGAGAATTGCGCGTGAGGGCTTTCACGTTCAGGCGAATATTCCAAAAGAAAGAGAATCTGCTGCTTGGGCTGCGGCCGCCGCTGTAAACGCATGTAGGGGCATGTGGTTTGTCGTCGGGGAGATGGCGGCAAAAGCTGTGGCAAGCCAGGCTGACGCCCCCGAAACAGCATATCTGGCCGAACGCCAGGCTCAGTATGCCTTGTTGGTCATCAGGAAGGATGCCGTTGCCCATGTCTAACGAATGCTTTGATCGGTCAGCGCGTGAAAGGCGCACGCCTAAATCGAAAACGCCCTTGGGCTGCCGCTCAAGCCAGCGTTAGACGACAAAGGGAGTGCGTCGTTTGATCGATTTCTTCAAGAAGAAGCCGCCACCTCCGCCGCAGTTCCCCCCTGTGCCGGATTGGAAACCGGCTATTCGGCAGCCGCGCGAGCAACTCGTAGAACGCCTCACTTTCTACACGGGCGGCAAGCGCAACTTCGCCGTGTTCGAACATGGAACGTGTGTTTTGCTACCCCCTGCTCTTGTTGAGGACCAGGTGGAGAAGACAGCCAAGGATGTGCTGTACAAAATATTTCACTACCATCCAGATATGAACCCGAAGCCGATGAAGGATGGAAATGTCCTAGTGCAATACAATCATCCTGCGGTAAACATAGTGCTGGATCAGGTTGCACGCGAGAATTGGAGTGAAATTGACCGCAATCACCAGAGGGCTCTAGCTACGAGCGAGGTTTTGATCACTCCCCTTGGCAATAACGTCTTTGACGATTTTGGCAAGAAGGCTCTTTTCGGACGGTGCTTCATGTTCATGGATGCGCAGTCGCCGCGGGTTGTACAGGTTGTGCGTAGTGCCGTCTAACCTGGCACTCGATCGGACGGCGAAGCAGCTTTGGTTCCGGGAACCGCTGTGCGTCGTCCGCCGCCGCTCAGTTCAGCGTTGGGCCTAAATCGATGTCCACTTTCGATCACACAACCATCTCGCTGAGAGTGTTCGGTGATGACCTAAAGCCAGACGAGGTCACGGCGCTTCTCTGCTGCGCTCCCTCGGAGGCATGGCTGAAGGGCGAAGTTCAAAGCTTCAGATCCGGCAGGACCACTACCAGAAGATCCGGGGCGTGGTTCCTGAGAGTCCCGGCAGCCGAGCCTGAGGATTTCAATGGCCAAGTCGCCCGCCTGTTTTCGCAAGCGACAGATGACCCAAGCGCGTGGAAAAGCCTGGGTGCCAAGTACGAGGTTGATCTGTTTTGCGGGTGGTTTATGAGCACAAGCAACGATGGCGTATCTGTTTCAGTAGCCACGCTGCGTACGCTTGCTGACCGTGGTGTCGAGCTGTCGCTGGATATATATGACGCGATCAAGGACGACGCCAAGGCCCAACGAAAGCTTCAACCTGATGGCCCCGCCTCCGACGGGTCCTCAGGTTAACCTAAGAGCAATGACCAATGCTTAATTACATTGCAGACGCTGTAGTAAAGGAGTTTGTTCCAATCTTAATCAGAATTCTGGTTAGAGACTTCGGGTGGTTCGTCTGTAGTTTGCTGCGGATAAACATTAAGCCCGAGAGTCATACAGCTTGGGTTGCCGGCTCGTTGCTTTGGCTGGCTGCAATTGCGCTAATCGTCCTAGCATCGTATGCCCAACATGGCGCCTCAGCCGACCGCCTTGCCGCTGCAAGGCAGGGTTCCTCCCATTCGGTCGGCCGCGGCTGAGCTTCGGCGTTAGGCGACAACCAATGGCGCGATCAGTGCTTGAGCCCGGATTTCGCGAAGTCGTCGAGGCGTGGCTCTCTGAGCAGCCCGAGATCCTCGTGATGTTTCGCTATCCGAACGTCGGAGGCGCGAAAGACTACGAATTGCACTCATCGATGAGCACTCTATCGAATCGGCTACTGAATGTTCCGCCGCAAACGTCGGTCATCGCGTTTCGCAAGCCGCAGTTGCAAATTCGCGGCGTTGTCACGCCCGCGCTCGTCACTGCTGCGTTGTCGGCAATCCCGGGCGGCAGCGAGTTCCTGCTCGTGGAAGCGGTTCCGACTATCGCCGGCAGTCACTCGTGGTACCGCAATGCCAGCGGAGAAACCCATGCCGAGCTGATGGAGGAGTTGGAGTCTTCGATGGGCCGGCCGATTCTTTGTGGTGCTTATCCGCCTTGGCTCCACGATGGGCCTGATGTCGTATCGGGGTACGTTCCGGATCAGAATGGTGTAGTCAAACCGGGGGCATACTGATGTCGTCTAACCAGTCGCTTCAGCCGGCCGCACTGTTGCCCCGCGCCACAGTTTCCAGGCTCCGCTTGGCGGCGGCTGAGCGTCGGCGTTGGCCTTCATGACTGAGCGAACCGAAGAGCCATTTTGGGTCTCGGAAAGGAGTTGCCCCATTTGCGGCCAAGGTCTGCTCTGTGTGATGCGCGACGGGCAGACTAGTGTCATGCATATAGCCTGTGATGACTGCGGAGCAGTATGGATGAACCCTGAAAAGCTCGACTCAGAATCAACTAGTCCGCGCAACACTTTCAGTTCTCCGCGCTTGGCAACTCGTCACGAGGTGTCCACGCATACGTGGTCTCGGTTCGTCAAGAATCTAGTACGCATATGAAGCCCAACCTGGCATTGGGCCGGACGGCCGCTTGGGTGTGGCCTGCTGGCGTAGGAATGTGCATCGGCAGCCGCTCAATTCGGCGTTGGGCGACGAAGAATAGGCATGGCCAGTAGCCCGCAGTGGAGCCGTCGTGGCATCGCTTTCTGCGCTGCAGTGTGGCTGTGTTTGGCCGCCGGCTTTGGCGCCTTATGCGGAAGCCGAAACCTTCTGCGCTACTACGCACTTGCGTCTCGCGGAGCAGAAGCGCAGGGCGTTGTGTTGGGAACCGAGCCGCAAAATCATCAACTCGTTCGTTATTCTTACCGCGTCGGTACGGTTTCGCATGAAGGTGCCGGCACGGTTGGTGTTGGCGATCCCCCATTCGCTTCACTGCATGCAGGTGATCCGGTGCTTCTTTATTATTTGCCCGAAACACCGTCCTCGTCTGTCCTTGGCAAGCCCGAGCCCCGCTTTCAGGATGAGGGCATAAGTGTTCTGGCAGTTATGCTGATCTTCCCGCCGCTAATAGTTTGGCAACTCGTTTCGAAACGAGTGTTGCCTCGGTCATGAATTCGGCGCCCAACTGGCGGTTCAAGCGGTCGGCCCTGAAGCCCGCACCTTTGGTTGAGTCATTAACCGGCGCGTGGCTTCAGTGCCGCCGCTCAACCTGGCGTTGGCAGATCTTCCAGTCATGAGCAATTCACAGCCGAACACCCAGTCTGCAGCCGAGCGACGTTTGGCAGAAGCCGAGGTGCGGACGCTTATTGCCAAAATCGCGCCCGCGCATCTACGGCTTGTAGGCGCAGTACGATGCTGGCTGCGAACGCGTCTGCCCACGGCCCACGAGTTGGTGTACGAATATCGCGACTGGTTCGTCATCAGCTACTCGCCGAACGCGCATGGGTACGAGGGCGTTCTTACCATCCGCGCGAGCGCAGACGGCGTCAAGCTGTACTTCAATAGTGGTAAGGAATTGCCCGATCCTGAGAAATTGTTGCAGGGGTCCGGCAAGCAAACGCGCTGGATGCACCTCGCGGGCGCGTCCGCACTCGCGCGTCCCGAGGTCGTGAGCCTGATCGACAAAGCCATCGCTTTCAATCGCGTGCCGTTCGCGAGTGCCGGGCGCGGGCCGGTGGTCATTCGGTCGGCCTCAGTCAAATGATGCCGGCAGCGAGCGCAAGGTGGGCACCAAAGGTAGGCGCCTTGGGCGAAGCGAAGCGTGCTCACGCGGGGCAATTTTCAAGCCGCGTGGGCAGATGAAGCCTGCCCACCCTACATGCGCTGTGTTTCCCTTCGCATAGGTCCAAGGCTGGATTCGCTTGCGCGGGAATGACGAGGGACTTAAGACGAAGGACCTAGGACGGAGGATTTGGTTGGCTCGCTTCTGAGTCACAACACTGGTTGTTTTGGGGGTGCGTTTGGAGACAAGCGCATTCGAGGGCGTAGGTCCATTAGGTCCAGCCCGGCGGCAGCAGGCGCACGCTGGCCAAGGGTGAGCCGCCCTTCGGTGATCGGCCGGCGATGCGCGCGGCGAGGCGGCGGCCGGGCGGGAGTGACTCGATGTGGTCCCAGCCGAGATCGCCCAGCGGGATCTTGAGGCGGCCGCCCCATTCGGAGTCCGCCTGACCCGCATACCGGCCCACGGTTACGTAGACAAATCGAGCTTCGGGCGGGCCCTGGACGTAGGGGCCGAGGAGCCGGGGACGGCCATCGGGCAGGCGGCCATCCACGGTCAGGTCCAGGTCGAAAGTCACGGCTTCCGTGGAACGACTCGCGGCCTGGACGAGTTCGGCCTTGGCAGCGCGGCCGCGCTGCAAGGCCAGGGCGAGTCCGGGGAGAGGGTTCTCGATCACGATGCGGATCGGAAGGTCGAAGCGTTCAGGCCGCATGGTGTGCGCCTTCCATCAACTCGGCCGCGTCGTCCAAGCCCCGGCTGCGCGCGGCGTCGGCAGGGGTGCGGCCTTTCGCGTCGCGGACTGTGGTGTCGGCGCCGTGGGCGATGAGGATGCGCGCGGCCTCCACGGCGGAGTCCTCGTCGTCCGGCAGGCAGAACAAGGGTGTCGGGGAGTCGTCCTCCGCCAGGCGCTGGTTGGCGAGGGACGGGTCGGCGGCCAGCACGGCATCGAGACGCGCATAGGCGGAAAGACGCGCGAGTGCCCGCACGTCGCAACTCAGCGGGATCAGGCGCTCGAACAGTTGCGGACGCTGCAGCACGACGGCCCAGCTCAGCGGCGTACCCCGCCACTTTCGCTCCCGCAGGTTCGGGTCTGCCCCGGCGGCAAGCAGGCGGTCCACAGCGGCAATCGAGCCGGACTGCA
The DNA here is from genome assembly GCA_903970595.1 of Verrucomicrobiota bacterium. GTDB lineage: Bacteria > Pseudomonadota > Gammaproteobacteria > Nevskiales > Nevskiaceae > Nevskia. The sequence continues at coordinate 5,154 of CAJCJI010000436.1, forward strand.
CCGCCCGGTGCAGGGGGCTGATCCCGTCTTGATCGAGGCCCTGCACATCCGCCCCGTGCCGCAGAAGAATGCCGATGGCCGCCGCGTCCCCGGACGCCGCGGCGGCGTGCAGCGGCGTGGGGTCGCCGATGAGGGCCGGCTGTTCCGCCAGCAGCGTTCGCACCGCGGTCTCGTCGTGGCGCAGGCAAGCCGCCCGCAGCGCCTCGGCGCCTGCAAGCTGCACCGGCCGGGCGCCGCGCCGCTCCAGCAGCAGCTGCAGTTCCAGGAAGCCGGCGAGCTGTGCCACGGCGTGGACCGGCTGCCTGGTGTAGGCGTTAACGGTATTCGGGTCCGCGCCGCGGTCGAGCAACCACTCGGCGCGGCTAAGCTGACGGGTGCCGACGGTGTTGCCCAGCAGGTAGTCCAGGGTCGAAAGTCCGAAGCCGTGCCCGAGGCTGACCTCGGCATTGCTGCACCACAGGTCCGTTTTGCCCTGGGCCTCGCAATGGCGCCACAGCAGGTCGTACCAGTAGAGCGGCTCGACCACTTCATCGCCGACGATCGAGACGTTGTAGAGCGTCTGGATGTCAAAGGGTTCCGCGCCGGCCGCGATGAGGAGCTCGACGAGCTCGGTCGCCTGGGCGTGACTGGGCCTTACGCCCTCGCCCAAACGGACCGCGCCGGTGAGGACGGTGAAGGGACAGCCCCAGCCGTCATCGAAGCCGAAGTTCGGATCGGCGCCGGCGTCCAACAGACGGCGGGCGATGGCCACCGCATTGACCGTGTCGAGCCGGCTGTACGTCACATAGGCCAGCGCCGTCCAGGCGCGCGGGCCGGTGGTCTTCAAGGCGGCTTGCGGATCGGCCGCGAGCCGCCGCTCGACCTCTTGGAGGTCGCCGCAGGCCGCGGCTGTGAACACGCTGGCCTTGGCGATCTCCGGATAGCGCGCGAGGATGCGGCGCGCGACGGAGAGCTCGCCGACCCAGCCGTGGCCCAGCAGCTGATCGACCCGCTCCGCATGGGTTTTGCGATCTAGCGCGAATTCCTCGAGCGCGGCCTTGAGCGCGATCCAGCTGGCGCAGCCGTATTCGAGCGCCAGCGCATGCTGGATATCGCGCAAGGATGGCTCGGCGGGGGCGTCGGGCCAGGCGGCGATGAGCCGCTTGCGGGCCTTACCTTCACCGGCTTGAAGCGCTTTGCGCCAGCGCTTGGCATCTTTTTTTAGGGTGTCGAGACGAGTCTTGGCCGTGAGTGCGCGGCGCATGGCAAACCTTCCTTCCCATCGCCAGACGTCCGCTTACGAAAGGCCGGGAGAAGGTCTCGTAAAGTACCGGTGAGGCTGGATGGGAGCCGGCTCCCTTGCCGCGGACAGGCGGCGCTCCAGTGGCGCGCTGTGCACAGGATTGCAAAGCCTGGGCGTTGTTGTCAACGCAGTGCGCTGTGCATCCGCCGCGAATTCGGCGCCTGGGCCACCAACCAGTCCAGCCCCATCGTCGACTGGCTGCGCGCGCTGGCGCGCAGGGCCCATGCGGATTGCGGCGGGCCTGGGGTCGGCGCCATCGGCATGTGCCTCACCGGCAATTTCGCCATGGCGATGATGACCGAGCCCGCGGTGATCGCGCCGGTGCTGTCGCAGCCGTCATTGCCGGTTGCGGTTACGGCGCGCCGCCGTGCCGACATCGGCATGTCGCAGACAGAGATCGGGATCGTGCGGCATCGGCTGGAGAGCGAGAATCTCAGCGCGATCGGCTTGCGTTTTCATGGCGACCCGATGGTACCTCCGGAGCGCTTCGCCACCTACAAGAGTTGCTTCGGCGACCGCTTCGAGGCCATCGAGATCGACCCTGCCGATGCGCAGCCCAATCCCGGCGCGAAGCCGCATGCGGTGTTGACGCTCAACCTGCGCGACGATGATCCGGAAGGGCCAACCAAGCGTGCGGAGACGCGGGTGATTGCGTTTTTCAAGGAGCGCTTGCAGGGCAGGTAGCGGGACACTGGATTCCGGCTTTCGCCGGAATGACGAGAAATTTCAGCTTCGGGTGAGTTCGTAGTCGCCGGCATCGTCCACCTGGGCTTTCCAGCCGGGGTAGACCACGATGGTGGTGAAGGTTTCTTCGACGATCGCCGGGCCGGTGACTTCGTGGCCAGGCTTGAGGGCTGAGCCGAAGAATACGTTCGTGTCCTGGTATCCCTCGCCCAGGTTGGCGCGGCGGCGCTTGGCGGGCTGGGCCGGCAGCCTGGGGGCGGTGAAGCCCTGCTGCACTTTCGGGGCCGGGGTTTCCACTTCCGTGGACAGGCGCACGCCGGTGATCTCCGGGATCTCGCCTTCGCGTACGTGGCCGTACTCTTCCATGTGGCGGCGGTTGAAGGCTTCGATGGCCTTCTGCCCGATCGACGCGTCGACGAACGCCAGGTCCTGGCCGCCGCGTCCGCGGTGCAGGTCGAAAGTCAGGGCCCAGTTCTGGCCGGGGTAGCGCATGTTGACCTGGTAGCGCGCGACGACCTGTTCGCGCTTGAAGCCGGCGTCGGCGAAGTAACGGCCGGCGCGGTCGTCCAGTTCCTGCCACAGACTCCGCAGGCGGCCGATGTCCAGGGCGTTGGCGGGGGCGATGCAGGAGCGTTCTTCGTCGATGCTGGGGCGGGCCACCAGGGTGCCGAGGGCCGAGAAGGTGGGCGAAGCCTTGGGCACCAGCACGCGTGTGATGCCGAGCGACTCGGCCTGTACCGCGGCGAACACCGGGCCGTTGCCGCCATAGGCCAGCATCACCATGTCCTTGGGATTGACGCCCTTGCCGGCCACGGTGCGGCGCACGGCCTGGCACATGTTGGCGTTGACCACCCGCCAGCAGTCGAAGGCCGCTTCCTCGGCGCTGTAGCCCATCTGCGCGGCGATCTGTTCGAACGCGCCGCGCACGGCCTCGCCGCGCAGCGCGAAGCTGCCGCCGGCGAACCCGGCCTCGGTGGAGAGGATGCCGAGCATTACCAGCGCATCGGTGATGGTGGGCTGGGTGCCGCCTTTGCCGTAGCA
>CAJCJI010000437.1 GCA_903970595.1 Verrucomicrobiota bacterium
CCGCATTTATCGGCCGCCGCCGGACCCCGCCGCGTTTGGTGATAAGTTAAGCGGATGAACCAGGCCGCGCCGCAGGCAAAAACCGAAAAGGTCCGCGATCACGCCATCGACCTGGCCGAGGTGCTGGCCGGACTGCTCGAGGACGGCCTGATCCAGCCGGAGCAGGTGCAGGCCATCCGGCAGCGCTCCGCTGAGTGGCGCGAGCCGCGCCATCCATTGCTGCGCATCGCCGAGTGCGAGCTGGACAACGCCAAACAGCCCGGCAAGAAGCTGACCGTGGAGGCGCTGGTGCAATGGCTGGCCGCCCGCACCGGCCTGCCCTATCTGCGCATCGATCCGCTGTCGATCGAGGTGGGCAAGGTCACCACGGTGGTGTCCTACGCCTATGCCGCGCGCCTGAAAATCCTGCCGGTGAAGGTGACGCAGGACGAGGTGGTGATCGCCACCGCCGAGCCCTGGCTGCGCGAGTGGGAGAACGACATCGGCGGCGCGCTCAAGCTGCGCGTCAAGCGCGTGCTGGCCAATCCGCTCGACATCGAGCGCTACCTGGTCGAGTTTTACGCCCTGGCCAAGTCAGTCAAGGCCAGCAGCGAGGAACGCGCCAAGTTCGGCACCTTCGGCAACGCCCGCACGCTGGAGCAGCTGGTGGAGCTGGGGCGCGCCGGCAAGCTCGACGCCAACGACCAGCACGTGGTCAACATCGTCGACTGGCTGCTGCAATACGCCTTCGACTCGCGCGCCAGCGACATCCACCTGGAGCCGCGGCGCGAACACGGCAAGGTGCGCTTCCGCATCGACGGGGTGCTGCACGAGGTCTACCAGATTCCCGCCGCGGTGATGGCGGCGGTGACCAGCCGCATCAAGATCATTGCGCGGATGGACGTGGCGGAAAAACGCCGGCCGCAGGACGGCCGCATCAAGACGCGCTCGCCGGACGGCAAGGAGGTGGAGCTGCGCGCCGCCAGCCTGCCCACCGCGTTCGGCGAAAAGCTGGTGCTGCGCATCTTCGATCCGGCAGTGGTGGCGCGGGATTTCGCCCAGCTCGGCTTCTCCGCCGAGGAGACCGGCCTGTGGCGGGAGATGATCGCCCATCCGCACGGCATCGTCCTGGTCACCGGCCCCACCGGCTCGGGCAAGACCACCACGCTGTATTCCTCGCTCAAGCAGCTGGCCACGCCGCAGGTGAACGTCTGCACCATCGAGGACCCGATCGAACAGGTCGATCCGGCCTTCAACCAGATGCAGGTGCAGAACAACATCGACCTGAATTTCGCCGACGGCATCCGCGCGCTGATGCGCCAGGACCCCGACATCATCATGGTCGGGGAAATCCGCGACCTGGAAACCGCCGAAGTCGCGGTGCAGGCCGCGCTGACCGGCCACCTGGTGCTGTCCACGCTGCATACCAACGATGCGCCTTCCGCGGTGACCCGCCTGCTGGACCTGGGCGTGCCCAGCTTCATGCTCAAGGCGGTGCTGATCGGCGTGCTGGCGCAGCGCCTGGTGCGGCGCCTGTGCCCGCACTGCAAGCAGGCGGTGGAGATCGACGTCGACCGCTGGTACGACATCACCGGCGGCGCGCCGATACTGCCGCCGGACCAGGCCTATGAGCCGGCGGGCTGCCTGGAATGCCGCGAAACCGGCTATCTCGGCCGGGTCGGCATCTACGAAATGATGCCGCTCGGCGCGGCGCTGAAGACGCAGATCCACGATCAGACCGACGGCGCCGTACTGCGCAAGCACGCCGTGCAGGCCGGCATGACCACGCTGCGCCTTGCCGGCTGCAGGAAGATCGCCGAGGGCCTGACCAGCGTCGAGGAAGTGCTGGGCGCGACCGGCGTGGAACGCGGCGGCTGAAGCGCGGATTCAACCCCGGGGCCGGTTTGGGCTCGTCCAGGGGCACCACCAGCCTGGGCAGCCGATCATGCCCAAGCCGTTTGCGGCGCTGTTGCTGTTGTCCGTCCCACGGTCTGTTTCCCACAGCCGGAGTGCATCAGCCCGGCGGGCTGTTCGAGGCCACCGCGGGCAACCAGCTGTGCGTCCACCCGGTGCTCACCCCGGACCTGCATCAGATGCGATTTGATGTGAGTTGAACCAGGGGCTCTTGAATCCAAAAGCGGCGTCCCTAAGTTCCATGCACGAGGGCGTTGAGCCCCGAATCATCAATAGGCATACGGAGATTTAGGACATGACGACTTTGCTGCGCTATCAACCCTGGACCGCGCACCGGGAACTGCTGAATGAATTCAACCGCTATTTCGAGCGTGCCGCCAATGGCGACGCATCGAGCGGCGCCACCGCGGAATGGGCGCCGGAAGTGGATATCGAGGAGTACGCCGACAAGTTCGTGCTGTACGCGGACGTGCCGGGCGTGGACCCCAAGAGCATTGAAGTGACGCTGGAAAAAGGCGTGCTGACCCTGGCCGGCAACCGCGAGAAGGCGGTCGAGGCGGCCGGCGTAGAAGCCCGCCGCGTCGAGCGCTCCAGCGGCCGCTTCTTCCGCCGCTTCAGCCTGCCGGACACGGTCGATGGCGAAGCCGTCACCGCCAAGGGCAGCAACGGCGTGCTGGAGATCGTGATTCCCAAACGCGCCTCCTCGCAGCCCCGCAAGATCACGGTCAACCACTAAGCGCCGTGTTTTGTAAGTAATTGCCTGTATAGTTGGTAAAGTAACGGGGCGCCGCAGGCGCCCCGTTTTCTTTTCATGGTCGATAAGTTTTCGATTTCCCGGTTCGATTTTCTGGAATCCGTCTACAGTGGAATACAAGGATTACTACAAGGTTCTGGGCGTTCCCCGCACGGCGGACGCGGCCGAGATCAAGCGCGCCTACCGCAAGCTGGCGCGGCAGTACCATCCCGACAAGAACAAGGCCAAGGGCGCCGAAGACAAGTTCAAGGACGTCAACGAAGCCAACGACGTCCTCGGCGATGCCAAGAAGCGCCAGGCCTACGACCAGCTTGGCGCCAACTGGCGCGCCGGGGAGCGCTTCACCCCGCCGCCCGGCTGGAACTTCGAGACGGGAGGATTTGGCGGCGGGCGGCGGCCCGGAGGAGCGGCGGGCTTCGGCAATGCCGGGGGCCCGGCGGGCGGCAATTTTTCGGACTTCTTCTCGACCCTGTTCGGCGGCGCGGAGGGCGGTTTCAACACGGCGGACGGCAACTTCGGCGGCGGCCAGGACCAGCAGGCCAAGCTGGCCATTGCGCTGGAAGACTCCTATAACGGCGCCACGCGTAACATTTCCATCGGCCAGCGCACGCTCAGCGTGCGCATTCCCAAGGGAGTGACCGCGGGACAGACCATCCGCCTGGCCGGACAAGGCGCGCACGGCGGCAACCTGCTGCTGGAACTGGAGTTCGCGCCGCATCCCGATTTCCAGGTCGAAGGCCGCGACATCCAGGTAACCCTGCCGGTGACGCCCTGGGAAGCGGCGCTCGGCGGCAAGGTGCCGGTGCCGACCCTGGGCGGCACGGTGGAGCTGAACCTGCCGGCCGGCACGCAAGGGGGCAAGAAGCTGCGGCTGAAAGGCCGCGGCCTGCCGGGAACCACGGCGGGCGACGAGATCGTGCTGATCCAGATCGTCACGCCGCCGGCCAAGAGCGACGAGGACCGGGCGTTTTACGGGGACATGAAGCGGCGCTTTGCGTTCGATCCGCGCAAGAGTTGAGCCCGACACCGTAGGGCGGGCTGTGCCCGCCGGGTCGAGCGCGCACGGTGGGCTGCGCCCACCTTACAGTGCCGGCCGGCGGTCCTTCCAGGGGCTGGCTTGTTCCAGCTGTGCGGCCAGGCGCAGCAAGGTGCTCTCCTCGCCGAAGCGTGCGACGAACTGCACCCCCACCGGCAGCTCCGGCCCGCCCGCTTCGGCCGGCGCGTAATGCAGCGGCACCGACATGCTGGGCGTGCCGGTGAGATTGGACAGCTGGGTAAACGGCACGCGGCTGAGGCTCTCGTCCACCACCTGCCCGATCAGGCTGCTGTGCAGCAGCAGCCGGCCCACCCCCAGGCGCAGGATCAGCTTCAAGGCCGTCTGCTGGGCCGCCGGCATGGCCAGCTCGCCGATGCGCGAAGGCGGCATGGCGGTGCTCGGGATCAGGTACAGGTCATAAGTCTGGTGAAAGCGCCCGAGGGCGCGGGCGAAGGCGTTCCATTGCCTGCGGCTGGCGACGTACTCGCCGGCGCTGAGCGCGCGGCCGAACATGCCCAAGGCGCGGGTGTCCAGCTCGAACTCGGCATCGGACGCGCCGGTGGCCTGCCTGGCCTCGTCCATGCTGGCGGCGACCTGTCCGAAGTACATCTGGATGAAACAGCGCGCCAGCGCTACACCGTCGACTTCCGGCTCGGCTTCCTCCACATGGTGGCCGAGCGCTTCAAGCAATACCGCCGCCTTGCGCACGCCCTCGACGCAGGCCGGGTCGACCGGCGTGCCGAGCGGCGAACGGGTGCTGAAGCCGATGCGCAGACGCTCCGGCTCGTGCTTCAGTTCCTCGGCAAAGGAGCGGTGCGGCCGGGCGATGACGAAGGGCGCGCCGATGTCGGCGCCGGCGACGGCATCGAGCATGCGCGCCGAGTCGCGCACGCTGCGGCTCAGCACATGCTCGCTGGAAGCGCCGTCCCAGAACTCGCCGTGCAAGGGTCCGGGCGGCACCCGCCCGCGCGAGGGGCGCAGGCCGAACAGGCCGCAGTAGGCGGCCGGAATGCGGATCGAGCCGCCGCCGTCGGAGGCTCCGGCCATCGGCACGATGCCGGCCGCCACCGCCGCCGCCGCGCCGCCGGAAGATCCGCCCGGCGAACGGCCCAGGTCCCAGGGATTGCGGGTGGCGCCCCACAGGCTGGATTCGGTGATGGCCTTCAGCGCGAACTCGGGGGTGGCGGTCTTGCCGAAGATCACCAGGCCCGCGCCGAGGAAGCGCTTGACGATCTCCGCGTGCGCCGGGGGAATCCAGTTGCGCAGGGCGCGGCAACCGGCGGTGGTGGGCACCCCGGCATAATCCTGCGCGATGTCCTTGATCAGGAACGGCACGCCGGCAAACGGACCGCTTAGGCTTTCCCCGGCCCGGGTCCGGCCGATTTCCAGCATGGGGATATTGATGGCCTTGAGCCGCGGATTGACCGCTTCGGCGCGGGCGATCGCCGCCTCCAGCAATTCAGCCGGCTTGACCTCGCCGCGCGCGACCAGCTCGGCCAGGCCGGTCGCGTCGTAGTCGCCGTACTCCTTGAACATGCACGCCTCCGCCCATTATCTTGAGCCGCCGGCCGTTACGCGGCATCCAGCAGGCTGTGCAAGACGGCGTGGTTCAGTTCCCGGCATGGCACCGGTTCGGCCGGCAGCGCCGGCGGCGGCTGCAGATTGAGCGACCACCAGCCGACGTCATGCCAGGCGCCCTGCTTGTAGCCCACCTTACGGTATACGCCCACCGGCAGGAAGCCCAGCGCTTCGTGCAGGCCTACGCTCGCCGCATTGGGCAGGGAGATGCCGGCATAGGCGTTGATGTAGCCCTGCCGGCGCAGCAGTTCGAACAGTGCCAGATAGAGCCGCCGGCCCAGGCCGCGCCGATGGGCGTCCGCGGCCAGGTAAACCGCAACATCGACGTCCCAGCGGTAGGCGGCGCGGCTGCGGTGTTCGCCGGCATAGGCGTAGCCGAGTACCTCGCCGCCCTGCTCCGCCACCAGCCAGGGATGGCGGGTGGAAATGGCGGCGATGCGGCCGCCCATCTCCGCGGGCGTGGGCGCCGCGGTCTCGAACGAGATGATGGTGTCGCGCACATAGGGGGCGTAGATGGCCGCGACCGCCGCCGCGTCGCCATCGGCCGCCTGCCGAATCCGCACTGCTGCGCTCATACCCCAAACTCCACCCAGGCCATGCCCGATTCTGGATGCAAAAGCCGTCCCATTGCTGTACTGGTATAAATTGCCACAATGACGACCTCCTACAAACAGCATTTTTCGCGCTTCCTTGGCGCCGGCCCGCGGCTGCACGCGGCGGCGCACAGCCATCATCCCTGGCCGGACGTGAGCTTCGAGGCGCAGCAGCAGGCCTGGCTCGACGCCGCCGCGCTGATCGACGGCAAGTGGGAGCATGTTTTCGGCACGGTGCTGCCGCAGGCGCAGGCGCACCTGGCGCGCCGGCTCAATCTGCCCTCGGCCCAGACCCTGTGCTTTGCCGGCAATACCCACGAGTTCCTGATGCGGCTGCTGTCCTGCATCGAACGGCAGCCGGTGCGCGTGCTCACCACCGACGGAGAGTTCCACAGTTTCGCGCGGCAGATGCGCCGCCTGGAGCAGGCTGGCCTGGCCAGCGTGGAACGCATCGCCACCGAGCCCTTCGACAGCTTCGGCGCGCGCTTCGCGCAGGCCGCGGCGCGCGGCGGGCACGACCTGGTCTACTTCAGCCAGTGCTTCTTCAACAGCGGCTTCCTGCTGCAGAACCTGGCGGCGCCGGTGGCGGCGGTGCGCGACGCGCAGACCCTGGTGGTGATCGACGGCTACCACGGTTTCATGGCGGCGCCCACCGACCTGTCCGCCATCGCCGGCCGCGCCTTCTATATGGGCGGCGGCTACAAGTACGCCATGTCCGGCGAAGGCTGCGCCTACCTGCACTGCCCCCCCGGCTACGCCGAGCGGCCGGTCAACACCGGCTGGTTCGCCGGCTTCGGCGCCTTGTCCAATGCCGGTGAGGAGATCGTCTACGCCGGCGGCGGCCAGCGTTTCATGGGCGCGACCTACGATCCCGTGGGCCTGTATCGCTTCAATGCGGTGATGAACTGGCTCGATGCGCAAGGGCTGACGCCCGACCTGATTCACGCGCATGTGCAGCGGCTGCAGCAGCGCTTCCTCGATGGACTGGAAGCGCTGCGCCTGGAGACGATCAATACCCAGCGTCTGATTCCGGCGCCGGGGCTGGCGCGCGGCAATTTCCTCTGCTTTCGCCATCCGCTGGCGGGAGATTGCTACACCCGCCTGCAGTCACACGGGGTCATCACCGACTATCGCGCGGACCGGCTGCGGCTGGGCTTTGGCATCTACCACGACGATGCCGATATCGATGAACTACTACAGCGCTGCGGCGCAGCGCTGGCGCAGGTTTAAAACGGGAACCAGTTCTGCCGCTGGGTGTAGCTCAGATAGCCGACGTTGGCGCCGGCACGCAGACCCACGCCGGTGCGGATCGGCGCCAGGGTGATGTCGGCGGCGCGCTGGTAGTTCACGCCGACGCCGGCCACGATGTAGAGGCTGCCGTCCACGCCGGGAAAGCGCTGGAACAGGTCGCGGGTCCAGTGCAGGTTGTAGACCAGGGTGAAGACCTTGGAGGCGTTGCCGCCCCAGTCGAAGCCCACGGAGGGACCCTGCCAGTACACCTTGGTCGAGCCGCCGCCCTTGTAATAAAGCGTGCCCTCGCCGTAGCGCAGGCCCACGAAGAACGCGCCCGAACCCTCGTTGCCGACGATGTAGGCATTGGGGCGCCCGTTGTCGGAGAACGTCTTTTCGATGGCCTTGGCCAAGCCCTCGGAGGTGCCGCCGAAGAAATTCTTCGCCGCATCCAGGGTCTCGTCCTGGGTATAGGTCTGCGGACCGACCTCGCCGGGCGGCGGCGGTGGCGGCGCGGCATCCGGCGGCGGTGGCGGCGGGCTGTCCTGCTCGCCGATCTGCGCCGTCGGCGGATTGCCGTTGTCCTGTGCGCTGGCCTGCGGCAGAGCGGCGAGCAAGGCGGCTCCGGCAATGGCCAGGCCTGCGGCGGCCAACAGGGCCTTCCGGTATTTCTGCTGCATTCGTTTTATCTCCGGGAGTGGCGGTAAGCCGCCTATGAGACCGCACCGGGTCTTTTCGGTTCAACCGGCCGGCAGGCCAGAGCCGCCGCCGGCCCCGGGCCGCCTTCTTGTTTCAGCCGTGCGCCATATCCCGCGCCTGCAGCGGCACATCCAGCCGGCGGTAGACAAAGGCCAGCAGCCACAGCGGGCCGATCAGCAGGAACTGCAAATCCTTGAAAAACGAAGGCTTGGCACCTTCGACCCGATGGCCGACGAACTGCCCGGCCCAGGCCAGCGCGAACACCGCCGCCATCGCCGGCAGGTGCATCCGGCCCAGCTGGTGGAAGGACGCATCGGCAGCCCAGACCAGCAGCGCCAGCACCGCGGCGGCGCCCAGGGCGAGCCGCCAGGACAGGACCAGGTAATACGCCAGCGCCAGCAGCGCGGCGACGGAGGCGGCATTGAGCGCGTCGTTGCCGCCCGGCACGGCGCGCAGCAGGCCCAGCAACGAAAATACGATGGGCGGGATGCAGACCCAGTGCAGGGTCTTGTTGACCGGATTGAGGTGGCTGCGCGAATACTCGTCCAGCCACTGTGCGATCGGTTTCACTGCCCTGGCTCCAGCTGGTCAGGCCGCCGCGGTCGGGCGGCCTGTTGCGCCGCGCAGTATGCTGGGGAATGATGTAGGGGGCGATAGTAAATCCGCCCCCGCGCCGGCTCCGGCCGGAGCAAAAAATTACCGCGATCAGGCACCGGCGGTGAACCGGCGGGCGTCCGGCCTGTCCGATAAGGGCACGCACCGGGGCTCAGTGCCGCTACCAGCGCGTTGAGGAGAGCATGCAGGAACTGAATCAATCCAGTCAGGTGGACGCGGTCGACCGTTATATCGGCCGCCTGTACCGCTCCGCGCTGAGCGTGCCGCCGGAAAACTTCCGCGCCTGGGCCCTGGACGAATTGCGGCAGGTGGTGGGCTTCGACGGCGCCCTGTGGGGTAGCGGCTCGCTGCCGCGCTGGCAGTTCCATACCGTGGCGATGGTCGGCCTGCCGGAGGATTTTCCCCGCACCCTGGAGCAGACCCACGACATCAACCCGATCGTGCCGCGCATCCTGGCCAACCTGGGCGCGCCGGTGGACATGCGCAGCGTCCTGCCCGATTCGCGCTTCTTCCGCTCGGAGATCTACGAGCTCTGCTTCAAGCGCTACGACATCAGCCGCATCCTCAGCACCGGGCACCTGGACCCGCGCAGCGGCCTGTATTCGCTGCTGACCCTGTACCGCAAGGACCGCAAGCAGGTCTTTTCCGAAGAAGATCGGCAGCGCCAGCAGCGCGCCACGTTCCACCTGTTCAACGCCGCCTCGCACGCGTTTTTCCTGCACCTGATGCGCACGCCGACCGACCGGCCGGCGGAAAGCGCCGCGGCGGCGATCGACCGGGAAGGCATGTTCCACGAGGCGCAGCCGCGCTTCCTGGAGATGCTGGAGAAGTATTTTCCCGGACGCACACCCTATACCCTGCCCTTCCCGCTGCCGGGGAAGGACGAGACGCTGGTGGTCAACGGCCTGTGCATCCGCTGCGAGCCGCTGGCCGATTTCAACTACGTCTTCATCTGGCCGGCCGGCGCGCTCGACCGCCTGACCCAGCGCGAACGCGAGATCGTCTACGCCGTGGCGCACGGCCTGAGCTTCAAGCAGGCGGCGCGGCGCATCGGCATCGCGCCCTCGACCGTTGCCAACCACCTTTACCGCATCTATCGCAAGCTGGGCGTGTGCAGCCGCAGCGAGCTGGCGGGCCTGGTCTATCCGACGGCGCCTTAGGCGAGAGGCGAGAGGCGAGAGGCGAGAGGCGAGAAAAGCATGAAGCACGGCAACGCGCCGTCAAGTCTTTGCCGTGGCGCCTCTCCCC
>CAJCJI010000438.1 GCA_903970595.1 Verrucomicrobiota bacterium
GGGGGAGCCGCTCGGGTGCGGACAGGTTCAATACGTCGGCATCGTCGAAGCGGTAGGTGTGGCCGTATGAAACGCCGGGCAGTGCGAGTGCGGCAAAGGCTGCGAGGATCAATCGGGTCATGGGCTTTCCGGTTCTGGTTTTTAGGGTTTTGCAGGTGGAGACTCGATTTTCGTGACGGGTTTGCGGTAAACGGCGGAGCCTGTCCCCGAGGTTGTAGTCGGGGGGCATGACCCGTCCTACGAGTTCTGGCATCAAAGCCCCTCTCCCGGCCCTACGGGCCACCCTCTCCCGCATGCGGGAGAGGGGACAGCTCAGCTTGTACACAGCCGAATCAAGATTACTCTAGGGCGGCATTTCCTCGAATACCTTCAAGCCCTCCGGCAACACTACCCAGTCCGGCCGGTCGCGATTGAAAAGCGCCACGGTGGGATGGAAGCCCTTGGGATCGTCCAGGGTGCCGGCGTAGATGGTGTGTTCCTGGTGCTTGCCGACTTCACCGCCATACACCAGGCTGCCGCACACCGGGCATGAATTGCGGATTGCATAGCCGCCTCGCGCCGCTTTTGAACTGAACATGAGGGTTTTGCCGCTGAAGCGCAGGGCGCTGGCGGCAAAGCCCATGAACGGCACGAAGCCGGAGCCGGAGGCCTTGCGGCAATCGGTGCAGAAGCAGTAGCCGGCGTAAATCGGCGCGGCGGTGGCTTCGTAGCGCACGGCGCCGCAGAGGCAGCCGCCGGTGAAGCGGGGGGTGGAATCGCTCATATCGCCGTTGGCCTTTCAGTACAGTGTGGTTTCGCGGTAAACGGCGGGTCTTGACCCGCCCTACGAGTGCTGTTTACCGCGAAGCTTTCGCTGTAAGTACGTCTAGCAAATGATGACCCCTCTCCCTCTGGGAGAGGGGCAGGGGTGAGGGACGCACGTTAAACAAGTTGAGCAGTTGGTTGAAAGTGCGCCCCTCACCCGCGCCTGGCGGCGCGGCCTCTCCCAAGGAGAGAGGCACATTCAAGCAAATACGCCGTATTCAGTCTGCAGGACTTCGCCGTTGGCCGTGTTCACCAGGATCGCATCCGGTCCGACGCGCACCCATTCGCAGCCGATCGGCGGCACTTCGAGCGCGAACAGCCAGTAGTCGGCCAGGATGAACTGGGAGGTCCAGTAGGCGCGGGGCAGCACCATGCCGTAGCCCCAGTGGTGTCCCTGCCAGCCGGCGGGGCCGTGGTAGACGCCGATGTGGTAGGCGCGCGCCGCCTGATAGTTGTGCTGATAGACGCCGCGGTCGATGGTGGCGGGGCGGGCGTTCCAGCCTTGCGGCTCGCCGACGCGCTGGTAGCCGCTGGGGCCGGGGTGGGGTTCGGGGGGATGCATCTCGGGCCGGCCGCCGCCGCCATGCGGTTCGGCGAGCGCGCCTGCCGCCGCCAGCAACAGGGTGGCAGCCACCGCCAGTCCGGTCTTCAGTCCATGTGCCATAGCAGTACTCCTTGTAATAAAGCGAAGCAACGGGAAAACATCGGGTCTCGGAGTGAAATACAACGGCGACGGAAATGCAAGAATCGGCACCCGCCTCGCGCGCGGCCTCCGGCTCCGATATTCTTGGACCATAAATCGGAGGAGAAATCATGAAACTCGAAGGCGGATGTTATTGCGGCGCGGTGCGTTACGTGGCCGAGGGCGAGCCGATGATGAAGGCGCAATGCCATTGCCGCGAATGCCAGTACATCAGCGGCGGCGGTCCGAACATGTTCATGCTGATGCCGAATGAGGGTTTCAGCTATACCAAGGGTGCGCCGCGCAAGTTCGCGCGCAGCGACCTGGACCGGCCGGTGATACGCGAGTTCTGTGCCGAATGCGGCACGCACCTGGTGTCGCGGCACCCGGATTACCCCGCGGCCATCGTGAAGATCGGCACCCTCGACCAGCCGGGGCTGTTCGGCACGCCGCAAATGGCCATTTTCACCATCGACAAGCAGGAATTCCATCAGATTCCCGCGGGCTTGCCCACGTTCCACCAGATGCCGAACGCCTGAAGACCCTGCTGACTGTTGAGTCGAGGATGGCCTGAAGGGGGCTGGAGCGGGTCTATGGGCGAAGGAAAGCCCCTCTCCCCGGCAACCGCTCCATGCGTTGCCCTACCTCGGGCATCCATGCCCTCGCCTACCCCTCTCTCCCCATGAAGCCGGGGACACGCCGCAAGCGGGAGAGGGGAGGTTGAACAGGTAGCGGCGCCCTCAGGCGGACAGTTTCCAGCCCAAGCATCTCCATGGTCCGCCTTACCACGGCCCGCGTGCCCCACGCCCGATCCATCCGACGAACGCAGCTGCTGAAATAAGCCGTTGAAATTGAATAACAAAATGTGGAGGGGGCGCTGTTGCCGCAAGGCGCCGCGCTTGACACCCGGCAGCGGTTTGCTTTGCAATGCATTTGCTGCGTTGCAACAATAATAGGAAATAAGCGATGGGTCGTACCTGTTTTGAACCCCGGCCGGCAGGGGGCTGCGGGGCTGTTGTCGATGAATGTGGAGCTGGACAGGGCGCATCGCCCAAGCTCAGCCCGCAGCGGACCCGGCTCTTGCGCCGGGCGGCGCTCGGTATCGCCGGCACCGGCTGGGCCTTGTTCGGCGGTTCCGGCCTCAGCGACGCGGCGGTGCCGCAGGACAGCGCCGGCGGCACGCTGGCGCTCGATTCCATCCTGCAGGACAACAGCCTGCGGATTGGCAGCCTTGGCCTCATTTCTTCCGCTGCCGTGCCTTTGAACCTGGTGCTCTCCCCGGAACTGCACAGTATCACTGCTTTCCACAGCACCCTTGCGATGAGCGCGCCGGCCAATGATTCGGCGGCCGGGCAGTTCGCGCTCGACGTGCGCGAGCGGCTGCCGCTCTTCAAGACCTCGTTCGAGCAGGCAGGGCAGGTCAACGGGTTGGACTGGCGCCTGATCGCGGCGATGAGTTACCAGGAATCGAGTTGGGATCCGAAGGCGGTGAGCCCCACCGGCGTGCGCGGCATCATGATGCTGACGCTCGATACGGCCGACGAGCTCGAGGTGGACCGGGACGATCCGGCGGAGAGCATCCAGGGCGCCGCCGAGTACCTGGGCCAGATCCTGGATCGCCTGCCGCCGCAGATCCGGGAACCGGACCGTACCAACATGGCGCTCGCCGCCTATAACCAGGGCCTCGGCCACCTGTTCGACGCGCGCAGGCTCGCGGCGCAAACCGGCGGCAACCCCAACCGCTGGCAGGATGTGCGCGCCGCGCTGACGCTGCTGACCGACGAGCACTGGTTCAGCCAGACCCTACACGGCTATGCCCGCGGCCAGGAGGCGGTGTCTTTCGTCAACCGGGTGCGGAGCTATTACGGCATGCTGGCCTCGGTGCGGACCGAGCTTGAACCTCCGGCTCCGATGCTGGTTACCACCGGGATGTGAAGCCGGGGCAGGCAGGCCTGGCACGCCGATCGGCAGCGGCGCCGAACATAAAAAAAGGGGCTACCTTGCGGTAGCCCCCTGATTCACTTCAGCTGCAAAAGCGTCTTGGTGTATTACTTGACAGCGACGTTGCCGCTGACGGGCTGCGAGAAATCGAACATCTCGAACAGGTCGCCCAGCGCCGGGGTGTTGACCGGCACGTAGGGGTTGTCCTTGCGCACAACCGGGTTCGGGAAGTTGTCGCGGCTGCGCTTGCTGATCGGCTCGAGGTTCCAGTTCCGCTCGATGAATTTGTCGAGCGAGACATGGTCCGCGTACTCGTGCGAGACATGTCCCTTCTTGGCATACGGCGAGACCAGGATCAGGGGGATGCGGGTGCCGTCGCCGAAGAAGTCCACCGGCTGCACGTAGCCCGAGTCGTAATAGCCGCCGCCTTCGTCGAAGGTGATGAAGATCGCGGTGTCGCTGGCGTACGGCGAAGCTTCAACCTGGTCGACGATCTTCTTGACGAATCCTTCGAACAAGTCGAGCTTCGAGGAAGACGGGTGGCCGTCGGTGTAGCCGCTGGGCTTGACGATGGCAACCGCCGGCAGCGAGGTGTTGGCGATATCCGCATACAGGTTCACGGAGTCCTGGATGTGCGTCGCCACCTGGTCCGGGTTCGACATGATGGAGGTGTCGTACTGGAACGGGTTGCAGATATTGCAATACTCGTCGGCCGTCGGACCCGCGGTGCCGTAGTTGAGCTGGTACGGGTCGTTGACGTAGTTGTTCCACTGGTCGCCATAGTACTTCCAGGAAACGCTGTGGGCATTGAGATCGTCGCCGATGCTCGGGGTGGATGAGGGCGGGATGGTGAACGGCGTGTTGGCCGGATTGGTGTCGACATAGGCATTGTTGCCGTTGCCGAACCAGCCCGGGTTGTAGTTGTTCAGCAGGTAGTAGTGGCCCGGCTCGCAGCGCGGATCGATGGGGTGCGGCAGGGACGCCAGGTACTTCCGGATCGGCTCCACGCCCGGCTGCGCGGCATCGGAGCAATCGCTATACGAGCCGCCGCCGTACACCGGGGAGTTGCTGTAGGGAGGCGGATAGCCGGCGTTGTAGCTGTCGCCGTAGCCGTCTTCCGTGTACCAGTTGTTGGTGCCGGGCGCCGGGTTGGGGTTTTCCACCTCGTTGACCACGCCCGCGTCGGGGCCGCCGCCGAAAACCGTCACGCCATTGGGCGGCTCGGCCGGGCTGCCGGTCGAGTCGCTGAACCAGATCGCGTCGGCGTGGCCGAACATGATGTGGTTGGCGCCGGTGCCGCCGTTGACCGACTGGTGGAAGTTGTCGCTCATCGCGTACTGCTGCACCAGGCTGGTGAAGTAGGGCGCGTCGCCCTTCTGCACGTTATAGAAGCCCAGCGCGGACGAGCCTTCGCCGGTGGTTTGCGCGCCGGCGATATAGTTCTCGCTGAAGCAGCCCGGCGTGGGGCTGCCGGGCACGCACAGTGCCGGCTGCGTCAAGCCGTTGGTGCCTGCGCCCACGGAGACCTCGACCCAGGAGAACAGATTGGCGCTGCAGCCCGAGGGGTTTTTCGCGGTGGAATTTTCCACGCTGCAATTGAGCTGCTGCCACATCTGGTAGAAGCGATGCACCGGGCTGGCCGCGTAGTCGTCATAGACGAAGCTGCCGCCGTTGGTCAACTGGAACGGTCCGGCCGGCAGCGTGTTGACGTTGGTGATGCGCGTGTCGGGCGTCTTGGAAGACAGGCCGGTACCGCCGCTCAGCAGGTCCGGATAGTACGATGTTTCCAGGCCGGATTCCGATTCTTCCGCCAGCGTCAGGCTGGCCGCGCACTGGGTGATCGGCGTGCCCGAGGGGCACTCGTTCGGAATGTAGGAGACCTTGGGGCCGCCGACCAGCGGCGAGGGCAGTTGATCGTTGGGAAATTCCTGCTTCGGCGGATTGAGCAGGAAGGCGTCGGTGGAGCCCAGGTCCGCCGCGGACAGCTGATGGGCCTTGCCGAAGTTCGGTCCCGGGGTCGCATTCAGCTGTGAATCCAGCGAGATGATGCCTTCGGACAGAAGGTTGTCCACCTTCTCGCCGGGCTTGCTCGGCACGTAGGTGGCAAAGACGTGATCGAAGCTGCGGTTCTCGCCGATGATGATGATGACGTGCTTGATCGGGCTGGCGGTATCGCCGTCATGCCGCCCGCGGACGGAGATCAAGCGCTTCGGCGGATTGACGCCCTTCGAGGGCAGAGCCGCTTCGATCGCGGCCAGCGGTACAGGTGTGGGCGAATCCTGGGTTCTGCCGCCGGGTGAAGCGCTGGCGGCGGAAAATCCGCCGGCGCAGCTCAGTGCAAAGCTGCCGCAGAGCACGCCAAGCGTGCGCCTGGTAAATCTTGTGACCATGAAATGTTCCTCCCTGAAAAGAATTGACCGAGCGGTCCTGACATGAGCCTAGGACCGCTCACGCGGGACGCAGTTTGACGGGCGGATGTGACGAATGAGTTTCGATTTTGTTACGCGATTTTTCGTGCCAGGATCGACCGACGATTGCGGGGTCCGCCTGATCGGGACATCACCGGCGACGGATGGGCGTGAAGCCGCAATACCATCCGTTATCGTATCGCGCGGCTCACTGGGAGGTCCCACCCGCGATCGGCGAGGTGCCCGGCGCGGCGGCGGCCGGCGCCATATCGGCCGGCTCCACGCGCACGGTGCCCATCATGCCGCCGTCCTCGTGCTCCAGCAGGTGACAGTGATAGACGAAGGTCCCGACAGTGTCCGGGTCGCGGAAATCCATGCGCAGCCGTACGCTCGGGTATTGCAGCATGCGGCCATTGTAGTAAGGCACGTTGACGGTGTCGCGCAGGAACGGCTCGTTCACCGGCACGCCGCTCCAGTCGCGCAGCTCGAAATGCAGCTGGTGAATATGGAACGCGTGCAGCTCGGTGCTGCGGTTCTCGATGATCCAGTCTTCGACCTCGCCTTGCTTGACTACGATGTTCGGCGCGTCGGAGCCGGGGACGAAGGGCTGCGGCGTCTGGCCGTCCACGGTGAGATAAAACGTGGTCGCGCTGTTGGGATTGTTGGGATCCTCGAGCTTTTCGGAGAAATACAGCCTGCGCACGCGGCTTGGCGCGACGCTTCCGACCCAGGGCCGGTCCGGCGCCGGCAGCGGTTGGTGCGCGGCGGGCAGGATCGACTGCGGTTCGGCGGCGTCTTCCGCGGCGGCGATGGAGGCGAGCGCGCGGTTCGGATCGTTTTCGCCGCCCTGGCCGGTGTCGACGGTCCGCGTCACCAGCAGGGCGGGCACTCCGGGCGGCGGCCCGGTGACGATGAATTCCACGCGGCCCCCCGGCGGCACGCCGATGTGGTTGACCCAGCTGACCGAGGGCGTTTCCCCGCCCGAAATGTTGATGGGCACGCCGTCGATGGCCACCACCCCGAGTTGTTGCGGCGTTTGCCGGAACAGCAGGGCCAGGTTCAGGTAGGTTACCGAAGAGGCGTTCAACACCCGCCAAAGTTGCCGCTCGCCCGGCTTCATCGCGATATGCGCAGTCGGGTAGTCCGGATAGGGCACCGGCACGAAGTTGAGCGACAGGTCGCGCGCCGGCTTGCCGAAGCCGGTTCCATTGTTGGCGGCGTCGCCGTCGCGGTCGATCAGCATTTTCGGCACCACCGGCTCGGAGGGCGAGGGCGGCGCATCCGGATTGAGCAGGCCCTGGTCGCGGATCACCAGCACCCGTTCGGGCAAGCCCGCGAGATCGGGGTTGGCGCGTTCGATGCCCTCCACGATCAATGCCCCCGAGGCGCCGCCGGAGACTTCGGCGGCGCTGAATCCGTGGATGTGCGGGTGATACCAGTACAGGCCCGGCGGCTCGTCCTGCGGGATCTTGAAGCGGTATTCGAAGGGCGCATCGCCCGGCTGGATCGAGGTCTTCAGCACGTCGTCCTGATGGCAGACCGCGGGCACCGTCAGTCCGTGAAAGTGCAGGTTGGTGGAGAGTGCGGTCATCGCGCCGCTGTTGCAGGGGTCGCCCGCGACCGGCGGCCTGGCCCGGCATAGCGCCGCGCTGCCCGGGGTTTGCTTGCCGATGGCCTGGGCATTCGGGGCCAGGCTCAAGGCGGGCTTGGGTTCGGTGAGGTCGTTCTTCAGATGCAGTTCCAGCAGATCGCCGGGATGCAGGCGCAGGGTGGGCGCCTGCGAGCCATCGGGAAGGACGTAGCAGTAACGCATCGATCCGTCCGGCTGCTGCTCGTTGCGGATGCTCAGGTCCAGCTTCAGCACGCCGTCCCGGCTGCGCAGGTCCTTGGGCTCCGGCACGGCACTGCCGGGTGCCGGCCGGGAACACCAGGTCGGGGACGTTTCCCGCGCCTTGGCCGGGACGTTCCACGCCGCCCACACGAAGAGCAGCAGCACAGCTGCCGCCGCCGCGCCGGCCGCCCGAGGCAGCGCCGCGCGGCGCAACGGCCTCCCTGGCCCGGCTTGTTTATTCAGCATGCTGCGTTCGCTTCCTTGCGCCTTGCCGTCTTTGTCCACTGCCAGGCCGAGCGGCCAGAATATTTCTGCTTCGTTACTGCCGAGTGACATCACCGGATGCGGGCCGCTGCGGCGGGCCAGTCGCGGCCCAGGGCGAACACGCATTGATGTACGGGATTTGCGGACTGCGCCGATCGCGGCATTTCGCTAAGCTAAATGCCATGGTTTCCCTACCCGCAATCCGGCTCGCCAAGTTCAGCGATGCAGAGGCCATCGCGCGGATGTCGCGCGACCACATCGAGTACGGGCTGGACTGGGGCTGGTCGCCGACGCGGGTGATCAGAAACATGCGCGACCGCTCGACCAATATCGCCGTGATGCAGCAGGGCGGCATCCTGCTCGGGTTCGGCATCATGCGTTATGCCGATGTGCGGGCGCACCTGCTGCTGCTTGCGGTGCACCCGCAGCGCCGCCGCCGCGGCCTGGCCACCGCCTTGTTGAACTGGCTGGAAGCGGTGGCCCGTACCGCGGCGATCCAGACCATCCGGGTGGAGGCCAGGGCCGAAAACGCGGGGGCACTGGCTTTTTACCAAAGCCGGGGCTACGCCCAGACCGACCGGATCGCCGGCTATTACCGCGGGGTGGAAGACGGCGTGCGCCTGGAGAAGGCGCTGTGGCCGGTGGCCGCGGGCAGCCCCTAGGTTCGCCCGGTCTTCACCCTCAACTGCGCCCGCGCCGCCGCCCCATTGCGCAAGGCCCAGCGGAAGGTCGGCGCCATGCTCCGCACCGCACTGCGCAGCAGGGTGCGCCGTAAACCGTCTGTGCTGGGCAAGCCCATCAGGGCCTGGGCCCAGCCGGGCAGCAGGTCCTCGCCGGCTTGCAGGAACAGGCGGCTGAACGGCCGGATCGCCGCGCTCGGCGCGGGTGTGGCGAACAGGATGCGCCGTACTTCCCGCGCCCGCTCCGAATAGTCCAGGCGGGGCTGGATGCCTTGCAGGTACCGCTCCACCGCGGCGGCGGATTTCGGCACTTTCCGGGCGCCCAGCATTTCGGCCACGCGGGCGGTTTCCCGGTAGTAGCGATCCTGCTCGGCCGGGCTCAGCGGCCTGGCCGCATAGCGCTGGTAGGAGCGCAGGAAACTCGAGTGTTCGGCGATATGGACCCAGGTCAGCAGATCCGGGTCACCGGCGGAGTAAGGCCGGCCGTCGGGGGCCGTGCCGGTCACCCGCAGATGAATGCCGCGCACCCGCTCGATCAGCATCTCGGCATCGCGCCTGCTGGCGAACGTAGTGCCGCCGACGAAGGAGGACGTGCGGCGCAGCCGGCCCAGCAGGTCCGCGCGGAAGTTGGAATGGTCCCAGACGCCCGCCAAGGCCAGGGGATGCAGCGTCTGCAGCAGCAGGGCGCAGATGCCGCCGACCATCATGATGGTGAAGTCGGCGTGTACCCGCCAGCAGACCGAATCCGGCCCGAACAGGCCCGGGTCTCCGGCCGGCTCGAGGAAATTCAGGCGCGGCGCGCCGGCGCCGGAGGTGAGCCCGAACACCGCCGCTTCGAGACGGCGGCGCAGCGGTTCGGCGCCCGGCACCCGGCTGCGCCCGCCCGGCAGGATGGCGGGGCCCAGGTGCGCGGGTTGAGGGATGGGCTTGTCCATGGCGTTTCGTATTGAACCTCGCGGCTCAGGCAGGAACAAGAGGCCGCTTTCACGCGCTGCGGCATACTGCGCTGATGAGCCGGCCCGCCTACAGTGCGCCCATTCCGTTCCTGACGCTGCCCAACTGGGTCAAGGCGGCGGCCCACTGCGGCTTCAATATCCAGCCGGTGTTCCGCGAGCACGGCATCGACACCGACCTGATCCACCTGGAAACCGCCACCGTCAGCCCGGCCCAATTGCAGCAGGTGATGGCGGCCTGCGTGGCGCGGGCCAGGAATCATCATTATCCGTTCGTGCTGGGCGAAACCTTCGCCTTCGATTACATGCCGGACATCGGCACCTTTCTGACCACCAGTTCAACCCTGCGCGAGACCCTGCGCGTGTTCGACTGGGTGCGCGAACTGATCAATCCGGCCCTCAACGTGCGCCTGGAGGAGCGGGGCGAGGAGGCCTGGCTGCTACTGGAGTTCAGCCGGGGCGAAACCCTGCCCGCGCCTTATTTCACCGAAACCACGTTCGCCTCCATCTACAAGTTCGGCCGCACCCTGCTGGGGGAACGGGCGGTGTTCGGCCGCCTGTGCCTGCAGCACGCCGCGCCGCCGTATGCCGCCGAATATGCCCGGTACTTCGGCATCGAGATCCGCTTCGGCCAGCCGCAGCAGGCGCTGGTGTTCGAGCGCGACCTGCTCGACGTGCCCCTGCAAGGCGCTTTTCCGGCCCTGCACCGGCAAGCCGAATACCGGGTGCAGCGCCAGCTCACCGGCCTGCCCAAGTCCGCTCCGGGCGAAGGCGTCGTCAATCTGATCGGTCAGACTTTCGCGGCGCGGCCGGAACTGCTGGGGCAGGGGATCGAACGCATGGCCGAGGCCTTGAACCTGCATCCGCGCACGCTGCAGCGGCGCCTGCAGGACCTGGGGCAGGGCTATGCCGAGCTGCAGGCGCGGGCCCGCTTCCACAAGGCCGCCGACTGGTTGCAGGCGGGCGAGCTGAGCATCGAGGCGATCAGCGAACGGCTTGGTTTCTCCGACCGCCGCAGCTTTCCCCGCGCCTTCACCCGCTGGGCCGGCATTTCCCCCAGCAGCTTCCGCAAGAAGCCGCGCAAGGTCTAAGAGACGGGCCTGAACGCATGATTCGGCGGGCTTTTTGGGCTGTCGCAAAATGTTCCCTCGCGTCGCAAGCGGTCATAGCCGGGCGGCCCTGGCGCGCCTAGAGTGGCGCAACAGGACAATCATGGTGCGAGGAGGGGATCATGGGAGCGGCAGTGCAAGACCTACCATCGGCAAGTTCCGGCGCAGCCGGTGCGGCGCGGCATCCCATCGTGCCGCGGGTGGACCTGGATTTCGG
Source organism: Verrucomicrobiota bacterium (assembly GCA_903970595.1). GTDB lineage: Bacteria > Pseudomonadota > Gammaproteobacteria > Nevskiales > Nevskiaceae > Nevskia. The sequence goes on from CAJCJI010000438.1 coordinate 10,890, forward strand.
CCTGGACGGGGACATCCCCCGTTACTGGCTGGGCGGCGATCCGTTCAAGACCCGATTGTTCGACGCCATGTCCTGCCTGTTTCCGGAGGGCGAGAAATATTTCATCACCTGCGTGCGCGACTACCGCGACCGGATCACCGATCCGGTGCTGAACCAGGAAGTGAAGGATTTCATGCGCCAGGAAGGCCAGCACGGCATGGTGCACACCCAGTTCAACAACCGCCTCAAGGCGCAGGGCGTGGACGTGGAACGCATCGAGAACCAGATGACCCGCATCCTGGCCCGGCTGCGCAGTATCCTGCCGCGCACCTTCACCCTGGCGCAGACCGCCGCCGCCGAGCACATGACGGCGATCATGGCGCACAGCTTCTTTCACCGCCGCGAACTGCTGGAAGACGCCGACCCGCGCATCCGCGCCATGTACGCCTGGCATGCGGTGGAGGAGATCGAGCACAAGGCGGTGGCGTTCGACGTGCTGACCAAGGTGGCCAAGGCCAGCTACTTCACCCGCGTCATCATGATGCTGTACGTGTCGATGATCTTCCCGCTGCATACCTTCCTGATCATGCGCCACATGTTCAAGGTGGACGGTTTCAGCTGGCGTCAGCGCGCCGGCATGTGGCTCAAGGGCCTGTGGTGGCTGTACAAGCCCGGCGGCCTGTACCTGCCGGTGCTGCCGCACTATGCGGCTTATTTCATGCCGGGCTACCACCCCTGGAAGGCGGGCAAGATGCACTCGTACGAGCGCTGGGTCGAGGTGTTTGGGCAGACCAATGATCCGATTGCCGCGGGTAATGCGCTGCACGCGGCGGGGGCGTAGATTCCGCTAAGCCCCGGTCCTAGCGGGGGCGGAGCCAGCGGGCTGCAGGGTACAAATGGCAGGGGGCGAGGGACGCACTATCAACTAGGTTTACCGCTTGTTGGCAGGGCGACCCTCACCCGCGCTTCGCGCGGCCTCTCCCCGCAGCTTCGCAGGGGACATGTCCCAAAGGGAGAGGCAAATGCCTTTCTTGCTGCCCTCTCAAAAACGCCGTCAACGCCGTGTAAACTCGCGCCAACCTGAAAGCAAGCGCGGCGCGATGTCCTTTTTGTTTACCCGTTCTGATCTCCCCAAGGCTCGGCCCGTGTGGCGGGGCCTGCTGTGGGGCCTGGTCCTGGCCGGTCTCGCCGGCTGCGGGCATTCGGCGGGTTCCAGGGCCGGCGCCGGGCAAAACGGCGGCGATCTGGTGATTCTGGCCAGCAACGGCCTCAGCGACCTGGAGTTCCTGCACCCGGCGATGGAGTCGGCGATCGGCCGCAAGATCCGTTTCGACTACGCCGGCACGGTGGAGTTGACCGACCGGGTCCGCGCCAGCGGCGACAGCGCCGCCGATCTGGCCTGGCCGGCCAGCGGCTTCTATCTGCGCCTCAACGCGGGGCAGAAGATCGTGGCGTCCGAGAAGACCATGCTGTCGCCGGTGGTGTTCGCGCTCAAGAAACCGCGCGCCGAGGACCTGGGCTGGGACAAGAAGGCGCCGAGCTGGGATGAGATCGCCCATGTGGTGGCCCGCGACCAGTTGTCGCTGGGCATGACCAGCCCGGTCGTGTCCGACCTGGGCCTGGCGGTGCTGTTCTCTGCCGGGCTGGCCACCGCCAGGGGGCCGCCGCTGGAGCTGGCGGATCTGAACCTGGTCAAGCTCAAGCAACTGTTCTCCGGCACCGGCCTGATCGGCGGCAGCCCCTTGTGGCTGGCGGACACCTACATCAAGCAGGAGAACCGCCTCGACGGCATGATCAACTACGAGTCCATCGTGCTGAGCCTGGATGCCGGCGGCCAGCTCGGCACGCCGCTGGCGGTGATCCACCCGAACGACGGCGCGGTGACGGCGGACTACCCGCTGATGCTGATCAATGCGGCGCGCCGGGCGGACTACAACCGGCTGCTCCAATTCGTGCGCAGCCCGGCGATCCAGCAGCAGATCGTCAACCGCACCTGGCGCAGGCCGGTGGTGGCGGGCATGAAGCTGCCCAAGGAATTGGAGAGCAAGGTTCCCCACGCCTTGCCGGAGCCCGCGCGGCCGGAATTCGTCGATGCCGTGCTGGATACCTACCAGACCCAGGTGCGCATTCCGGCGCATTCCTACTTCGTGCTCGACGTCTCCGGCTCGATGGCGCAGGAGCACCGCATGGACGAGCTGAAAGCGGCGCTGCACCTGCTGTCGGGTTCGGACCAGAGCACCATGGCCGGCCGCTACGCGCGCTTCCTGCCTCATGAAAAGGCGGACCTGACCACCTTCGATAGTCATATCGTGGATCACCTGAGCGTGGATTTTGCCGGTCCGGCGGGGTATGACCAGACCCGCCAGCGCTTCGAGGATTTCGTCACCGCCCTGGAGCCCCGCGGCGGCACCGCGATCTATGATGCGCTGCAGGCCACCTACCAGCAGGCGCTCAAGGACCGCAAGCAGCAGCCCGGCTATTACCCCAGCATCGTGCTGATGACCGACGGCGAGAGCAGCACCGGCAGCAATTTCGAGGCCTTCCGCGACTGGTACCAGGCACTGCCGGACACGGCCCAGGACATCCCGGTGTTCACCATCCTGTTCGGCGATGCCGACGCCGCGGAAATGAAGTCCCTGGCCGAGCTGACCGGCGGGCGTGTGTTCGACGCCACCAGCTCCAGCCTGAGCGCGGTGTTCAAGGAAATCCGCGGGTACCAATAGGGCGCCGGGCAGAGGCGCAAACCGGCGCTTTTGCGGTAAAGTGCGCGCCAGCCGCCCCCGGACTACCCTTGCGATCCAGCATCGCCGGCAGACCCCAAGAACGGAATCGAACAATGAGCGAAAATTACGACATCATCGTCATCGGCGGCGGTCCCGCCGGCTATCCCACCGCCATCCGCGCCGCCCAGCTCGGCATGAAGGCGCTGTGCATCGACAGCTGGATCAATACCGACGGCAGCTATTCCTTCGGCGGCACCTGCCTCAATGCCGGCTGCATCCCGTCCAAGGCCCTGCTCGAATCCTCCGAGCTGTACCATCGCGCGCAGCATGAATTTGCCGTGCACGGCATCGGCGTCAGCAAGGTGGAGCTGGACCTGAAGAAGATGCAGGAGCGCCGCAACGCGGTGAGCAAGGCCAACTCCGGCGGCGTGAAAATGCTGTTCCAGGGCAACAAGGTCACCGGCCTGTTCGGCTTCGGCAAGCTGCTCGGCGGCGGCAAGGTCCTGTACACCGCGCACGACGGCAAGGAAGAGACCTACAGCGCCAAGACCATCGTCATCGCCACCGGCTCGGCGCCGGTGAACCTGCGCATCGCGCCGATCGACAAGGAGCGCATCGTCGATTCCTGGGGCGCGCTGGAATTCGCCGAGGTCCCCGCCACGCTCGGCATCATCGGCGCCGGGGTGATCGGCGTGGAGCTGGGCAGCGTGTGGTCGCGCCTCGGCTCCAAGACCACGATCCTCGAGGCCCTGCCGGGCTTCCTGCCGATGGTGGATCAGCAGATCGCCAAGGAAGGGCTGCGCCAGCTGACCAAGCAGGGCCTGGACATCAAGCTCGGCGCCAAGGTGCTGAGCGCCAAGGCCGGCAAGAGCGATGTCACGGTGGAATACGAGCAGGACGGCAAGAAGCAGACGGTGAGTTTCGACAAGCTGATCGTCGCGGTCGGCCGCCGGCCCTATACCCAGGACCTGGGCTGCGAGGCCGCCGGCGTGCAGCTCGACGAGCGCGGCTTCGTCAAGACCGATGCCCACTACAAGACCAGCGCCGAGGGCATCTACGCCGTGGGCGACGTCATCGGCGGCGCCATGCTGGCGCACAAGGCCATCGAGGAAGGCGTGGTGCTGGCCGAGCAGCTGCATGGCGAGAAGAGCGAGGTCAATTACCGCACCGTGCCCTCGGTGATCTACACCAACCCGGAAATCGCCTGGGCCGGCATGTCCGAAGAGCAGGCCAAGGCCGCCGGCCACGAGATCAAGACCGGCTCCAGCCCCTTCGCCGCCAACGGCCGCGCCCGCGCCATGGAATCCACCACCGGCATGATCAAGGTCATTTCCGACGCCAAGACCGACCGCGTGCTGGGCGTGCACATGATCGGGCCCTACGTCTCGGAACTGGTGACGGAAGCGGTCACCGCCATGGAATATGGCGCCACCACCGAAGACATCCAGCTGACGATGCATGCGCATCCGACGCTGTCGGAAACGTTCCATGAAGCGGCGCTGGCGGTGGATGGGCATGCCATCCACTCGGCAAACCGGAAGAAGCCGGCTTAAGCGGTAAACTATAAAGCCCTCTCCCCTTGCCTGCGGCCACCGGGCCGCTAGGTTGAGGGGAGAAGGACAGGATGAGGGGTCTACCTCAATCTGTGGCGCTGCCAAACTCAGAGCGCAGCGCTAACGGCTAACACCC
>CAJCJI010000439.1 GCA_903970595.1 Verrucomicrobiota bacterium
CCGTTGCGCCGCTCGCCTCGTCCCCACCGCCTTCCGCCCATGGCTGACATCATCCACTTCCATCGCGTCAGCCACCGCTACGCCAATGGCCCGCAGATCATTTCCGACGTCAGCTTCACGCTGGGCAAGGGCGAGATGGCGTTCCTCACCGGCCCTTCGGGTGCCGGCAAGAGCACGCTGCTGCGGCTGACCGCGCTGCTGGCGCGCGCCACCTCGGGCCAGGTGTTGGTGGAGGGCCGCAATCTCGCCGACATCAGGCGCAGCCAGATCCCCGCGTTCCGCCGCCAGATCGGGGTGATCTTCCAGAACCCCAGCCTGCTCAACGAGCGCACGGTGTTCGACAACGTGGCCCTGCCGCTGCTGATCCGCGGCCACAGCGGCGAGGATATCGGCCGCCGGGTGCGCGCCGCGCTGGACGCGGTGGGCCTGCTGCCCAGGGAAAAGAGCTATCCGCTGACCCTTTCGGGCGGCGAGCAGCAGCGGGTGGGCATCGCCCGGGCGGTGGTGGCCAAGCCGCCGCTGCTGCTGGCCGACGAGCCTACCGGCAATCTCGATCCGAAACTGGCCATGGACGTGATGGGATTGTTCATGCGCTTCAACGAAGTGGGGGTCAGCGTGCTGGTGGCGACCCATGCCATCCAGCTGGTGAGCAAGCTGCCGCACCGGGTGATTCATATCGAGCGCGGCAGCCTGGAAGAACGGCGCAAGGCGGCGCTGATGGACCGTACCCATGACTTCGGCTAAGCCGGCAAAAGGCGCCCAACGCGTCGCCCACCAGCCGTCCTGGCTGGACCGCACGATGCAGGACCACGTGCGCGCCATCAGCGCCACGCTGGCGGCGCTGACGCGGCGCCCGGTGGGCACCCTGCTCACCGCCTTCGTCATCGGCATCACCCTGGCGCTGCCGGCCGGCCTGCATACCCTGGTGTCCAATCTGGGCCAGGCCGACGACGGCCTGCAGGGCTCGCTGCGCGCATCGCTGTTCCTCAAGGACGAGATCAGCCCCGAGCGCGGCGCGCAGCTGGCGCAGGAGATCGGGCGGCGGCCGGGAGTGAGCGCCACCCGCTACATCTCGCGCGAACAGGCGCTGCAGGAATTCCGCTCCCTGTCCGGCTTCGGCGAGGCGCTGGACCTGCTCGCCGACAACCCGCTGCCGGCCACCATCGTGGTGACGCCGGATGCCGCCCAGCCCCAGGCGACGACCGAGGCCCTGCTGCAGGACCTGGGCGGCCTGCCCGAGGTAGCCCAGGCCAAGCTGGACCAGGTCTGGCTGCGGCGCCTGTACGCCATCCTGGCCCTGGTGCAGCGCGCGGTGCTGATGATCGCCGGGGCCCTGGCCCTGGCGGTGCTGATCGTGGTGGGCAACACCATCCGCCTGGATATCGAGAACCGCCGCGACGAAATCGAGGTGATGAAGCTGATCGGGGCGCCCAACAGCTACATCCGGCGGCCCTTCCTCTATACCGGGCTCTGGTACGGCCTGACCGGCGGCATCCTGGCCTGCCTGCTGGTGGAGGCGGGGGTGCTATCCCTGGTGCAGCCGGCGCGGCAGCTGGCCGGCCTGTACGACAGCCAGGCGAGCCTGCAGGGCATGTCCCTGGACGCCGGCATGGGGGTGTTCGCCGCCGGCCTGGGGCTGGGCTGGCTGGGCGCCTTCTGGGCGGTTTCCCGCCATTTGCGCCATATCGAGCCGGCCACCTGAGGGCAGCTGAGCGGACGATCAGCGCGGCATCTTGAACGGCGCCGGAATGACCCCAGCATCTAGCCGCTGCGGCCGTTCGGCCCCGGCGTTTCAGGGGAACTTTTTGTGGTCTTGGCACTCCAATCAGGGGAGTGCTAAACCTGTTGAAGCCTGATAGTATCCAAGGGGTATGAAACCGATGAGCAACACTGCCCTCGCCGTCCGGCCCATGAGCCTGCCGATGCCGCTGTCCGGCAGCCTGGATGCGTACATCCAGAGTGTCGGCCGCGTGCCGCTGCTGACGCCCGAGGAAGAGACGCGCCTGGCGCACAAGCTGCGCGACGAGCACGACCTGGGCGCCGCCCAGCAGCTGGTGCTGTCCAACCTGCGCTTCGTGGTGCATATCGCGCGCGGCTACATGGGCTACGGCCTGCAGCTTTCCGACCTGATCCAGGAAGGCAATATCGGCCTGATGAAGGCGGTCAAGCGCTTCGACCCGAACGTCGGCGTGCGCCTGATCTCCTTTGCCGTGCACTGGGTCAAGGCCGAGATCCACGAATACATCCTGAAGAACTGGCGCATCGTCAAGATCGCCACCACCAAGGCGCAGCGCAAGCTGTTCTTCAACCTGCGCAAGTCCAAGAACCACCTGGGCTGGATGACGCAGGCCGAGGTGGAAGCCCTGGCCAAGGAACTGCGGGTCAAGCCCGAGGAAGTGCTGCAGATGGAAGCCCGCCTCGGCGGCGCCGACGTATCCTTCAACGCCTCGCCGGACGAGGGCGAGGACGGCAGCTATATGCCGGAGGACTACCTGGCCGCCAGCGACGACCCCAGCAAGGAACTGGAGAACGAAGACTGGAGCGAGCGGCGCGAGACGCGCATGCACGCCGCGCTAGAACGCCTCGACAACCGTTCGCGCGACATCCTGCAGCGGCGCTGGCTCAGCAACGGCGACAAGGCCGGCCTGCAAGAGCTGGGCAACGAGTACGGCGTCTCCGCCGAGCGCATCCGCCAGATCGAATCCGCGGCGATGAAGAAGCTGCGCAAGGCGATCGAAGAGGAAGAGGTCGAGACGGCGTAAGCGGATCGCGCTTCTCCCAAAAAGCCCGGCGCCGCCGGGCTTTTTTGTGGGCTTTGTAGGGCGGCCTGTGGCCGCCGCTGCACGCAAGCAGATCGTTTGACTTGTATCGACTTTACGCTTGCCATCACCTGAGCATGGCGGGCACGGCCCGCCCTACAATTGGGGATGCCGAGTTATGTGAGAGCGCGTGTCGAGGGCGGCACTTACTTTTTTACGCTGGCCGCGCGGAATCGCTCCCCGGTGTTGGTGAATGACGGCGTCCGCGATGCCTTGCGTGAAGCCGTTGAAACGACCCGTACTCGCTGGCCTTTCATCATTGATGCCTGGGTGTTGCTTCCCGATCATCTGCATTGCCTATGGACCCTGCCAGAGGACGATGCGGATTTTTCCGAGCGCTGGTCCACCATCAAGCGGTTCACGACCCAAGCCCTCGGGCAGGCAGTATGGCAGGCACGTTTCTGGGAACATCTGATCCGCGACGAGGCGGACTTCCAAAGGCATTTCGATTACATCCACTGGAATCCGGTCAAGCACGGTTTGGCGCAACGGGCCTTGGATTGGCCGTATTCGACGTTTCACCGCTATTTGAAACAGGGCGTCTACACGGCGGATTGGTGTGACCTCTCGCCGGATATCGACCTGGAATAAGGCGCACTGTGGCGGCTTCGGCGCGGAAGCATGGCGGCCACGGGCCGCCCTACTATTTTGCCCGCGCATGGGGCGACCTCACTCGTTCCCGTCACTTTCAATGGAGGGGTTGCGATATGCACGGCCGGCAACTAGAGTCCCAAGAGGCTCAAAACAAGGAACCGACATGGCAACGGAACGGCATGGCTTGAAGGTACCGGGTGCGAAAAGCAGCGCGCCGGACATCACGGTGCTGGCGCCGTTTGACCGCAAGCCGATCGCCACCGCGGCGGCGGCGGACGCCGCGGCGGTGGAGCATGCGCTGGCCACGGCGCACGGCCTGTATCGCAACCGCGATGCCTGGCTGCCGCTGGCCAAACGCATCGCCATCCTCGAGGGCACGGCCAGCCTGATGAAGGCGCGGGCCGAGTTCCTGGCGGTGGAGGCGGCGCGCGAAGGCGGCAAGCCGCTGATCGACTCCAAGGTGGAAGTGGCCCGCGCCATCGACTCGGTGCGCATCGCGGTGGAGCATCTGCGCACGCAGCAGGGCACGGTGATCCCGATGAACGTCGGCCCATCCAGCGCCAACCGCCTGGCCTTCACCACGTTCGAGCCGATCGGCGTGGTCGCCGCCGTCTCCGCCTTCAACCATCCGCTGAACCTGATCGCGCACCAGGTCGGCCCGGCGGTGGCGGCCGGATGCCCGGTGATCGTCAAGCCGGCCAAGGCCACGCCGCTGTCCTGCCTGCGCTTCGTCGAGATGCTGCGCGAGGCCGGCCTGCCGGAGGAGTGGTGCATCCCGCTGCTGCCGGAAAACAACGACCTGACCACGAAGATGGTGTGCGACCCGCGCATCGCCTTCCTGAGCTTCATCGGCAGCGCCAAGGTGGGCTGGAAACTGCATTCGCAGCTGGCGCCGGGCACGCGCAGCGCGCTGGAGCACGGCGGCGTGGCGCCGGTGATTGTGGCGGCGGACGCCGACATGAAGGCGACGCTGGCCTCGGTCACCAAGGGCGGCTTCTACCACGCCGGGCAGGTCTGCGTGTCGGTGCAGCGCGTCTACGTCGAGCGCAGCCAGGCGCTGGCCTTCGCCACGGCGCTGGCCGAGGCCGCCAGCAAGCTCAAGGTGGGCGATCCCACGCTGGCGGAGACCGAGGTCGGGCCGATGATCGACCCGGGCGAGGTGCGCCGGGTCGGCGAATGGATCGAGGAAGCCGTGGCCAAGGGCGCCAGGCTGCTGTGCGGGGGCAAGAAGCTCTCCGACACCTGCTACGCGCCGACGGTGCTGCTGGATCCGCCCGACGAGGTGCGCGTCTCTACCCAGGAGGTGTTCGGCCCGGTGGTCTGCGTCTACGGCTACGACCGCATCGACCAGGCCATCGCCCGCGCCAACAGCCTGCCGGTATCGTTCCAGGCCGCGGTGTTCACCCAGTCCATCGACACGGCGCTGCGTTGCTACGAGCGCCTGGACGCTTCGGCGGTGATGGTCAACGACCACACCGCCTTCCGCGTCGACTGGATGCCCTTTGCCGGGCTGCGGGTCTCCGGCCACGGCGTCGGCGGCGTGCCCTACAGCCTGCACGAGATGCAGGTGTCCAAGATGATGGTGATGAAGTCGGCGGAAATCCGGCGCTAAAGCGGCGCGCCGGCCTGTTGCGGCGCGGTCCTCAAAGGGCGTGACCGCACGCCCGGCCCTGGTACGGTAAGCTAGGCGCAGCCCGGCGGGCGCGCCCCGCCGCTACAACGCAAAAGCTCTCCATCCGAAGGATCACACCATGTTCAAACCCGCCTGCGCGCCGATCGCGCTCGCCTGCCTTACCCTCGTCGCGGCCTGCAGCACGCCGGGCCCGGCCGCCCCCGATGCGAAAGATGCCGCGCCCGCGGGGTTGAGCAGCGATGCGCAGAAATTCAGCTATTCCATCGGCGTGGACATCGGGCAGAAGCTGATGCAGATCAAGGACAATGTCGACGTGCCGTCGCTGGAAAAGGGCATCGAGGACAGCGTCGGCGGCCAGCCCCTGAAGCTGAGCGAGCAGGAGCGTAACGAAATCAGGAAGACCGTCTCCAGGAAGATCCAGGAGCAGGAGGCCGCCAACCGCCAAGCGGCGGCGCAGAAGAACAAGGACGACGGCGACAAGTTCCTCGCCGACAACGCCAACAAGCCCGGCGTGAAGACCACCGCCTCCGGCCTCGAATACGAGGTGCTCACCGAGGGCAAGGGCGATCACCCCAAGTCCGCCGACAAGGTCACCGTCAACTACAAGGGCACCCTGCTCGACGGCACCGTGTTCGACAGTTCCTATGACCGCGGCCAGCCGGTCAGCTTCCCCCTGGGCAACGTCATCCCCGGCTGGACCGAGGGCGTGCAGCTGATGACGCCGGGCGCCAAGTACAAGTTCTACATCCCGGCGAAGCTGGCCTACGGCGAGCGCGGCGCGCCGCCGAAGATCGGTCCGAACTCCACGCTGGTTTTTGAGGTGGAACTGATCAGCATCGACAAGGACAAGCCGGCCAAGCCCGCCAAGTAAGGCGGGGTCAAGCGGCGCAATCCGTCAGGGTGACGGCCTGCGCCGCTTGCACCGGCAGTAGAAGCGCGCAGCGGCGCCGGCCGCACAAAATCTACGCATACCTGGCCAGTTCCACCGGGTCGTGCGCACTGAACAACCCGACCTCGCCGCCTTTGCTGCGCACCAGGTCCCGCAGCCGCGCCTGGTTGGCATGCCTTTGCGCGGCGTCGATCTGCACCAGGGCCTGGAACAGCTGCAGTCCCGCCGGACAATGGGGATGCTGCGGGTCGATCTCATCGTGGTGGAAGTAGGCATCGCCGCAGTGCATGATCCAGCCGGCGCCGGCCGGGTCATCGGTCCTGACCGCCACGCCGCAATGTCCGCGCGTGTGCCCGACCAGCGGCACCAGCAGGATTTCGTCGCGGCTGCCGGGCAGGGTGCGGATGCTGTCGAAGCCGTTCCACTTCTCGCCCTGGGTCTCGTGCATCACCCACTTCGGCCGGTGGGCGAAGTGGGCCGGCCGGTAGCGGCCTTTTTCGCCGAGGCTGGGGCGGGCCAGCGCGGCCTGCTGCGC
>CAJCJI010000440.1 GCA_903970595.1 Verrucomicrobiota bacterium
CTGGCCTGCGCCACGGTGCTGGCCGAGCGCGGCCATGCGGTGGACCTGTTCGAGGCCGGCGGCGAGATCGGCGGCCAGTTCAACATGGCCAAGCGCATCCCCGGCAAGGAAGAGTTCCATGAAACGCTGCGCTACTTCCGCAAGAAGATCGAAAGCACCGGCGTGAACCTGCACCTGAACCGGCGCATCGATGCCGCGGACCTGATCGAGGCCAAGTACGACGAGGTGGTGATCGCCACCGGCGTCACCCCGCGCGACCCGCGGATCAAGGGCCAGGAGCAGGCCGCGCAGTCCGGCAAGGTGCTGTCCTACGTCGACGTGCTGCTGCGCGGCAAGGCGGTGGGCCCGCGCGTGGCGGTGGTGGGCGCGGGCGGCATCGGCTTCGACGTGTCGGAGTTCCTGGTGGGCGACGGCCATTCGCCGACCCTGGACCTGCCGGCCTGGCAGAAGGAATGGGGCGTCACCGACCCGGCCCTGGAGCGCGGCGGCGTGGCGCGCGGCCGGCCGCAGGTGGAGCCGCCGTCACGGCAGGTGCTCCTGCTGCAGCGCAAGGCCAGCAAGCCCGGGGCCTCCCTGGGCAAGACCACCGGCTGGATTCACCGCGCCGCCCTGGTCATGAAAAAGGTGGAGATGCTCTCGGGCGTCAACTACGAGGCCATCGACGAGCGCGGCCTGCTGATCAGCTATGGCGAGAAGCGCGAAAACGCGCGCCTGCTGGAGGTGGATACCGTGGTGCTGTGCACCGGCCAGGAGCCGCTGCGCGAACTGGAGGCGCCGCTGCTGGCGGCGGGTTTGAAGCCGCACCGCATCGGCGGCGCCGACGTGGCGACGGAACTGGACGCCAAGCGCGCCATCGACCAGGGCAGCCGCCTGGCGGCGGCGCTCTGAGCGCCGCTCCATGGGCAGACGAGAGGTGCCGGCGATGACCGTGGAGGAAGGCAACGGCACCGGCTGGAAAACCTGGCCCGGCAAGGCCGCCGAGTTCCTGCGCAACCTGTTCGACCTGCAGTTCCGGCGCCTGCTGACGCCGCGCATGCTGCCGACCCTGTTCGTGATGGCCATCATCGCCAGCGCCTTGTGGGTGCTGGCCTACATCGGGCAGGGCTTCACGCACTCCTGGAGCGAAGGCCTGGTGCGCCTGCTGCTGACCGGGCCGCTGGCCTTCCTGACCCTCGTCACCTGCACGCGGGTGGCGCTGGAGCTATGCCTGGCCATCTTCCGCCTCGCGGTGCATGCCAGCCGCATGGCCGGGCATACCGAGGACATCGCCGGGGGTCTGCCGCGCATCACCTTCTGGAAGCCGGCGCGCAGGAAGGACGACGATAACGAGGCTTGATCGCGGCAGTCCGCCGGCTGCGCGATAATACGCACATGGACGTGCCATCCCCCTGCGTCAAGGTCTGCGTGCTCGGCGGCGACCAGGTCTGCCTCGGCTGCGGCCGGCATATCGACGAGATCGCGGCCTGGGGCAGCGCGGCGCCGGCCGTGAAGCTGCGCATCGTCGCCGCGGCGCGCGAGCGGCTGGCGCGCATCGATCCACAACTACGCAGCCAGGCCGCAGCCCAATGAGCAAACCGACCCGCCAGGAGTTCCGCCACTTCATCCCCATGACCGTGCGCTGGGGCGATATGGATTCGCTGGGCCACGTCAACAACGTGCAGTATTTCCGCTACGGCGAGTCGGCGCGCATCGCCTACTTCGAGGCCCTGGAGCGCGAGGATCCGAACTTCTGGAAGCAGTACGGCATCATCCTCGCCAGCATCGGCTGCGACTTCCTGGCGCAGCTGCATTACCCCGCCGAACTGGAAATCGGCTCCCGCGTGAGCCGGCTGGGGCGCAGCAGCCTGCACATGAGCTCCGCCATCTTCCAGGGCGAGGAAGTGGTGGCGGTTTTGCGCGGCGTACTGGCCTGGTTCGACTATTCCCAGCAGAAGACGCTGCCGATTCCGGAGTCGGTCAGGGCCTGGATCCGGGCAAGGGAAGTCCTGGCTCCGGAGGAATAAAGGATCCCGCCGGAGCCGCATGTTTGCTAGTTCGGCGTGGCACTGACCTCGTTCGAGGCCGGGCTGGTCGTGGCGTAAGTGTGGTTGTAGGCCTTGACGACAAAATAGTAGGGCGTGCCGTTGACGAGGCCGGTGATGGTGGTGGATGTGCCTACGATTGCTGCGCTCTTGGTGGTTTCGTCGCCGGGGGTAGTGCCATAGAACACATAATAGTCGCTGGCGCCAGAGGAGCCGGTCCAAGTCAGCGATACCTGGCCGGAGCCGGTGCCGGACACGGTCAGGCCGGTCGGTGCCGCCAGTTGCAAGGGCACGCTGACCTGGTTGGAGGCGGCGCTGGTGATGCCCGAAGCGTGGCGGTAGGCCTTGACTACAAAATAGTAGGTGGGGGCGCCGCCAAGTCCGCTGATGGTGGTGGACGTACCCGTGACGGCCGCGCTCTTTGTTGTTTCAGCGCCGGGAGAGGTGCCGTAGAACACATAGTAGTCGCTGGCGCCGCTGACGCCCGTCCACGTTAGAGCTACTTGTCCTGAGCCGACAACGGTGGCCTGGAGATTGGTTGGCGCCGGCAAAGGCGTGGTCGTGCTGACTTCGTTGGAGGCGTCGCTGGTAACGCCGGCGGAGTTGAAGTAAGCCTTGACGACGAAGTAGTAGGTGGTGCCGTTGTTCAAGCCGCTAATGACGCCGTTAGTCCCTTCGATTGCCGCGCTCTTGACGGTTTCGTCACCGGAACTGGTGCCATAAAACACGTAGTAGTCGCTGGCGCCGTTGACGGCATTCCAGTTCAGCGAGACCTGGCCGACGCCGGTGCTCGTGATGGCGAGGCCGGTTGGCCCGGCGGGCGGCTGACCTGCTGCCGCGGTGCCGCTGAGGGGTACTGCGGTGGAACTGGATGACGCGTTGGATACGATATTCAGGCTGGCGCTACGGTTGCCGGTGGCCGTGCCGGTGGGCGCAAATTCGATCTGGATGGTGCAGTTCCCGCCCGGAGTCAGGGTTGAAACGCAGCCGTTGTCGGATACGGAAAAGTCCGATGCATTGGTGCCGCTGAAGTTCATGCTGCTCACGACGAGGTTGGTGCTGCCGCTGTTGCTCACCGTCAAAGGCAGTGGGGCGCTCGGTCCGGTGTTGAGCCCCTGCGAGCCAAATACCAGGGAGGTCGGGCTGACCGAGAGGTAGGCCTGGCTTGGAGAGAACACGTAGGCCGCGCCTGGTGTATTCACGCCTTGTGCGCCCACCACCATGGTGTCCCCGCCAACGGCGACGGAGTAACCGAATGTTTCGGTGACCTTTCCCGTTGGATCGCCAAGAGTGTCGAATAATCCCCAGGCACCCACTCCACCCTGGTTGCGGTTGTAGACGTAGACCAGACCGGGGTGACTGTTGAAGGAGGGTGCGGTCACGGCCAGGGTATCGCCATCCAGGGCAAGGGCGACGCCGAATTGATTGTTACTTGTGCCGGGGTTGCTCAGGGTAGTGGTCGATCCCCAGTGTCCGGCACCGCCCTGGTTGCGGCCATAGATATAAGCCCCGCTGACAGCACTTGCCGTCGCGGTGTCGCCGCTCACTGCCACGGATAGGCCGAATTGATCGGCATATGCCTCGGACGGATCGCTCAAGGTGGCAGCTAGCCCCCAAGTACCCGCGCCGCCCTGGTTGCGGCTGTAAATGTAGGCCTTTTCGGCGCCGCTGGCTCCAATAATGGCGGTGTCGCCTTCCACCGCGACGGAGCTGCCGAAAACATCCTCATTCGCCGCTCCCGGATCGGAGAGACTGACCAAAAGTCCCCACTGGCCCGTGCCACCCTCGTTGCGGCTGTAGATATAAGCTTTGCCCTGGTTACTGCTGGTGGCATACGCACCCACCACTACGGTGTCGCCGTCAACTGCGACAGAATTGCCGAAATCGTCAAGACTCGCTGACCCCGGATCGTCCAGGGAAACGGCCAAGCCCCATTGGTCTGCGCCGCCCTGGTTGCGGCTGTACACGTAAGCCTTGCTGGGGTCTGCGCTCCCGCCAGGCGAGCCCACGACTAGGGTGTCGCCGTTCACGTCGACGGCTCTTGCGAAGTTGTCACTGGTGGAACCGGCGGGATCGCTCAGGCTGGTTGCCAGGCCCCAATGTCCGGCGCCGCCCTGGTTGCGGTTGTAGATGTAGACCTTGCCTGGACCCAGGCCGCTGCCATCGACCCCTACCACCACGGTGTCGCCATCCACAGCGACGGTACTTCCGAAGTTGTCTCCCTGGGTGGATAGGCTGAGACCTGCGGCTTCCGCAAAGGCGGCTGCGCCAATGTCGAAGAGGTAAGCCCTGCCTTGGTCGCCCGCGCTGCTGTATGCCCCCGCTACGACGGTTCCACCGTCGAGGGCCACGGCATAGCCGAAGCTGCCGGCTCCCGTCGGCAGGCTCAGGCTTGCGGCGAGGCCCCACAAGCTTGCGCCGCCCTGGTTGCGGCCGAAGAGATACGTCGCTCCCTGGTTGCTGCTGCTGTCCGGCGCTCCGGCCAGCACGAGGTCGCCGTACACCGCCAGGGCGCGGCCGAAGAAGTCGCCGGCGGTGGCCAGCGGATCGCTCAGGCTGGCAGCTAGCGCCCAGACGCCGGAGCCGTCGCCGCTGCCGCTTGTGGGGGTGCGGCTGTAAACGTAGGCCGCGCCCTTGCTGCCGCTGGTGCCGTAGGCACCTACCACGACGGTATCGCCGTTCACCGATACGGCATAGCCGTAGAAGTCGTTGGCGGCCGCTGCCGGATCGCTCAGGCTGTCGGCCAGGCCCCAGCTGCCGGCGCCGCCCTGGTTGCGGCTGTAGATATAGGCCGCCCCCTTGCTGCCGCCGCTGCCGTAGGCACCCACCACGGCGGTGTCGCCGTACACGGCCACGGCACTGCCGAACTCGTCGCCGCTGGCCGCCGCGGGATCGGCCAGGCTGGCGGCCAGGGACCACACACCGGAGCCGCTGCCGGCGCCGCTTGGGCCTCGGCTGTAGACGTAGGCTGCGCCGCCGGTGCCGGCGGTATAGGCCCCGACCACCACGGTATCGCCGTTCACCGCGACGGCGCTGCCGAACTGGGCCCCGCTCGACGCTGGCGGATCGCTCAGGCTGGCGGCCAGGCCCCACACCCCGGCGCCCCCCTGGTTGCGGCTGTAGATATAGGCCTTGCCCTGGGCGCCGCTGCTGCCTTGCGCGCCGACCACCACGGTGTCGCCGTCCACGGCGACGGAGGTGCCGAAGTTGTCGCCATTGCTGGCCGCCGGGTCGCTCAGGCTGGCGGCCAGGCCCCAGGCGCCGGCACCGCCCTGGTTGCGGCTGTAAATGTACGCCGCGCCCTGGTAAAGGCCGCCTTTATTGGCGTACGCACCCACCACGACGGTGTCGCCGTTCACGGCTACGGCATTGCCGAACAGATCATTGCTGGTCGCCGCGGGGTCGCTGAGGGTCACCGCCTGGGTGACGGTGATCGAGGGATCGACCGTCAGGGGATATTGCGCGCCGCGGTCGTCCACCGCGATTTCGATGAGGCCCGGCCGCACCAGGCGCAGTTGCGCCGGCAACACGCGTTGCCCCGCGTCGGTTACTTTCAGGCCGGCGTAGCGGTAGCGCAGCTTGCCCTGATGGTCTTCGATGCGAATGGTGCCGGCGTCTTCGGCGACAGTGCGTGCGCCGCTCACGCCGACGCGGATCAGCGGCGCACGTCCGCCCGCGGCCGGCGCAGCGAGCGTCCAGCCCTGCTCCATGCCCCCGGCGTCGTTGACGTACCACTCGGTGTAGCCGGAGCCGCGGTATTCGACCCGGTTGGCGGCGGCGACCGGGGTTATTGTCGGTGCGGGTTTGCCGTCGATGCTGCGGGTGCGGAGCTGGAACGGAGCGCCGGGGGCCGCCGTGGCGCGGGCATGCATGGCGGAGGCGACGCTTTGCCGCGGTGTGATGACGACGCCGCGCGGCGTGAAGCGGGCATCGAGATGCTGCGCCGGATTGGCCGCGAGCAGGCTGCCGCCGGGGCCGGACCGCGGGGCGTAGGTCCTGGCCTGCACCTCGGCCATCATCCGCGACCAGGCTTCGGGCGCGATGCCTTGCGGGGTTTTATCCGGAGTCACGGGCTGCAATAGGGCGGCTTTCGCTGGAGCGGCTTGCGGGGAGGTGAGCGCGGCGTTCACCGATTGCGCGGGCGAACCCGGGTTCGCCGCGGCAGCGGCCGCCAGGGTCATGCCGCACAGGAAAAGCCCGCTGCGCCGCACCGCCGCCGCCAGGGCCTTGCGTACAGAAATCTCAGCCGCCATGAGGGACTCCGTCAATCGCCGATGCTGATGCCTCGGAGCGGGACTTGTGCGTTCCCCTTGCGCAGTTTCGTCTTCAGCGCGCGACGGATAGCGGACCGGACTCGCTCGCCCACGAAAATCCGGTCGCTGGGATGCTACTCCGGCAATGTTGCATTGCCTACCCTTCAGAAAGGTAAAGTACCGGCGGCGCGATCAGGAACGTCCGGGCGAAGAGCGCCGCGGTTCAAATCCCCAGGCTGCGCAGTTCCTGCGCCGGCTGCGCCTGGTTCCACAGGGCTTCGAACGCTTCGGCGCGGAGCTTGCCGCGCTGCGGCTCCTGGGCCCAGAACTGGGCTTCCAGGCTGTCCGGTTCACGGCGTTCCAGCAGCACGCGGCGGTCGGCCAGCAGCCATTCGCTGCGCTGGATCTCGCCCTGCTCCGCGGCCGGCTCGCGGAACTCGACGCGGCTGCTGATGCGCTGGCCCAGGTCGATCAGGCGCTGCGCGTTTTGCAGCGCCTCCTGCGGCCGGCATACCAGTACGCACAGGCGGGCGCGCTCGCTGTTCAGCAGAAAGGCTTTCACCGCCTGATAGAATTCCTCGCCGCCGTAAAGGCTGCGCTCCAGCGCGTCGCTGAGCAGCAGCAGTTCGCCGCGGGCGGCGCCAACGAGCTGCAACGCCTTGGCGGCGAAGGCGGCGTGACCCTCCAGCAGCAGCGGCAGACCGGTGGCGTCGTTCAAGTCGGTATCCCCATTTCCCCAGGCGCTATCTTACTTCAGCGCCTTGGCCTGCTCGGCGGCATTGCCGATGTAGCTGGCGGGGGTCATCGCCAGCAGGCGCTGCTTGTCGGCGTCCGGCAGGGGCAGCCCCTGGACGAATTCGCGGATGGCGTCGCGGCCCAGCTTCTGGCCGCGGGTCAGGCGCTTGAGCTGCTCGTAGGGTTCGGGCAGGCCGTAGCGGCGCATCACGGTCTGGATCGCCTCGCCCAGCACTTCCCAGTTGTCGTCCAGGTCGCGGCCCATGCGCCAGGCGTCGGCGGTCAGTTTGCCGATGCCCTTTTCCATGGACTGGCAGGCGACCACGGCGTGGGCCACGCCCACGCCCAGGTTGCGCAGCACGGTGGAGTCGGTGAGGTCGCGCTGCCAGCGAGAGATCGGCAGCTTCTCGGTGAGGTGGCCTAGGATGGCATTCGCCAAGCCTAGGTTA
>CAJCJI010000441.1 GCA_903970595.1 Verrucomicrobiota bacterium
CCTCTCCCGCTCGCGGGAGAGGGGAAAGCTGGCAGCGGGATCCCGCGAGCGGGAGAGGGGAATTTTGGGGTCAGGATGAGATAGCTCGGTTCACCACTTCAGGAACGGCGGCGGGCTCACCGGGTGTTTGGCGAACCAGCCGCCGGCGAGTTGCATCAGCTTTTTGTGGAAGCCGGCGTTGGGGAATTGGGCCTTGACCTGGTTGACGGTGCTGGCGGGGATGCCGAACTTGACCAGGCCCAGGGAGACGTCCACCAGGTCGGCCTTGCGGAAGACTTCGGCCAGGGGGTAGCGCGCATCCTCGTATTTGCGGACCTTGTGGTGCATGCCGATCATCAGGCCGATTTCCTCGCTCCAGCCTTCCAGGCCCTTGGCTTTGAGGTAGTCGCTGGCGCGCACCTCCGAGGGGGGCAGGTAGTCGATGGTGCGGTCCGACCAGATGCCCAGGTCGTGGAAGCAGCCGGCGATGACGATCTTCTTGCGCTCTTCGTCGCTGCAGGGGTGCAGGGCAAAGCAGAAGTGGATCATGCGGTAGACGTGGTTCTTATAGGGAGTGTAGTCCTCGCCGAGTTGAACCTTCCAGGTGTCGAGGATTTCTTCCAGCAGGGGGATGCTTGGGGTGATTTCCATGGCGGGGCTCGCTCCTGGGCTTGGCTTTGAATTGGCAGTCTGGCTGCTTGTGGCGGGATTGTCCGCCGAATCCGTGCCGGCGGGTAGCGGCGGAGTTCAAGCAAGCGGTTTTGGGTAGAGTAGCGGCAGTGCCGGATGGGATCGGCCAAACAACCTAATTGAGGAGAGCCCCATGAATCTGCTGCGCGCATTCGCATTATCCAGCCTGTGCCTTGCGGGGACGGCGGCGGCGGCGCCGATGGACCTGGACGCCAAGGATTTCTGGCAGACGCCGGCGATCCAGGGCTATGGCCCGATGCATCCGCTGCCGGACGCGGCCTACCAGCCGCAGAAGGACCAGACTTACAAGATCCTGTTTTTGATCGAGCAGGGCAGCGACAAGCCGGGCGAGGTCAATCACAGCCTGGAGGCGGTGGCGCGCGCCATCAATGTGTTTGCCTCGGCAGGCGTGCCGCCGGAGCATCTGAAGATCGTGACGCTGATCTCGGGCCCGGCCGCGCCGCTGGTGCTCGACGACGAGCACTACAAGGCGCAGCTGGGCGTGGGCAATCCCAACCTGGCCTTGATCCACAAGCTGCATGCCGCCGGGGTGGATTTCGCGGTGTGCGGACAGGCGGCGCTGAAGAAGCGGTTCCAGTTCGACTGGATCAATCCGGAGATCAAGCCGGCGCTTTCGGCGTTGAGCACGGAGATCCTGCTGCAGTCGCAGGGCTACGCGCTGGTCACGCTTTGAAGACTGCCTTGCGCATCGCAGCGCGGGGCGCGGCGGTCTGCTGCGGGCTGGCGCTGCTGGGCTGCGGCGGGGTGCATCGCGTCGCGCCGGCCTCCCCAGCTCCGCCGGCTGCGGCGGGGGTGACGCGGAATGCGGCGGTCGAGATGCAGCTGGACGCGCTGCCGCGCGATCCGGACGGGGAGCTGGTGCGGCTGGGCTATCACATCTTTATCGACACGCCCGGCTATGCGCCGCGGTACAGCGGCAATGCGCTGTCCTGCGGCAACTGCCACCTGGATGCCGGACAGCGCGCGGGCTCGGCGCCGATGTGGGCGGCCTGGGGCATGTACCCGGCGTACCTGCCCAGGCGCGGGCGCATCAGCAGCTTCGAGCAGCGCATCCAGCAGTGTTTCCGCTACAGCATGAACGGGGTGCCGCCGCCGCTGGATAGTCCAGAGGTGCTGGCGCTGGCGGGGTATTCGCGGTGGCTGGCGCGGGGGCGGCCGGTGGGGGTGGAGTTGGCCGGGCGCGGGTTTCCTGCTGTGCCGCAGACCGGTGCGGCGGCGGACGCGCGGCGCGGGCAGGCACTGTACGGGAGGCGCTGCGCGCAATGTCATGGGGCAGATGGTGGCGGCGGCCCGTTGTTTCCGCCGCTGTGGGGGGCGCGCAGTTACAACAAGGGGGCGGGGATGTATCGGGTGGATCTGCTGGCCGGGTTTCTCAAGGGGAACATGCCGTATGGCAATGCAGATTTGAAGGACCAGGAGGCGCTGGACTTGGCGGCGTGGATTGATGGAAGGGAGCGGCCGGCGGCGCCGGATGAGGGGATCGTTTCAAAGGTGTTTGGGAGTTAAGCAGGCGCAGGTGTAGGGCGGCCCCGACACGGTGTTTGCGAAGCAATGGGTGCGGGAGACGCCGCAACGACCGCGACTTGCTGCGTCTTGTCGGGGCCGTGCCTGTTCCCGCACAAAAAGCATGGCGGCCACGGGCCGCCCTACTATTTGCTGGTAACTGGATTCGCGTGCGCGGGAATGACGAAGTGAGAGATGGCGGGCGGGTGCGGAAGTCTTGCGGTAAGAGCTGTTACCGTGCACTGGCAAAGTACCGTGCATCTGCGCGCCCTGGTTTGACCGGTTGCCTCGGTTCCCGTATATATTCCTCAGACCGCCCCACCGCCGGAGGACAGTAATGCAAATTACCCACGAACACAAAGAAATCTACCGCCAGGTCAAAAGCTTTGTGGAGAAGGAGTTGAATCCGCATGTGCCGGAGTGGGAGAAGGCGGGGATCTGGCCGGCGCACGAGGTGTTGAAGAAGATGGGGAGCCTGGGGCTGCTGGGCATTTCCAAGCCGGAGGCTTATGGCGGGATGGGGCTGGATTATTCCTACGAGGTGATGTTCGCGCAGGCACTGGGCAACTGCACCTGCGGCTCGCTGCCGATGGGGATCGGGGTGCAGACGGATATGGCCACCCCGGCACTGGCGCGCTTCGGCTCGGAGGAGTTGAAGCAGGAGTACCTGGCGCCGGCGCTGGCGGGGGACATGGTGGTTTCCATCGCGGTGTCCGAGGCCGGGGCGGGCTCGGACGTGGCGAGCATCAGGACCACGGCGCGCAAGGACGGCGGCGACTATGTGATCAACGGCTCGAAGATGTGGATCACCAATGGCACGCAGTCGGACTGGGCCTGCACGCTGGTGAACACCGGCGAGGGCAAGGTGCACGAGAACAAGTCGCTGATCATCGTGCCGCTGGACGCCAAGGGCGTGGACCGCAAGACCAAGCTGGACAAGCTGGGGATGCGCGCTTCCGATACGGCGATGATCTTCTTCGACAATGTGCGGGTGCCGCAGCGCAACCTGGTGGGGCGCGAGGGCATGGGCTTCATGTACCAGATGCTGCAGTTCCAGGAGGAGCGCCTGTTCGGCGCGGCCAGCGGCATCGACGGGCTGAACAACCTGATCACCGAGACCATCGAGTACACGCGGCAGCGGCAGGCGTTCGGGCAGTCCATCGTGGACAACCAGTATGTGCATTTCCGCCTGGCGGAACTGAGGACGGAAGTGGAGTCGCTCAAGGCGCTGGTGTACCAGGCCACCGAGGACTACGTGGCGGGGCGGGATGCGACGATGCTGGCTTCGATGGCCAAGCTGAAGGTGGGGCGCGTGGGGCGCGAGGTGACGGATGCCTGCCTGCAATTCTGGGGCGGGCAGGGTTATATGTGGGAAAGTAACGTGGCGCGGGCTTACCGCGACACGCGTCTGGTCTCCATCGGCGGCGGGGCGGACGAGATCATGCTGGGGATCATCTGCAAGCTGATGGGGATTTTGCCGAGCAAGCGCAAGCATGCGGCGAACAAGGAGAAGCGGGAGGCGGCTTGAGGGTTGAGGTTGGAGTTGGCGCAAGATCGCGGTAAACGGCGGGTCGCGGACCCGCCCTACTGCGGCTGAAGCTCTAGGAAAAGCCCCTCTCCCCGGCAACCGCTCCATGCGTTGCCCTACCTCGGGCATCCATGCCCTCGCCAACCCCTCTCTCCCCGTAAAGCAGCGGGGACACGCCGCAAGCGGGAGAGGGGAGATTTCAAATGAGGTCATTGGAGAGGTGTTGATGGAATTGCACCACTACAGCGGACTCGGCGGCATCCAGCTGGCCGCGGCGGTGGGCGGAGAGGTTTCCGGGCCGCCGGTGATTTTGCTGCATGGCGGCGGGCAGACGCGGCATGCCTGGGCGCGGGCGGCGCGGGAGTTGATCGCGCAGGGCTACCACGTGATCTGCCCGGACGCGCGCGGCCATGGCGACAGCGCCTGGGCGGAGGATGGGAATTACCGGCTGGATGCGTTTGCCGGCGACCTGCGCGCCATCATCGACACGTTGCGGCAGCCGCCGGCGCTGATCGGGGCTTCGCTGGGCGGGGGCACGGCGCTGCTGACCATCGGCGAAAGCGCGGAGGCCGTGGCCAGCGCGCTGGTGCTGGTGGACATGGTGCCGCATCCGAACCCCGAGGGCGTCAACAACATCGTCCGCTTCATGGGGGCGAATCCACGGGGCTTTGCCAACTTGCAGGAGGCGGCGGACGCGGTGTCCGCCTACAACCCGCATCGGCCGCGCACCGGCGATCACAGCGGGCTGATGAAGAACCTGCGGCTGCGCGCGGACGGGCGCCTGTACTGGCATTGGGACCCGAAATTCCTTGCCCCGGATCACCGGCTCGACCCCGAGGATTACCAGGCGCGGATGGATGCGGCAACGCGGCGGGTGCGGGTGCCGACGCTGCTGGTGCGCGGGGCGATGAGCGACATCGTCACCGAGGAGGGGGCGGCGGAGTTGCAGCGCGCCATCCCCGGCAGCGAGGTGGTGAACGTGGCCGGCGCCGGGCACATGGTGGCGGGCGACCGCAACGATGCGTTCAACGCGGCGATCATGCGCTTTCTGCGGCGGCACGCGCGCCACGGCGCGTAGGGCGAACGCGGCAAGCGCCGCGGGGTGCAGCCGGCCGGACGCGGCCTCTGCCACCTGGAGCGGCGACGGTGCCACAATAGGGCCGTGAGCACTGTTGCCGGGTCGGGAGTCGGTTCGCTATGAAACGCAGTCGCTTTCTTGTCATTCCTTTCGCGGCACTGACGGCGCTGCTCGGCGGCTGCGCCTCCACGCCTTCGGCGCCCGGGCCCATCGTGGTGCCGGACGCGATCAAGACGCCCGAGGGACAGACGCTGACATTGAAACTGGTGGCCAGCGGCGTGCAGATCTACGAATGCAAGCCGGTCGCGGACACGGCGGTGCATTACCAGTGGACGCTGCGGGCGCCCGAGGCGGATCTTTACGACCAGGCCGGCAGGCGCATGGGCCGGCATTTCGCCGGGCCGACCTGGGAGGCCTTCGACGGCAGCTCCGTGACGGGCGTGGTGCAGGCGCACGCGGACAGCCCCGATCAAAAGTCCATTCCCTGGCTGCTGTTGACGGCCAAGTCGCGGTCCTCGGTCGGCGTGTTCGGCGCGGTGCAATTCGTGCAGCGGCTCAATACCGTAGGCGGCAAGGCGCCGGCGGATGGCTGCAGCGCGGGCACTACCGGTACCGAGGCGCGGATGCCGTATTCGGCGGAGTATTACTTCTATTCGGCCGGGCCTTGAGCGCGGCGCCCCGGATAACGAGCTGCGCGGCGGCGCATTGAGCGCGGCACGCCGCATGCAGTTGTTTCCTTGAAGGAGACAGGCATGCCTTGGTTCGTGCGCGGGGATATCGACGGGTTTTTCGGGCTGGCGCTGGACAATCTGGTGCAGCTGCTGGTGCTCAGCTCGCTGTGCCTGGGGGTGCTGGGCTTTCCGGCGGAGCTGGTGTTCGGGCGGGTGCTGCCGGGAGCGGCGGTGTCGCTGCTGGTCGGCAATGTGTTCTATGCCTGGCAGGCGCGGCGGCTGGCGCGGCGGGAAAACCGCGCGGATGTTTGCGCCCTGCCCTATGGCATCAACACGGTGTCGCTGTTCGCCTACGTGTTCCTGGTGATGCTGCCGGCGAAGCTGGCGGCGCAGGCGGCGGGCGACGCGGACCCGGCGCGGGCGGCCTGGCATGCCGGACTGGTGGCCTGCTTCGGCGCGGGGGTGATCGAGCTGCTGGGCAGCCTGGTGGCGGAGCGCATCCGCAAGTCCACGCCGCGCGCGGCGCTGCTGTCGACGCTGGCCGGCATCGCCATGACTTTCATCGCGCTGGGCTTTCTGCTGCGCACCTATGCGCAGCCAGTGATCGGGCTGGGTACGCTGGCGATCATCCTGCTGGTCTACTTCGGCCGGGTGCGTTTCCGCGCCGGCCTGCCGGGCGGCCTGGTGGCGGTGGCGCTGGGCACGGCGTTCGCTTGGATCACGGGGCTCGCGCCCTCCGGCACGCCGGGCAGCGCCAGCCTGCATCTGCCGGTCCCGGTATTGGGTGAGCTGCTGCGGGCGCTGCGCGGCGATTACTGGCTGACTTATTTTTCGGTGATCCTGCCGATGGGCTTGTTCAACGTGATCGGCTCGCTGCAGAACATCGAGTCGGCCGAGGCGGCCGGGGACAGTTATTCCACCCGCAGCTCGCTGGCGGTGAACGGCGCGGGCTGCGTGGCGGCGGCCTTGTTCGGCTCCTGCTTTCCGACCACCTTGTATATCGGCCATCCGGGCTGGAAAGCGATGGGTGCGCGCGCCGGCTACTCGATCTACAACGGCGTGTTCATGAGCCTGATCTGCTTCACCGGCACGCTGTCGCTGATCGCCTGGGCGGTGCCGGTGGAGGCCGGCATGGCGATCGTGCTGTGGATCGGCATCGTGATCGCGGCGCAGGCGTTCCAGGCGGTGCCGCGCGCCCATGCGCCGGCGGTGGTGATGGGGCTGCTGCCGGGGCTGGCGGGCTGGAGCGCCTTCATGGCCAAGGCCGGCCTGCACGCGGCCGGCGCCGGCATACCTGGCGGTACGCCATTTTCCGCCGGACTGGTGGCGGCCTTCGCCCGCTCTGGCATCTGGATCGACGGGGCGCTGCGGCTGGAGCAGGGCTTCATCCTCAGCGCGATGCTGCTGTCGGCGATGACGGTGGCGGTGATCGAACGGCAGTTCCTGCGCGCGGCGCTATGGTGCGTGGCGGCGGCGGCGCTGTCGGCGCTGGGGCTGATGCATTCCTACCAGTGGACCGATGCGGATACTGTGTTGAGCCTGACACCGGCCTGGCCCTGGGCGATCGCCTATCTGGTGATGGCGGCCTGCTTTGCGCTGGCGCGCTGGGTCACGGTGCCGGTGGAAGGAGCGCGGCAGGAGTAGCGGCTTTGAGGTTGAGAAAAGCCAATCTCCCCGGCAACCGCTCCATGCGTTGCCCTACCTCGGGCATCCATGCCCTCGCCAACCCCTCTCTCCCGGTAAAGCAGCGGGGACACGCAGCAGCCGGGAGAGGGGAGTTGTGTTAGGCGTGGGACTTATTCGTCGGCGGGCGATCGGTTCCTGATCCATTGCGACAGCAGCCACTTCTCGCCGCACGTGGGCGCAAGGCCGGCGTGCAGGGTGCGGCGGTCCGGTTGCTGATCGTCGCCGACATTGGCAAATAGCAGGGCGTCGCCCTTGCGGCCTTTGTAGCGCAGCCCGAGTTGGGGGAAGTCGGTTTCGCCGCCGGTGTAGTCGTCGTTGAGGTAGATCAGCACGGTGCCGATGCGCTGGCCGCGCAGCGCGATTTCGCGCTCGAAGCCGGGGGCCGTGGGGTCGAGGAAATCGAAATGCGGAGCGTAAGCCTGGCCCACCGCGTAATGCAGCACCTTGGTCAACTCCATCCCCGCGGGGTGTACGCCGACGGCGGCGGAAATGCGCGCGCGCAGCAGCAGCAGGATCAGGTCCGAGTCGACGATGTTGAAATCGATCGCGCTGTTGCTGCGGGCGTCGTCGATCCGCGCGCCGCCGTCATCGCCGTAGACCTGGGCGCGCTGCAGCTTGCCGCGCGCGCGCATGATCATCCAGTTGCAGATCGCTTGCGGTATGAAATGGGGAATGACGCGGATTTTCGGCGCATCGCACAGCGATTGCCGGGGCGGAACCTGGGTCCAGGCGGCAACGTCGACATTGCCCCGCAGTTGACCCCAGAGGAACGCGTCAACCGGTTCGGGAGCCGCAGCGCATGCGGCCAGTTCGCGATCGGCGGCAAGCGCCGCGAGCTGGGCCTGCGCCTGCTTCCAGCCGAGTTCGGCCGAGCGCTGCAGACGGTCCAGGGCCTCCTGCCAGTTCTGCGGCCGGAACACTCCGGCACCGGCCATGAAAGCGAGCTGCGCTTCGGCCTCGCCGCTGCAGCGGGCGGCGGCGGCGGCGAGCAGTTCGGTGCCCCGCTGCATCTGGGCGCGCCCGGCAGCGCCGGCCAGCAGGCGCATGCCGAGTTCGGTCACGGCGGCTATATCGCCGGCCTGCGACGCTTGTTCGAGTTGCTGCAGACTTCGTGTGGTCACACCGTCGCCGCCGTGCTGCGCCTATCACCTGTCATCATAGGCTAGCGGCGGGCGCGCTTGGAAACTACTCCCTCGCGGAGTAACAATAGCAGAGACCCCATTAGGGACGATCAGCGGACAGCAGGCGGGAATGCCATAACAACACCAGCGGCATGCCGACCAACTCGATGAGGCCAAGCGCGATCACCGGCGCCGCCGGCATGCCGTGCAATGCCAGTGCCAGCAGGCGCGCAACGCCGCCCAGGAACATGAAGCCGACCAGAAACCTGAATACGAGGGCGTATTTGCGCAGGTCGGTGGCGCACAGGTAGAGCAGCACGCCGTAGATCATGAAGGAGACTCCGTAGAAGCGGTTCTGGCTGTCCAGCACCGGGTCGGCCAGCACCGCGTCCGGCAGCCTGGCGCCGAGCAGGACATCGGCGCGCAGCCCGATCAGCAGATGCAGCCCACCGACCAGCACCGGCACCGGGGCGAGGCACTTGAGGAAATTTGTGAAGGCGCGCATGAATCCTCCCCCGGCAGGCCGCTTGCCGCACTCGATCACGTTATTAGCATATCCTCAGCGCCCGATCCAAGCATCGGACGCGCGCCAGGGACCGGTGCGCCCGGAAGGGACCCGCGGAGTAAAATCCGCAAGCGGCCGCAAGCCGCAATTGATCGTCGCGGATGCCGCGCACAGGAGCGACAACATGAGCAAGAACGATCTGCACACCGCGCTGGAGCGCCTGCGCGGCGAACTCAAGCGGCTGGAGCCGGACGATACCGCGGCCCGGCTGCACGTCCAGCATCTGATCGCCGAGATCGAGACGCACTCCGGCGGCGATGCCACGGAGCATCAGCGCAAATCCCTGGTGGCCAAGATCGCGGAAACGGTGCGGCGCTTCGAGGTGGAGCACCCGGCGCTGACGGGCTATTTGGGGGAGATTGCGGCGGCCTTGAGTTAGTTCAGATACGGCGACCAGGCCGGCTCGCGCACGTCTTCGTCGCCATGGATCTGCCGCAGGGAACCGCCGGGCGCGCGGATTTTCAGCTGGCCGCGGCGGTCGTCCTCGGCGGCGTAAACCAGTGAGGCACCATTGGGGGCGAAGCTGGGCTTTTCGTCGCGCGGCCCCGAGCTGATGAATTCGAAGGACCCCGCGGACAGGCGCGAATCCAGGTGGATCATGCCGATGCGGGAATCCCGGCCTTCGTTCACCACCACGGCGAGCGTCTTGCCATCCGGCGAGAAGCTGGGGTTGGAGGTTTGCTTGCCGTAGGCCGGCATCTCGCGCGGCGCGCCGCCGTCGATGTCCAGGGTATAGACGCGCGCGGCGCCGCCGCGGTCCGAGGTGAAGGCGATGGCCTTGCCGTCCGGCGACCAGCTGGTTTCGGTTTCGATGCCGGCGTCGCTGGTGATGCGGCGGCGGGTGCCGCTGTCCACGTCGATGAAGTAGATGTCCGGGTTGTGGCCGAAGGACAGGGTGAGCGCCAGGGTCTTGCCGTCCGGCGACCAGGCGGGCGAGCCGTTGATGCCCTTTTCGCTGATCAGGCGGGTGCGCTTGCCGCTGTCCAGGTCGCAGATATACACGGCGGAGCGCCCGTCTTCGTAGCCGCCGTAGGCGATGCGGCGTCCGTCCGGCGACCAGGTGGGGGACATCAGGGGCTCCTGCGACTCGGCGATGGTTTTTTCGTCGTCGCCATAGGCGTCGCTGATCTTCAGGCGGTAGCTGCTGGCGCGTCCGCCCTGGGTCACGGCGATGTAGGCGATGTCGGTGGCGAACAGGCCGCGGGTGCCGGTGAGCTGCTGCAGGATCAGGTCCGAGGCCTGGTGCGCGGCCCGCGCGGCGCCGGACTGCGTGATGGGCAGGTTGTCGAGGACGACGATCTTCTCCTGCCGGACGTCGGCCAGGCGCAGATGCAGGGTTTCGCCCGTGGCGCCGATGGTCTGCAGGCCGGCGACGCTGTCCGCGGGGCCTTCCAGGACCAGGTAATCGACGCGCCGGGCCTTCCACTCGGCATAGCGGATCGGCTGCGTCCAGTCCGGGGTTTTCGGCGAGGACTGGGCATCGAGCAGCGTGAATTGCCCGGCATGCTGCAGGTCACGGGCGGTGACGGGCGGCGCTGCGCTCGCGGGCGAATCGGGCCGGCCGACCGCGACGATTGCGATGCAGCGGCCTGCAGCCGACTCAGGGCAGCTGGCGCCCGCAGCGGATGCCGCCGGGACAGTGGCCGGCCCCGCCTGCAAGGGCGCGCCTGACTGGCAGGCACTCAGCGCCGGCAGCAAGAGTACGGCAAGTGCTTTGCGCATGGCGGTTTGATGACAGGCGGACCCTGGATTCCGGGAACTTTAGACCCGCCCCGGCTAGGGGAGTTCGATCCCGTGGATGACCTGGCCTGGTCAGGGTTTCAGCACCCGGTCCAGAAAGCCAAGGGCGGGGTCCATGGCCGCCTCCGTCGCGCCGGCATGGCCGACGCCCCGCACCACGTCCAGCTCCACCGGCGCGCCGGCGGCGGCCATGGCGTTCCGCAGCGCTTCGGCTTGCTCCAGGGGCACTTCCGTATCGTCTTTGCCGTGATACATGAAGATCGGCGGCGCCCCGGCCGACACGTGGTAAAGCGGCGAGGCGCGGCGGTATAAGGCCGGATCCTGTGCGGCGGTCACACCGAACAAGGCCATGCCGTCGGCCGGGTTGAAGTGCTCCAGGTCCGTAGGGGTGCCGCCGCCCACGACGGCGCGGATGTGCACTGCCGGGTCGCCCCAGGGATCGCCGGGTTCGATCAGGGCCATCAAGGCGCCGAGATGGGCGCCGGATGAAAAGCCCCAGACGCCGATGCGCTGCGGGTCCGCATGCAGTTGCGCGGCGTGATCGAGCACCCAGTGCACGGCCTGCTGCACGTCCTGCAATTGCGCCGGGAAGCGCGCATTTGGCGCGAGCCGGTAGGAAACCGTCATGGCGACATAGCCGCGGCGGGCGAGCGTGGTGGCGATCGGCTCCATCAGGTGGCGGTGGCCGAGCTGCCAGTGGCCTCCGTGCAGCACCAGGACCACCGGGCTGAGCCCCTCGCGCTGCGGGGTGAATACGTCCAGCTGCATCGGGCTCGGCCAGTTCGGCGGGGAGTAGGTGACATCCCGCAAGGCGCAATAGCCGTAGTCGTGTGCCGTCGGCTGGGCCGAAACACCCCGGGGCAGCGGGCCGGTGCAGGCATGGTCGGCGACTACCGCGTCCGCGCCGGTATTGAGCTCGGTAAAGGCATTGGTCGCCTGCCAGCCGGTGAGGGTGTAGTCCCAGACGATCCCAAGAAAAATGGCGGCGCCGAAGCCGTGGTTGTTGAGAAAGGCCTTGATATAGGACGGGCGGTCGCCGCCGCGGGTGATGCGCAGTTCGTATAGGACGAACCCCGCCGCCGCCAGCAGCCCCAGCGCGAATGCCAGGCCGCGTTCGGCCAGCATGCCCACCGCCGCAAGCAGGACCAGCGCGATGAATTGCAGGGTCCCGGCGATGGCGCGCGTGCGGGGATCGGGCGGCCTGTTGGCGGTCTGTTCCGTGCCGTAAATGGCGTGGCTGGGAGCGCCGGCGACGCTGTAGGTGTTGTAGGCGAGCACCCAGCAAAGATTCGCGGCCATCAACAGGCCAGCCTGCAGCCACGGCACATCGTCGAGCACCGCCGCGTAGGCCATGGGGATGGCGAAGCAGAATACGATGCCCAGATGCGAGCGCGACAAGCCGAAGAAACGTCCGGTGATCAAGCTGCTGACTCCCAGCAGCACGGCCGGCAGGAATACCCAAAGGGCAGCCCGATTGAGCTGTCCGGTGACCACCAGCACGCTGACGCAAAGCGCGGCGATCAGCAGGAAAGCGCTCCAGGGCGGAACGCGGGCAAGGGCAAGCCTGGCCCCCGATCCGGCTTCGGCTGCGGGCGAGGCGCCGCTGCGTACACCGGTCGCCGCATATCTGGCCGAGCGCATCAGCGCGGTACCGATGAGGAATGCGAAGAGCACATCCAATGGCGGAGTACCCCTTGCCGCCAGCCATAGCGCCCACAGCACCGGCCACAGCAGCAGCCACATTCCGACGAGCTGATGCAGACGCATCAGTTTCCAGAAGTCTTGCAGACGCTTTAGCATGAAGCCCCTTGCCGTATTCGTGGGAATCCCGGCTTGAACACCGCAGCCGGTGGTGCCCAATAGGATAGGCCCCGGTCGTCAAATTTGTATACGCTCGTCGCGGTGATGTCCGCCGGCGCCGGCTCCCTGTTTGAATGGTGAATCGCTCTCCGGGCATTTGCAGGGCATGATTGTTTGCACTAGCATCGATTTTGCGGTTGAAGCCTATACGATAATTTCGTTGGCTCAGGGATCGGGAAGGGAGACAGGGAAGTTGTATTTCTGCGTGAAAATAGACGTTGAAGGTACTTGCGGTTCCCTGTCCGATCCCGGTGCAGCCCGGTTCGTGCGGTCGGGAGGTTTCACACCTGGCATCCGCCAACGGACCGGCCACCGCAACAATCGAATCCGGATGGCGGGTTTCTCGCGGGATTATCGGCTGCGGCCGCGCCTGCCCGCGTCTGGGTGCCGCGCGCTTGCCGGCGGCGGATCCGGCCCGGGCGGACGTCACGCGAACGGTCGCAGGACGTGACGAATACCATGTCAGCTGTTGCGCCAGAGACTGCCGGCACCGGCGGTCCGGTTGACGGAAGCATGGAGAACGGCAAGAGGCTCATTGGCTGGATGGGCAAGCCGGTGTTTGTGGCCGACCTGGTGCGTGACAGCCGCGACAATGCATTCAATCTGCTTCGATTGTCCGCGGCCTTCCTGGTGTTCGCCAGCCATGAAAGCCTGGTGACCGCCAATGCTCCCTCCGCACCTGGTTATTTTGGCGTATACGTGTTCTTCATCATCAGCGGCTTCCTGATCGCGCGATCCTGGGAGCAGCGCAGGAGCACGATTCAATACTTCAGGAATCGGGGACTCAGAATTTTTCCGGCGCTATGGGCGGTGGTGCTCATCAGCACTTTTGTTCTCGGGCCGATGGCCACCAAGCTGCCGCTGTCCAAGTATCTTTCGGACCCGGCAACCTGGCGGTATTTGCTGAACCTGGTATTCGACAACGAGCGGATTCTTCCCGGGGTTTTTCAAAGCAATCCAAACCACGAGATCAACGTTCCACTTTGGACCTTGCTGCACGAGGTGCTTTTTTACGCGACCCTGGCGGTGCTCGGCTTGTTGTGCCGCGAGCGCCTGCGCTACGTGGTGCTGTCTGTGTATCTGATCCTGCTGGTTCAAAACAATATGTCCTTGCTGCACGGCCACGGCAATCCCGTCAGGCCGGACAGCCTGATCATCTATTTTTTTGGAGGTTCGCTGTTCTGGTTTTACCGGGAATACATCCTCTTCAGCAGGGCACTGCTGCTGCTGGCTTTGCTGGCGCTGTGCGCGCAGCTGCTGTTTTCGCTCGATAACCTGCTGTGGTGTTTGTCGCTGCCCTACGTGGTGCTGTGGCTGGGCTTGCGCAGGCCGCCGGCGCTGTTCGGACACTTCATTCGCAACGATTATTCCTACGGCCTGTATGTCTGGGGCATGGTATGCCAGCAGTGCGTGCTGGCGGCCACCGGAATGACCAATGCCCTGTACCATGGCATCCTGGCTTTGTTGTTTGCCGGCGTCTGCGCTTATTTGTCGTGGAACCTGCTCGAAAAGCGCGCGCTGAAGTTCAAGACCCTGCCGTTCATATTGCGCCGCCAGCGCCGGCCCGGATCCGCGTATCTGAAAGTCGCGAGCTGATCCGGGAGCGGGTTCCAACCGCCCTGAACCGTTCGAGGGTCCGCAAAAGCCATGCAATAAAAAACCCCCGATCTTTCGATCGGGGGTTTCTCATTTAGAGCCTGGCAGTGTCCTACTCTCGCATAGTCATCGCTACACTACCATCGGCGCTGAGTCGTTTCACTTCGGTGTTCGGGATGGGAACCGGTGGTGCCAACTCGCTATGGCCGCCAGGCAAACTGTCTGGAATGCCGGTCAATCTTTCGACTGGTCGTCACTCCGAATTGGGTTGTAGTCAAACACGCAAGGCACATTCTCAATGCCTTAAGTTACTTAACGGCTAAAAATGCTTGAGCGTTATATGGTCAAGCCTCACGAGCAATTAGTACGCGTTAGCTCCATGCATCGCTGCACTTCCACACCGCGCCTATCAACCTTGTGGTCTACAAGGGCTCTTAAGGCAGATTAATCTGCGCGAGATCTCATCTTGAGGTGGGCTTCCCGCTTAGATGCTTTCAGCGGTTATCCCGTCCGTATTTAGCTACCCGGCGATGCCACTGGCGTGACAACCGGAACACCAGAGATACGTTCAACCCGGTCCTCTCGTACTAAGGTCAACTCCTCTCAAATCTCGAACGCCCACGGCAGATAGGGACCGAACTGTCTCACGACGTTCTGAACCCAGCTCGCGTACCACTTTAACTGGCGAACAGCCAGACCCTTGGGACCTGCTACAGCCCCAGGATGTGATGAGCCGACATCGAGGTGCCAAACACTGCCGTCGATATGGACTCTTGGGCAGTATCAGCCTGTTATCCCCGGAGTACCTTTTATCC